>PNNY01000076.1 GCA_013824485.1 Sideroxydans sp.
ACTCTGAATAGAGAGATTCAAAAAGACCGATTCATCGGTAAGCAACCAAACAAGGTAACTCGCTAGACCGTACCATCCGAATGCGAGCGCTATAGACAAAACAATGGGATGACGTTTATCACCAGGACGTGTCTCCAGCAACACTCTCACCAATGCATACAGTGCAATGCCCCATCCTACTAAGGCACAGACGACTGCCATAACCAAAATCGCCGCACTGAAAATCAAGCCCACATAGAACCCAACCGCGCCTAGAAACATAAATACGAATGCAGTTACATAGAGCTTGGATGAAATCTCTTTACCCGCCATCCAGCGCGGGAAAGTCGTCATCAAGAAGCCGAACATGAAGAAGGGCAACAGACTGTAGATCATCATAAAGCCATGTGCAGCACTCGGCGCGACAAC
Organism: Sideroxydans sp.; assembly: GCA_013824485.1. Classification (GTDB taxonomy): domain Bacteria; phylum Pseudomonadota; class Gammaproteobacteria; order Burkholderiales; family Gallionellaceae; genus Sideroxyarcus. The sequence continues at coordinate 409 of PNNY01000076.1, forward strand.
CCAACTCATAGTTTGTCCGACGATGCCATAACGCGTCGCCAATTCCAGCGTCCACCACAGCATCACAGCAAGGCTTTGAATTGCGCCCCCAAAGAACATGACGCGATGGGGAGCAGCAGTGAAGTTATTTAGCATAGTGTGTGTATTTGAATGTTTCAGGTAACACGCATGACTTCATGCGTGCCGTTGTCAGAAAGAAAAATCCAATTCGGCTATGAGATTGCGTCTTGGAAGCAAGAAGTAAGAATACGCTTTGGTATCCAGCAGATTATTGATGGCGAGTGAAGTCTTGATACTTGTAGTGAACGCATATCCAACTTTGGCATTCACCAAGGTGTGCGCGTCGTAACTTCCGGGCACACCTTCGACTACGTCGGTGTTTTGTGCATTCCAAAAGATGTGGCTCACATAACGCGCATTCACACTTCCCGACCAATCACCACGCAGAGCTGTAAGGCTGATGCCGATGATGTTTTTGGGCGCATCGGTCAGACGTTTTCCAACACTCAATGGATCAGCCAGATTTTCCAGAATCTTTGAATCGATGTAGGCGTAGTTGGCATCTACAACCACCCCTTCTAGCAATGTATGCGACGCGCCCAACTCGACCCCGCGCACGCTGGCTTTACCTGCATTAATGCGTTGCGAAAGCAGCGGCGCAACGACGGTGACTTGTTTCACATAAATGAGATCGCTGAGTCTTGTCTCATAAACCGTGGCCGTCAATTTAAGTACTTCGCTCGCTCGCCACTCACCACCCACTTCCAATGTCTCCGCGCGTTCAGGCTGGAGGTTGGGGTCGCCTGTCGTCGTCCTGCCCCGACTGGTGGATGAACTGTATAGGTCTTGATTGGTCGGCGCGCGGAACGAACGTCCAAATGAAGTGCGCAACACCAATGAATCCATCGGCTTGTAAGTCGCTGAGACCTTGGGGCTGAAGGCAGTTACTTTGCGCTCAGCGAATTGAGCCGTACTTGTGGTTGTGAAATTGTCACCCTGAGCGCGCCAAGCATCCCAGCGTCCACCCACATAGACCTTCAGTGCTTCTGCCGCACTGAACTCTTCCTGCACAAAAACAGAAGTCGTTGTCGAGTGCCCGTTGTAGCCGCTGCTCAGTGCCGTCTTAGTCGACGAATCACGCCAATTGGAGAGTGCGTAGATCTTCTGATTCACTTCGTCTTGGTGAAGTGCAAATCCCGTAACCATGAAATGTGTATCGCTCAACGGCAAACTGAGCTGCGCTGTTCCGTCGATACCACTGTTGGGAGAATCAGACCATGAACCTGTGCCGTTATTCCAAAGCGTTGTCGCTCCCGCTGCTGAAAAATTGTAAGCACGCTCTATCTTGGCCAGGTCGATCTTCAACAGCATGTCATTGCCAATGCTGCCGTCATATCCAGCGAAATATCGAGTCGAGGCTTCATACAGCGGCAGGGAAGAAAATGGTGCGAAATCTGCATTCGCGAATGTGACTTTCTGTCCGTTGATACCGAGTGTGCCGCTCGTGACAGGCGCACCTGTCGTAGCGTTGCTGAGATAGGAATGAAATTGGGTGTAGCCCACCTTGGTCTCTTGAAAATTGACACCTGCGAACACCTTGTCCCGCGCATTCAAGTCATAGAAGAATTTTGCGGTGGCATTGTTGGCTTGCCACGGCGTCTTGCCTAGATCACCGATCAGATAAATTGGCACACCTTCGCGCGTGGTGATGGCCTGCGCACCATTGACACTCGTCCCTGCTACACCTGCTACGGGTGCCTTGACGATAAAGTCATTCACATAACCATCGCGCACCTGACGTCCCACACCGCCGGAGAAACCAAATCCATTCTCCATCTTGTCGCGGTAATACACGCTCGCGTCTTCACCACTGGCATCGCCCCAGCCTTTTTTTACTTTCGCTGTCAGTTCACGCTTAGTCGGTTGCTTGGTGATGATGTTGACCACCCCCCCGATGGCGTTGCTGCCGTACAAAGAAGAGAAGGCACCCGGCACGACTTCGATACGCTCGATATCCTCCATGAACGGTGTGCGCCAATTCACTTTTCCCGTTGCCGCATCTTGTATCGGTTGTCCATCCAGCAGGACGAGTGTCCGCGTTTGATCGATGCCGCGCAGCGACATGCCGCTGGTCCCGACTGTGCCTTGTGATTGACCTAATGCACCACCGCGTAGGTAGAGACTGGGGACTTGGTCTAGTGCATCCCCCAAGCGAGATGCGTTCTTGTTCTGAATGTCGCTTTCTTTTACAACGGTGACTGCGGCTGGCGCATCTGAAGCCATCACACCTGTCCGTGTCGCGGTCACAACCACTTCATCTAATGATGATTGACTACCGTCTTCCGCCCACGCCGCCACGGGCGCAATCGCAATATAAGACCACAAAAATATAATTTGGGTAACGCTTGATTGAGTATTCATCATTCTCTTATGCCGAAAAAAGGGCGGGATGACCCCGCCCTTTGCGGGACTGACTACGACTTAGTAGATATCTTCTTGCGTGTTCCAGATATTGAACTTGCCCGTCGGCGTGATGAGACGTTGATCTTTGATGACCGCTTTCACTTTGCGTGTCTTGTCATCCATGACCACGATGGCAGACTGCTCTGTCTTACCGGCCCACAGCGAGAACCAGACTTCATCCCCTGCCATGTTGTACTCGGCATGCACCACACGTTTCACCGCTTTGCTCTCTGGCAGGCCAGACAGTTTGACGATGTTGATCACTTCGGGTTTCTTGTCCAGATTCTTGATGTCGTACACCGTCACCGATTGCGACACGTCTTTATCTGGATTCAACGGTGCATCAGCCCACAGGTTATTGGACTTCGGATGCGTCTTCACGAACAGCGAACCTCCACCGTGATTCTGTAACTCCTGCACCACTTTCCATGCTTGCTTCGGATGTTTCACTGGATCGGTTCCAATCAAGGTGATCACGTCTGCACCCAGATGGGATGTCGCCCACACTGGGCCAAACTTAGGATGCACAAAGTTAGCGCCACGACCTGGATGTGGCTTGGGTTGCGTCTCTACCAACGCAGTCAATTTGCCCAGCTTGGTGTCCACTACTGCCACCTTGTTAGAGGCATTGGCCGCAACCAAGAAGTATCGCTTGGTCGAATCCCAGCCGCCGTCATGCAAGAACTTGGCTGACTCGATGGTGGTGGTCTTCAAGTTCTTGATATCGGAGTAATCCACCAACTGGATCATGCCGGTCTCTTTCAGATTGATGACCCACTCTGGCTTGTGCGGTGACGCAACGATCGAAGCGACGCGTGGCTCGGGATGGTATTCGCCATCTACCGTCATACCGCGCGAGGAGACGATCTTCAATGGCTTGAGTGTGTCGCCCTCGGTGATGACGTATTGAGGCGGCCAGTAAGAACCCGCGACCGCATATTTATCTTCGAAGCCTTTGAATTTAGAAGTCTCGACGGAACGCGCCTCGATACCCACTTTGAGTGTCGCCACCACGGTAGGTTGTTCATACCACATGTCGATCAAGTCCAACTTGCCATCGCGCCCGATGACATACACATAACGACCCGATGCCGAGACACGCGAGATGTGAACCGCATAACCCGTCTTGACGATGCCCCAGATCTGTTTGGTATCGCCGTCGATCAGAGCTACCTCACCCGCATCACGCAAGGTCACCGAGAATACGTTCTTCAGGTTGACCTTGTTCATCTTCTTCTTGGGCCTATCCTCAGGCTTGATGATCAACTTCCAACTATTGGTCATGTCCTTCATACCCCACTCGGGTGGAATAGGGGGTTCTTGTTGAAGGTAACGTGCCATCAGATCGACCTCTGCTTCGGTGAAATCGCCCGAAGTCAGAAAGTTGGGCATACCGCCAGGGGATCCATAGCCGATGAAGGCCTTGAGATATTCCGTCCCTTGTCCGATGGTCGTGCTTGGCGTCAGCGGCTTACCAGTAGCACCCTTGCGTAGCACACCATGGCAACCTGCACATCGCTCGAAGTAAAGTTGGCGTGCCTCGTCGAATTCAGCGGCAGTCATCTTGGGTGCATCCGCGTTGGCGTTCTTATGCATGATCACTGCGCCAACGGGTGACGTGCCTGCGTGGTGCGCCCCGACTTCAGGTGCGACTCGCGCCGCTTCAGCCGCATAAGCAGCAAATGGCAACGCGGCCAAGACGGCCAGCGCTGTTAGCGTCTTATTGAATCTTGTTCTCATCATCATCTCCTCATTTTGAAAAGTGAATCACCGAAACTACATTTCTATTTCTCAGAAAAAAGCCCACCTGAAACACGTCCAAGTGGGCTATCAACTTTCTTTTTAGATCAATTCTCCGAAGCTGCTGGCTGCATGGCGCGGCTCTCGCCCTTGCCGATGGTCAGCAAGTCCCACACCAGTAATACGAAACCAACCAAGAACATCACGCCGAACACTTCACGCCACCACATGCCCTGAACGAACCAAGGATGTATCTGAGCGGCGAAATATCCCATCCAAGTCGAACCTTCGATTGCGCGTTCGATCTGTGACTGCACGTAACCAGAGACCAACATCGAGACCGTCATACCGACCATGCCGAGGTTGAGCAGACCCAACGCCCACTTCCATTTCCAGCCATTGCCGGGCAGATCGCCTGACATCCATGTGCCACCGCGCCAACGTTGAATACCCAGATAGAACATGGCGATGATGATGGTGGCGTAGGCACCGAAGAATGCGAGGTGTCCGTGCGATGCCGACCATTGTGTACCGTGGGTGTAGAGGTTGATCTGCGGCAATGTGTGCATGAAGCCCCACACGCCCGCGCCGAAGAAGTTACCGAAGGCATGAGCGATCAGCCAAGCCATGGCAGGATGATTGTTGTTCTTGGCATGACGCGCACCTGCATCAAACACCGCATGCACCACCATCGCGACCAAGGGGATAGGCTCAAGAGCAGAGAAGAAACCACCGATGCTGAACCAATATTCAGGGGTGCCGATCCAGAAGTAGTGGTGCCCCAAACCCAAGATACCGGAACCGAACATCAGGGCGACTTCGATGTAGAGCCATGTCTCGACGATCTTGCGGCTCACGCCCAACACTTTCATCAAGCCGTAAGCCATGATGCACGCGACCATCACTTCCCAAGTGGCTTCGACCCACAAGTGAATGACCCACCACCACCAGTATTGGTCGATGGAGATGTTGGTGGTGTAGAACATACCGGCTAGATAGATACCGAACAAAGCCAACATATCCAGCACCAACACACCTGCGATACCGGTGTAACGGCCTTTGGAGAAAGTAGCAGCGACGTTGTAGAACACCACCAGCACGCTGACCACGATGCCGATGTCAGCCCAACGCGGCGCTTCGATGTATTCACGTCCTTCGTTGATTAGCCAGATGGAAGATTCCTTGCCAGGGCCAATCTGTACGAACAGATACACCAACACGACGACGGTGACCGCCGCAGTGAGTACCCAGTAGATCAGGTTACCCAGCTTGAGTCCTACCACTTCATGTTGCGACTCTTCTTCCAGCAGCCAATATACCGAGCCTAAGAAACCATAAAGCAACCACACTACCAACGCATTGATGTGCACCATGCGATTGACGCTAAAATCCAACACGCCATATAAGAAATCCGGGTACAGGTATTGCAGCCCTGAGAGCAGACCGAACAACACTTGCGCACCGAACAACACGATTGCCACAGTGAAATATTTCACCGCCAGCTTCTGCCCACCGTTCAGGTTGGCACTATCCAACATTCCTAGCGTCGCCATGATCAATTCTCCTGTTCGATGGATTTGAAGTTATAGGGGAAGCCGTTGGTGTCAATGCTGGACATCCACTTCAGGAAAGCCACTACGCCACGTGCCTCTTCATCAGTGATCGCCAACTTAGGCATGCGCCGTCCCATGCTGTTGTGCACCTTGTCGGAAGGATCTTTGATGAACTCAAGCATCTGTACTTCGCGCACTTCTTTGGTGCCCCAATACTGATCTAGCCATGATTTTGTGAGATCGGGCGCGTAATAAGCACCGTTACCCAACAAGGTGTGGCAGTTCATGCAGTTCTTCGACTGTGTGGTCAGTTTGCCCAGTTTGACCAACGCTTCGGCTTCCTCTTCGTTCAGCTCTTTACCGAACAAAGGCTCTTTCTCACCGATGACAGGCACTTGCACGTGACGCGTCTCGTCGAACTTGTATGAGATGCGGTAGTTGATGACCGAATACGCCGGAACACGTTTTGATCCGCTGGAAATCTGCGGAAGCGTGTCCATCGTCAATAAGATCAGCGCGACGAATGACCCGCCGGTGACCCAGATGGCCGTCTTGCGCCAGAATGATTCAGATGCCCACCACTGACTTGTCGCCATGGTTCTCTCCCTTACTCAACGTTAAAAATCTTTAATCGGCACTGGCTCTACCTCTGCATGCTCATCAGCATGTGTGCCCACGCACAGATGCCAAATCGCATGCGGGGCGAACAAGTACCCCAACAACATGAATGCAACGATCACTATCCAAAAAGGGTGATTCAGTAGATTGGCCGCATCGGCCAGAAAAAGAGTGGAGATAAACAGACCTACGTACGAAAGGTAGGCCAAGGGCATCAGACGAGTTTCACCTTTGAGGCGTGAGAAAGCGAACAGCAAGGCATACAGTGCACCTAACATGATCACCATCGCAGAAGTGAAGAAAATGGTGAAGAAATTACCGAGACTTGCAGGTTCGATCATGTTGATGGGCCTAGTTCATTTAATGATTCATTGGGAAGCAATGTATTCTCTTTTTTATAAAGATGCAACTATTTTGAATGTATTATGAATCGGACTGAATATGCGGCAGAATGCAACCCATAAACATAACGTCGCTGAATACAGGTAACCCACTATGCAACTCAATCTTTCTACCGATATCGCACTGCGTACCCTGATCTATCTGGGGCAAAAAGATGAACCGGCAACCATCGCGGAAGTCTCCGAAGCCTTTGAGATCGTAAAGACCCACTTGATGAAAGTCGTCATGCAATTAGTCGCTGCGGGAGTGGTGGTCAGCGAACGCGGGAGGAACGGGGGTATCCGACTGGCAAGGAACCCTTCAGAAATAGTGGTCGGCGATGTCGTGCGTTTGATGGAAAGCAACCTCGCACTTCTGTATTGCATGAAGGAAGACGCCTTGAACGATTGCTGCCCGCTGATGCCGAGTTGCCGCTTAAGAAAGATATTCTTCAACGCACAAAAAGCGTTCTTGGACACACTTGATGGCAGCACATTGGCGGATCTACTCCCCGGCACCAAGGCGAAGTTGAAAAAATGAGTCTCGCTTCATTCTTCAATACTTTCGCACCACAGAAAAGCGCTACATCTTTAGCAGAAAAAGTCCGTAGTGGCATCGCGGGCGGTGTCGCCATCATGCTACTGGCATTGGTACTTTATGCCTCCCCGCAGCCGGAATTCCCTTTACTTCTGCTTGGTTCGATGGCGGCATCCGCCGTGTTGCTGTTCGCAGCTCCGCATAGTCCATTCGCGCAACCTTGGAATCTGGTCGGCGGGCATCTTTTCTCTGCCCTAGCAGGTTGGGCATGTAGCCTTCTCATCCCCGACCAAGTCTTGGCGGCAGGCATGGCTGTCGGCACAGCTATAGTCCTGATGCATTACTTGAACTGTCTTCACCCACCGGGGGGGGCCACCGCATTGACTCTGGTGTTGGCCGCAGGGCAGTTTCACGAGATGGGCTGGCAATGGGTAGCCGTGATCGTCACCGCGAATACGTTTATCTCATTGGTACTAGCTTTGGTCATCAACAACATCTTGCCAGGCAGAAGTTATCCTTCCCGCCCCGCAGCACCCATTCCACCCACCCAAGAACCTAGGGTCATACCCGAACAAGAGGACATTCAATGGGCTTTGGCGCAGATGGATAGTGTGATCGACATCAGCGCGGCTGATCTTTCCCTCATCTACGACAAGGCGCAGGCACATGCGCAAGCCCGACTAGATAGCAATCTGAAGAAATGATGCTGAAGACTATTCACATCACATGCGTCCTCCTTAGCTTCAGCCTTTTCTTTTTGCGCGGCATCTGGCTATTTCGTGGGTCATCCATCATGCAGCAGCGCTGGGTGAAGATCGCTCCGCACAGTATCGACACCGTACTACTTATCAGCGCTATTCTGCTGGCTTGGCAACTGGGCTATACCCCATTCAACTCACCCTGGTTGGCTGCAAAGATCATCGCTCTGCTCGTTTATATCGGCCTAGGCATGCTTGCGTTCCGCTTCGCCAAGACGAATGCGATACGCCTCTACACATGGCTAGCCGCGCTGATCGCCTTCGCCTATATCGTAATGGCGGCAATCAAGCACGACCCGCTGCTCACGGTATAGAAATCTGTGATGAATTCATTACTCGGCAATACCGCCGCTCACACATTCGACGACCCACTGGAGATGCTGCGCGCGTGTCACGGCCGTATAGAAGCACAATGCGTCACCCTCACCAGATTGGGTGAACACCTATCAAAGCAAGGGTGTGACGAACAGGCAGTGCAGGCTGCTCGCGCCATCCTGCGGTATTTCGATACTGCCGGACAGCACCACCATCAAGATGAAGAACTCGATCTATTCCCTCGACTCCTCGCGACACACGATCAGACGGTGACATCGCTCATCACGAGTTTGTTGCAGGAACACCAGCAGATGGAAGCGGCATGGAACAACTTGCGGCCATTGCTGCTGGCCATCGCCGAAAATCACAAGGCATCACTTGATATGCATATCGCCCAACACTTCGTCGACGTCTATGCGACACACATCGAAACAGAGAATGGGACGTTACTTCCGTGGGCGCAGACCTTGCTGAATGCCGAACAACTACAAGCCATCGGACTAAACATGGCAGCACGACGCAGAGTGGTCATTTGAGCGCGCCACAGAAAACCGTTGCCGTCTTCGGCGGCGGCCCCGCCGGATCGATTGCGGCAGAGGTGTTGTCTCAAGCCGGCATTCACGTTGATGTATATAACGCGATGCTGAGTGTGGGACGCAAGTTCCTGATGGCAGGGAAAGGCAGCATGAACATCACGCACTCCGAACCCTTGGCTGACTTCCTGACACGCTATAGCTCACGCCGCGAAAATATCGAACCACATTTTAAAACCTTCTTACCTGTTGCACTGCGTGAATGGATACGTGGACTTGGAGAACTACATGGTTCACTTTTATGGGTTAACTATCGATGATTGATCATCATCAACCTCTTGGTTTTGAACGTCCGCTGTCAGGAGTGAAGCGGACCTCCCTTTA
>PNNY01000077.1 GCA_013824485.1 Sideroxydans sp.
CGGCCAAGGATTGGCTGTGGCAGTGCAAACTCACAGCCACGCGATGTTGTACGACACTGGGCCGGATTTCGCAGGCGAAGCAGATAGCGGCAATCGCATCCTCGTCCCTTCGTTGCGCGGACTAGGAATCGACAAGCTGGATGGCTTGATGTTGAGCCACGATGATATCGACCATATCGGTGGGACGAACTCGGTGATGCAGTCGCTCCCCATCGAGTGGGTTTCATCTTCTCTGAAAAAAGACCATCCATTGTTGAGTCGAACCAAGCTACATGAACCCTGTGTTGACGGGAAATCTTGGGAGTGGGATGGCGTGAAGTTTGAAGTGCTGCACCCCGCCGATCTTGATGATTCAGACAAAAAGCATGACAACGACCAAAGCTGCGTCTTGCACATCAGCGTGGTCACACAATCCGTATTGTTGGTTGGCGACATCGAAAAGACTTCTGAGTCGCGCTTGCTCGCACTTCACATGCACGACCTGCCTTCCACCCTGCTGGTTGCTCCCCACCACGGCAGCAAGAGCTCATCTTCGGAAGCATTTGTTAGTGCTGTATCGCCTCAATACGTTGTGTTCACCGCTGGCTACCGCAATCGCTTCCACCATCCCCATCCAGACGTGTGGCAACGCTATGGTGAGATGGGGGCTAAAAGGCTACGTTCAGATGCCGACGGTGCGATCCTCATCGACCTGAATGCTGAGGAATTGAAAGCAGAAAGCTATCGCAAGACCCACCGCCGTTACTGGTCACATGGGGTAACAGACTAGCTAGAGATACGCTGGCGGCACAGGTATAATTCGCGCCATCGTCCAACCCCAAGGAAATATCGTGTCTCTCTCCACTCGCGTACAAGCTATCAAACCGTCCCCCACTCTTGCCGTTGCTGCCCGTGCAGCCAAGCTGAAAGCCGAAGGCAAGGACATCATCGGACTAGGAACGGGCGAGCCAGATTTCGACACACCGCAACACATCAAAGATGCGGCCATCGCAGCGATCAACAAGGGCTTCACCAAGTACACCGCAGTGGGTGGCACACCGACTCTCAAGCAAGCCGTCATCGCAAAGTTTAAACGTGACAATGGGCTGGACTACACCGCAAAGCAGATCCTCGTTTCTTGCGGTGGCAAGCAGAGTTTCTTCAACTTGGCGCTAGCAACCATCAACCCTGGCGATGAAGTCATCATCACCGCACCGTACTGGGTGTCTTATCCAGACATCGTGCTGATCGCTGAAGGCAAGCCCGTCATCGTGCAAGCTGACATCGCACAAGGCTTCAAACTGACTCCAGCACAACTGGAGGCCGCCATCACCCCCAAGTCGCGCATGATCGTCATTAACAGTCCAAGCAATCCTTCTGGTGCGGTCTACACATTGGCTGATCTGAAGGCATTGGGCGAAGTGTTGCGCAAACACCCTAACATCCTCATCGCGACGGACGACATGTATGAGCACATCGCACTGACTGACGACAAGTTCGTCAACATCCTCGATGCCTGTCCTGACCTGTATCCACGCACCATGGTGTTAAACGGTGTATCCAAGGCATATGCGATGACTGGCTGGCGTATCGGCTATGCCGCAGGACCTGAGAACATCATCACCGCGATGGAGAACGTGCAGTCGCAAAGCACTTCTAATCCAACGTCCATCTCGCAAGTGGCAGCAGAAGCTGCATTGAATGGCGACCAAAACTGCCTCGCACCAATGATCAAAGCGTTCCGTGAGCGTCACGTATTCGTGGTGAACGAACTGAATAAGATTCCCGGTGTTAAGTGTTTGATGGCTGGCGGCGCGTTCTATGCCTTCCCAGATGCACGTGTAGCCATCGCAAAGCTACACAAAGAAGGCAAGATCAAAGATACAACCGACATCGCCTTGTCAGAGTATCTCTTGGCTGAAGCGGGTGTCGCCGTCGTGCCAGGCTCTGCATTCGGTAGCGAAGGTTACTTCCGCATCTCTTTCGCCACTTCGATGAGCAACCTCAAGGACGCATTGGGGCGTATCGCCAAAGCATTGAGTTGATCATGTTTTGACTCGCATCAAACAAGAAGCCGGCTTACGCCGGCTTCTTTATTTCCGATCACTCAACTGAGATTTTATCTAGCGACCAATTTTGGTTCACTCAAGGTGCCGGACAATCCCAACGCATTGTTGCCCGCACGCATCTTGATCTCCGCACCAAAGCTACCTGATAGTTGGTTAGTCGCGGACACCTCAAAAGAGCCTGTGGCGCTCAACATCCCCGAGGTGATCTTCACTTGGCGGAAACGTTTGGCATGGTTGTCGAGCTGCACTGCACCCGTCAGCACATCAAAGTGCGTACGGCCACCGGGCAGATGTTCACGGCTAGACAATCTGGCGGTTTCGACCATGTCCATTCCGTTGATGACGCCTTTATTGGCAGAGAACGAACCGTCTAACTTAGGCGCATCGCCCAACTGTGAAAGTTTCGCACTCTGCATCGCAAACGATCCATCGGCGAATACCTCACCGGCAAGACCGAATTGCGAGAACATCTTTTCTAACTCCATGGTCTTCGCTTGCATGCGGCCTTGCAATTGCCAGCCCTTGCGCCAAGTGAGCTTGCCTCTACCCGACAAGATACCGCCGTAGGCATGCGCGTCGAGCTCGCTAAAATCAACCTCGCCGTCACCAATCACCCCTTTGGCGGTGAAGTCGCTGAACGTGACATCCGCCAACAATGGCAATGCGCGTTCTTTGATACCGAAACTCAATTGCCAACGGTTCTGCATCGGCACGACCTCGACATTGAATTTGCTATCGTCACTGTGTAAGACCACACGCGTGAATTGTCCCTGCGCGATATCTGCACTGCCACTCAAGGCCGGCAACTCGATGCCCTCTGCGTTCACCTTGAGGTTTTGAATCGTGAGATGTCGTATCGGATATTGCGCATCGCCACCAATACCTTTAAATGCCGTTGTCAATTGCTCCAAGCGGCGACCATCGACAGTCGCCCCCTTGAACTCGATATTGCTGATCGCCTTCTGCTCTGAGAACAATGTGAGCGGATCTGCAAAGATCGCGACCGCCGATACTTTGATCTCGTCACCCGCACCGATGCTCACGTTTTGCAACTCCACTTTAGGCATTGGCAATATCGCCGCACTCATGCCGCCGATCTTCACAGGCTGTTTAAGTTGCGCCGACATGCGCTGTTCGATAGGTGCGATGAATTCCTGTAGCGGCCACACCAATGGCAACACAAAGATCGCCACGATGCTCAAGACCAACAACCCAGCGAAGATCTTGCCAACGGGTAGTGGCTTACGTCGCGCCTTGGATACCGGCTTTTGCGCTGCTTTAGCTTTAGTGTGTGCAGCTTGTTGTGCAGCATTCTCAACATGGATACTGGATTGTGTCTTAGCGCGCTGCTCTGCCTGTGCCCATGCACTGGCTTGTTCCGCAGCCAATGCTTGTTCTTCTGCCTGTGCACGCGCTTCTTGTTCTGCACGCAGACGAGCCGCTTCTTGCTCCTCCTTCTGACGTGCCATCTCTTCTGCTGCTTTTTGCTTGGCCTTCTGCTCTTCTAACGCCTTAGCTTCAATTGCCGCACGTTCAGCGGCTTCGTGTTCTGCCTTCAGGCGAGCATCGTCCTGTGAGTTTGGCTGCATCGGAGCGGGCGTCATCCCTGCATTCAACACATCTAGATTGATCTGGAATGAAGAAGCCGATGGTGCAGCTTGGGCTGCCGATGCAGCCAGGGTTTCTTGTTTCGCCAACTGCGCGTCACGTCTAGCTTTCTCTGCTGCTTCAGCCGCCTGTCGTTGGGCTTCTTGCTCTGCTTTGATACGTGCCGCTTCAGCCTCGGCTTTAGCGCGCTCGATTGCTTCGGCCTTCGCGCGATCAGCTGCCTCTTGTTCTGCTTTAGCCCTTGCTGCTTCCTGCTCTGCTTTCAACTGGGCAGCTTCCGCCTCATGCTTGGCACGTTGTTCCGCTAGTGCCTTGGCTTCCGCCTCAGCACGTGCTTTCGCTGCCTCCAACTCAGCTCTTGCGACTGCAGCTTCTTGTTCCGCTTTGATGCGTGCCGCTTCTGCCTCAGCTTTGATGCGCGCAGCCTCTTCTTCTGCTTTCAACCTAGCGGCTTCTGCTTCTTTTCTAGCTTGCTCTTCTGCCTCTGCTTTGGCACGCGCTGCCGCTTCTTGCTCAGCTTTGATACGTGCAGCTTCTTGTTCTGCTTTGATTCTGGCGGCTTCCTGCTCAGCCTTGATTCGAGCAGCCTCTTGTTCGGCTTTGATCCTAGCCGCTTCTTGCTCTGCCTTAAGGCGTGCGGCTTCTTCTTCCGCTTTGATACGTGCTGCTTCAACCTCCGCTTTCAATCGAGCTGCCTCTGCTTCCTGCCTTGCTCGTTCTTCAGCCAATGCTTTGGCCTCAGCTTCGGCACGTGCTTTGGCAGCTTCCAATTCAGCCTTGACTCTTGCGGCTTCCTGCTCTGCCTTGATACGCGCCGCTTCAGCTTCAGCCTTCGCTTTTGCGGCCGCCTCCAATTCTGCTTTGACGCGTGCCGCTTCCTGCTCAGCCTTGATACGAGCGGCCTCTTGTTCAGCTTTCACACGAGCAGCTTCGGCTTCTTGTTTCGCTTTTTCTTCGGCCTGCTTGGCACGAGCCTCTGCTTCAGCCCTCGCCTTTGCCGCCTCCATCTCTGCTTTCAATCTTGCCGCTTCTTGCTCAGCCTTGATACGCGCCGCATCAGCTTCAACTTTCGCTTTTGCTGCTGCCTCCAGTTCTGCCTTTTTACGCAATACTTCCTGCTCGGCGTTCAATCTCGCCGCTTCCGCATCTTGCTTAGCTTTTAATCTTGCAGCTTCTTCAGCTAATGCTGCAGGCGTAGGACTCGCCACCATTGCGGTGAAATCGAGCTCTTCATCAAGGGGAGGAGCTACAGGTTTAGGAGCAACTATCTTGGGTGCGACGATCTTGGGGGCGACAACAATCTTGTCTTTATCTCGAATCAACTCGGCGTCGATCAGATTCTGCAGGATCTCAGGAAGATCACCACGCAAGCTTGGTGGCGCGCGCTTCGTCACCTCTTCAACGGTAGACTTATCGTCGATAAGTAACATCACTCGTTTCATATCTCCAGACAGACCAGAGATAGTGACTTCCCCGACAGACGTTTTGATGAGAACTGTTTTTTTATCCATGACGATGATTGTAATTGAGTTGAACCATGACATCCCCTTTGCTGCAAATTCTAATCAATAAAGCTCATCAAAGGTTGACCGAAATGCCTTCTGCCGTTAGTATAGCGCCCGCATCAATTCCCTGATAGCTCAGTCGGTAGAGCGACGGACTGTTAATCCGCAGGTCCCTGGTTCGAGTCCAGGTCGGGGAGCCAGAATATTGAAGGCCATCTTTCGAGGTGGCCTTTTTATTTTCGAGAAAATTTTGAAAAATCCGCAGCTCGAAATAACAGCTGCCCAGTCGCAAAAGATACAAATGGAGCAATTCAAGTGACAAACGCACAACGCAAAGCCCTTCGCCGCATGGCTGAAATGAATTCATCAAGTAATGAATCAATACCTAGCAACGCTTTGGCAACACAAAGTAGCGGATTCTGCCCGCATGAGGCAGGTGCGTATTACCTTGCAACGGTGGGGACTGTCGGTAAGGTCATCAACCTATTCGCGATGGAAATCGAACCACCCGAATATACCTACACCATCACCGTCATTCATTTTGAACAAGACCCCGATACCGGCAAATGGGTCTGGTTTGACGGTAAGGAAATGCAATCACCACGCAAAAATCAGGATGGTTGGCGGCTTGGCAGCAAGAAGTTGTATGACTCACGCGACGACGCAGAGGCTGAACTTCAGCGCGTGATGGTCAAAAACGGTGACCGCGTGACCAAGGTGCACGACCTGCCAGACTGCATGACTCAGCTTAGAAAGATCCGCAGCGCCCATCATCCAGACCGCAACAACCCCGATTCCGACCATGATCTCTATCAGGCTGTCATCGAGAAAATCGACCGGATGCGTGCGGTGAGTGCATGAACATTAAGGTAGCCTGACCACGAAGCAGCATGAATCACTTGATCTCTCGCCTATTGGATTGGCTCAAGCCAGCAGACAACACACCTGCAGAGATTCGGCGTGCCAAGCAACTGATCTCAGCAATTGATGCAGGTGGCATCCCGCTTGATCCAGCCATCATTGTCAGAATCGCTGAAGACCTTGGGTTGGAGGTATCTAAGAAAGCTCAGATGAAAGACACCATTGAGCGCATTCGAGCGGCTGTTGCGCGATACTAATCCTTCCAGCTAATCTCCTCTCAATCGCTCTAGCCCACTGGCGGATTGAGTATCTCCCGACTAGCCCTCGCCTGCTTTCGTGCACAACGGTATATCAGTAAATAATTTGAATATAAGTAGCATTCAAATTTACAATGCTGTGCAAGGCTAATCTGCATTTAAAACAAGGCATTTCCATTTACCTAAATCGTCGGTATTGGTGAGCTAAATAAAATAGAAAGCTTCGCAGTATTGCGAGGCTTTTTCACTTTGTACGGGGCATATCTATGTGCGGCATCTGTGGTGAGTTACGTTTCGACAAACAAACACCTTCGCCCGATATCATCAGGCGCATGAGTGACAAGTTGGCGCGGCGCGGGCCTGATGCGCACGGCATCTACAACGACGGACCACTCGCATTCGGTCACCGTCGCTTGTCCATCATCGACCTCTCCGAGCATGCCAAGCAACCCATGGTGGACGAAACACTTCATCTCACCTTGGTGTTCAACGGCACGATCTACAACTACAAAGAGCTGCGCGCCGAACTGGTTGAGATGGAATATGAGTTCTTCTCCGAGGGCGATAGCGAGGTCATCCTCAAGGCTTACCACGCTTGGGGCGAACAATGCGTCGAGCGTTTCTATGGCATGTTCGCTTTCGCGGTCTGGGATCGGCGCGAACAAAAGCTATTCCTCGCGCGTGACCGTTTTGGCATCAAGCCTTTGTATTATTCAGTGGATGGCGCATCGCTGCGTTTCGCTTCCACCTTGCAGGCTTTACTTGCAGCAGGCGATGTGGATACCAGCATCGACCCCGTCGCGCTACACCATCATCTGACTTTGCACTCCTCCGTTCCCGCGCCGCGCACCTTGCTGAATGGCGTGAAGAAGTTGCCCCCTGCGACCTACATGACCTTCAGCGCCGATGGCGAAGTGACACATCGTCGTTATTGGTCGTTGGACGCGACGCGCCCGAGTGCGGACTTAAGTGAGCAAGATTGGCTGGCCGCCACGCGCCATGTGTTAGCCAAAGTGATGGAACGCCACCGCCTTGCCGCCGATGTACCGGTAGGGGTTTTGCTTTCTGGTGGTTTGGATTCGAGCCTCATCGTCGGCTTGCTGGCAGATCATGTACCAGACTTACATACCTTCTCTATCGGCTTCGAAGACATCGGTGGAGATGCCGAGAAGGGCGATGAGTTCGAATACTCGGATCAAGTGGTTGAGCGATTCCAAACCACGCACCACAAATATCTCATTCCCAACAGCGAAGTATTGAAGCGCCTGCCAGAGGCTGTGCGCAGCATGTCCGAGCCGATGGTGAGCCAAGACAACGTCGCCTTCTATCTGCTGTCGGAGAAGGTCTCGCACGATGTGAAGGTGGTTCTTGCAGGTCAAGGTGCTGACGAAGTTTTCGGTGGTTATTTCTGGTATCCCAAGATGGATGTCACACAAGGTTCGACGCTAGACCGCTTCCGCAGCAACTACTTCGATCGCGATCATGCGGAATATCTGGAGACCGTCACGGCGGGGTATCACCTACACGACGTGACCAGCGAATTGGCGCACAACGAGTTGACCAAACCCTATGCCGACACATTCCTAGATGAAGTGTTGCGCTTCGATGTGACGACACTCATCGTGGATGATCCTGTGAAACGTATGGATAACATGAGCATGGCCTGGGGATTAGAAGCGCGCGTGCCTTTCCTCGATCACGAATTGGTGGAACTGGCAGCTCGCATGCCGCCCGAATTACGCCTCAAAGATGGTGGCAAGTTCCCTCTCAAAGCCATGGCGCGCGGGCTGGTTCCCGATGCAGTCATCGATAGACCCAAGGGCTACTTCCCTGTCCCAGCACTCAAATACGTGCGCGGTGAATTCTTAGAGTTCATGCAGAAGATATTGTTATCTGATGCATGCATGAAGCGAGGACTGTTCAACCGCGCCTACGTAGAAAAATTGCTCGCTGCGCCCGAGTCACACTTCACACGTCTGAACGGTAGCAAGTTGTGGCACCTTGCATTACTGGAATACTGGCTTCAACTCAACGTGGATACTGCGCAATAAAAAAGCCGCATCGTTGAAACGATGCGGCTTTTTCTAAGGTCAGCAGTGGATTACTTCACCATCTGATCTATCTTCACATTCACACCCTTCGCTCCTGGCGTCATAGGTTGGCTCATGCCTTGAGCATCACCCGCTTCCGGCATCGCCGTACCCGACTTAGAGATACGCGCAACGACCACGACCTTGTCAAAGGCAGACAACTTCATCTGCGGTTGCATCGCCATACTGTCATCCAACTCGAAAGTGATAGGCAGGTCGCGTACTTGTTTGCGCAAGATCGCCAATGGCATCTTTGGCCCTTCCGCCGCACGCGCCAACACGAACACGGTGTCATCTGGACTGTACTTGACTTTCAAGGAGTCGCTCAAAGTGACTTTGCCCGTGATGCGCTCTTTTCCACTGGAGGCCGCTTGTGTCGGAGGAGCGATCTGCTCCAATGCCATCGGCGCTTTGCCGCCCTTGATGTGCGACATCATCTGACGCGCCTCCGCCAATCCGCCTTCGATCATCTTGGCATCTTCGCTATCAGAAGGCAGCAAGCTGCGCAGTCTTTCCCAATGTTTGATGGCCGCTGCAAAATCGCCACGCTCCATCGCTGCAGACCCAGCTAGTGCCAAACCCTTCATGCTGTCCGCATCGATAGATAGCGCCTTGTTGATGAGGTCCGTCGGTTTGCCGCGCAAGCTTTGTCCTTGTGCCATCGCTAACGCATCAGCGTAGTCAGCCCATATCCAAGCTTCATCCGAGATGTATTGCGTCAGATTCTCGTAGGCCTTGGCAGAATCAGCGAAGCGTCCAGCTTCCATGTATGCCCTGGCCAACAGCAACAGTGATTCTCCATCAGCGGGATTGGACTCTACCTTTTGCTCCAAATCACTGATCGAAGCACTGCCGCCCGCCACACCGATGTCGCTCATGCCACCGTGTGTAGCACGATCAGAGAATGCGTCCAAATTTCCTACTTGGGTGTACAGACCGATGGCCAAGACAGGCAACAATACCGACAAGATGATCGCCAATTTCTTATAAGGACTAGGTGTCGTTTCTACTACCGTCGAAGTGGATTCGTTCACTTCTTCCAACACACGGGTTTGCAACTCGCTCTTACCTTGTTCGTGCAGCTCAGCCGAGAGCAAGCCATTCTTCAGATCGACATCCATCTCGTTGATCTGATCGCGCAGGATCTCAAGGTTGGCCGCATCACGCGCAACCGTGTTGCTCTTGACTGTACCGCGCCACAGCGGGAAAGCGATGAAGGGGATGGCGATGA
>PNNY01000078.1 GCA_013824485.1 Sideroxydans sp.
AGCCGATTATCCTAGCCTCGACCTCTATATATAGGAGTCAGCTGCTCTCCACCCTACAGATTCCATTTAAAACCGCCTCACCTGACGTAGATGAGACCCCCTTGGCAGGCGAGTCTGCACGTAAGACGTCTGAACGCCTATCTAAGCTAAAAGCTCAAGCAGTTGCCCAACAGTTCCCAGATGCACTCATCATCGGCTCAGACCAAGTAGCTCTATTGGAAGGCCAGCAACTCGGAAAGCCCCTCACTCATGACAACGCAGTGCGTCAGTTGCACTCCATGCGTGGGAAGACCGTCGAATTTTTCACTGCTGTCAGTCTTTTCAATTCCCTCACTAAAGATATGCAGACTGCGTTGGTCGAAACCAAGGTGAGCTTCAGAGAACTGTCCGACGATGAAATCGAGCGCTACTTACATAAGGAACAACCCTACCATTGCGCAGGGAGTGCAAAATCGGAAGGGCTTGGAATCGCGCTGATACAGCGCATACAAGGGGACGATCCCAATGCCTTGATTGGCCTGCCGTTGATTGTATTGATTGATATGCTTAAAAAACAAGGTGTTAATATTTTATAATCTGCATCTCATTAAATTTCTTGTTGCGACTATCCACCCTATCTGGTATTAAAGCGCGCTTGAAAAAATCAGCTTCCCGTGGAGATAGACGCAATGCCAGCACAAACGAACAAGACAACAGCGCCATATAAGGTAAAAAAGGGCGAGGCTTACATGAGCGCCAAGCAACTCGAGCACTTTCGAGGCGTTCTGAATGAGATCAAACTGGGCCTGAGCCAAGACATCGATCGTACGGTTCATACTATGCAGGACGAAGCTACCGTCTTTGCTGATCCAAATGATCGTGCAAGCCAAGAATCAGATATGAGCTTGGAATTGCGCAACCGTGACCGCGAACGCAAACTGATCAAAAACATCGACAAGATGTTGGCACGTATCGAAGCTGGAGATTACGGTTTCTGTGACAAGTGTGGTGTTGAGATAGGTTTGAACCGCCTTGAGGCGCGCCCTACTGCAACCCTTTGTATCGACTGCAAGACCTTGGATGAGATCAGAGAGCGCCAAGTAGCAAAATAAGCTTTTGCTAAGCTCCTATCAATGAAAAAATGGCACTTGAATCAAGTGCCATTTTTGTTTATTACTACCCAAAAAGATTAGAGTGCTGTCTCGTCTGTCTCGCCTGTACGGATGCGGATGACTTGCTCAACACTTGAGACGAATATCTTACCGTCGCCGATCTTGCCTGTATGCGCAGCCTTGATGATCGATTCAACGGCGGAATCCAGCATCGCCGCACTCACTACGATCTCGACCTTGATCTTCGGCAAGAAATCCACGACGTATTCTGCGCCGCGATAGAGCTCGGTATGTCCTTTCTGACGGCCAAAGCCTTTAACCTCGGTCACCGTTAGTCCGCTAACGCCCAGTTCGGATAAGGCTTCACGGACTTCGTCGAGTTTGAATGGCTTGATGATGGCTTCGATCTTCTTCATGCTGGTCTCCCTAGAAATGTGGCGCAAGTATATCTAAAAATCGTCCTGATAACGCGCGGTGATGGGATAGCGCCAATCCTTACCAAAGCTACGGTCAGTGATTCGAATACCCACCGGTGCTTGGCGACGTTTGTATTCATTGATACGAATCAACTTCACCACTCTGTGTACATCAGCTTGGCTGAAACCTTCTTTCACGATCTGTGGGATGCTCATGTTCTTCTCAACATAGCAGGACATGATCGCATCCAGCACATCGTAAGGCGGCAAGCTGTCTTGATCGGTCTGATCTGGCTTCAGTTCGGCACTTGGAGGACGCGTGATGATTCGCTCTGGGATGACGCGCCCAAGAGTGTTGCGATAGTTTGACAAGCGATACACCCAAGTTTTGCTCACATCCTTGAGCACAGCAAAACCACCAGCCATGTCGCCATACAGCGTGCAATATCCAGTAGTCATCTCAGATTTGTTGCCTGTGGTGAGGACCAAAGAGCCAGTCTTATTTGACATGGCCATCAACAAAGTGCCTCTGATACGTGCTTGTAGATTCTCTTCAGTGGTATCTGCAGACAACCCCTTGAACACTGGCGACAGCGTATCTAGTAGCGCGGTGAAGGTTGGCAAAATGTCCAATTCCTCATAGCGCACTCCAAGAATTTTGACCATCTCGCGCGAATCATCGATACTCATCTGAGCGGTATAAGGTGATGGCATCATCACAGCCCGCACCTTGTCTACTCCCAATGCATCCACCGCTACGGCAAGCGTCAAGGCTGAATCGATGCCACCAGACAATCCTAGCAGGATGCCAGGGAAGCGATTCTTCTGAATATAGTCGCGAACCCCAAGGCACAGCGCACGGTAGATACTAGCTTCGTCCTTTTCGACTTTCGCAAGTCTTCCTTTGACGAGCTTTCCGTCCTTGATCTCAACAACTTCAAGTGCTTCCTCGAAGGCTGGAAGTTGATGGGTAAGTTCACCTTGTTCGTCCATTACGAACGATGCCCCATCAAATACCAACTCGTCCTGCCCTCCCACCATATTGGCATAGAAGATAGGTAGCGCTATTTCTTCGATACGCTCACGCAAAGTCTCGTGGCGAGTGGCCTGCTTGTCGAAATGATAGGGAGAAGCATTTAGAACCAACAACACTTCAGCCCCAGCTTCGCGTGCTCTTGCAGCTGCCTGGTCTTCCCAAATGTCTGCACAAATATTGATGCCAAACTTGATTCCGCCCAATTCGAACACACATGCTTCCTGCCCGTGCTCGAAATATCGCTTCTCATCGAAGACGCTATGGTTCGGCAACTCATGCTTGTGGTAAGTGGCAACCACCTTGCCGTCTCTCAACACAGAGGCGGCGTTGAAACGATTGCCTCCAACTTGATGTGGATGCCCGATGATCAAGACAATGCCTTGTACTTGCTCGGCCAATTCAGCCAAAGCCAGATCACACTCTCGATAGAAGCCATCACGCAGTAATAGATCTTCTGGCGGATAGCCGCACAGACTCATTTCTGGCGTGAGCAGGATGTCCGCCCCATGCTTCTTGGCATCTCTTGCAAAATTGGCGATCTTGGCGGAGTTACCCGCCAAGTCACCGAGCAAGCAGTTGATCTGTGCGATTGCGATCTTCATTGGTTCAGTTCACTTAATTTGAGAAATATCCTGCATACCAAGCCCAACCCACTGCGCCAATGATAGCTGCAACCACCAACCCGTAAGGCCAGACAGACTTCTCTTCTGCATACGGGTCGACCAAAGAACGATGCGCACCTGATGGCAAGATCGGCAATGCGGTCAACGAAGTACCAAAGGGGATGTTTATCAATACACGAGCATTGATGGCCCAACCGCAAGCATCAAGGATGGGGCCCAGATTGCGTCGTTTCAACTTGAACCAAGCAAGCACCATCGAGGGTAGTGAGATCGTCAACATCAGTCCGATCAGTGCCAATGGGATTTGCCACAACTCAAGGCTCAAAATGCCGCCCACCACCGTGGCCATGATGCCGCCAATGGCACCGATAGCCAAACCGATTGCTGCAAAGATACCTGCGAACTTGCCCACATCGAACGGGGGTTTAACGGGGGCTGCTGGTGGCGTCGGTGCAGCAGCGACAGCATTCGGAGCGCTCGCCACTGTCGTCGCCATCTTGTTCTCAACCGCATTTGCTTTGCTGGCAGCCAGTTTTTGCATCTGTTCGCCGATCATCTTCGATAGCTTTTTGTAGGGCGACCAGAAAGCTTGGCGGATGCTGATGGGGTGATCTGATATGCGAACGATGGTGGCGTTCCAATCCTGACCTTTGCGGTCATAGAAGATGCCGTGGCGACCAACCATCAAGAAATCAGAGTCACCCGCTGTGAAGGCGGCAGCGATACTCATCTTCTCAGCACCACCATTGCGCTCCAAGTTGCAATACGCCAAACAGACTCCACTACTATTGGCATAGGCGGCATGCGCATTCACATCCTCTACTTTGATGCAAAGCTCGCAGCTACGACCATCTAGATAAAGTGTACCCACTTGAAAGATGGCTTTCTTCTTACCTGAATAGAATTCACGGAAAGACACGAAGTTGTTCGCCAATTTGAACAAGTCGCGCTGGTAGCGCACCAAGCGCTCGACTGAACGGATGGATTTGATCTCAGATTCGACCGCCTTGTCTTGTGCGATGAGTGCATCTATTTTCGGCTGATGATCGGTAGTTATGATGGACCGCACGCGCTCGATACCCAGCTCGCCAACCTTTGACGCAGGTTTAGCGCCTTGCCATGCGTCGAATGCATCGAAACGTGCACAAAGTGTTGCCCATTCAGCAGCGGTAATGCTTTGTTTATCACCGAGCAGTGGCTTGATGACCGCGTTGCGCAACGCATCTATCCTAGCGCACCACGCAGGATTGACGCCTGCCACTAGCGATAATGGCTTATTCGCTACGATCGTTGCCAAAGGAAAACTAGCGATCTCGCCGGTCTGCGCAGAGAGACTCAAAGTGGCGAGTTGCTGGTAATCATCTGCGGATCGGCTCAATGGCGAAGCAGCACGTTCGTCATAGGCGGCTAATTGGCAACGAGTGAAATAGTCATCGATCTTTTCTTTGACGGCTTGCAAGGTCGCTGCTGCGGCCTTACTTTCAACGCCCAGCAGCAAGACACCTTTATCCGCCTCACCTTGAGCATACCAATCGGAATAGGCTTTTGAATCGGCAAAGAACCGGTTGCTGATGTCTTGATTGATGCCCATATCACCACTCATATCAGGAACAGAGCCTGAAACATTTGCGATGTCAGCAACAGCGGCACTCAAGATAGCATCGCTGACCTGTTTTGCGCATACCACTCCATCACCATTGAATTGCAGCCCGGCCACGAACTTCTCGATGTCTGCCATATCATCCAGCGTGATCAAGCTCGCATCAGCTTTACCCAAGCTCTTGAGGATATGACGTGCGGAGGCGAGGATCTGTTTACCCTCCTCCGATTCGTCATTGATATCAGACAACAACAACTTATCAGTGCCTTTGGTCAAGGCATCGTTACTTTTCATCAATGCGCCAGCCCAAGCGATTGCCGCCAACACCTCGTTCGCGCGGACTTGACCATCCCCATCGGAATCGATCATATCCAAGGTGCGCCCATCGAATTCGATGCCGCGTGTAGGGCAACTTAACGCTACCCAAAGCTTTTGATTCAAGTCTTTCAATGCCAACAGATCGGCTCCGTTATCCAATTGGACTTGATCGAATCCGCCTGCGCGGAAGAACTTCCAAGTGTGAGATGTAGTCATGATTCTTTTCCTCTAATGAATTATCTGTGACTGACGATTGAGTGACGCGACATCATAACAACGTTTCGATAGACAACAAAAAGGCGGGGAACTCCCCGCCTTTCTGAGCGACCTCAATCAGTCATGCCTTACTTGACTTGAACCTTCTTGACTTCGGTGATGACAGACTTGATCTCGACGCGACGATTCTGTGCGCGGCCAGCATCAGTCTTGTTGTCACCGATTGGGTTGGCAGAACCAGCACCTTTGGTTGTGACACGATCCGCAGCGACACCCTTACCAACCAAGTATGCCTTGACAGCAGCAGCACGTGCGGCAGACAGCTTCACGTTCTTCGCTGCATTGCCACGATCATCTGTGTAACCCACGACAGTCAAACCTGCATCCTTGTTGTCAGCAGCGAACTTGACGATGTCATCCAATTGAGCATTGGCAGAAACGTTCAGCTTGGAAGAACCACTCGCGAAACTTGCACCTTCCAAAGTCACAGGCTTGTCAGTCAACAAAGTCTTGTAGGCTGGCTCAGCTGCTTTAGCGGCAGCATCAGCTGCAGCTTTGTCTGCAGCGGCTTTGGCTGCTGTAGCGGCATCTGCCGCAGCTTTCTCGGCAGCAGCTTTTGCGGCTGCTGCGCGACCTGCAGCAGTTTGATCTGCTGCTGCTTTGGCGGCGGCATCAGCTGCAGCTTTGTCAGCGGCTTCTTTTGCAGCTGCATCAGCTGCAGCCTTGTCAGCAGCGGCTTTCGCTGCGGCAGCAGAAGCGGCAGAAGCTGCTGCTTTGCCAGAGTTATCGCCGAAGTAGCCGTTGAAACCCAAAGAGATATTGTTGTTCTTATAAGCCACACCAGACTTGTTGGTCGTATCGGTCGTATATTCGGCGTTGATCGAGTAACGATCAGTCAAGCTATATTCCAAACCAAGGCCACCATGCAAACGCGTGCCAGGTGTCGAGCCTGCCACACCCAATTTTAGGTATGGCATCCATTTATTCATTGGCAAGCCAACGCGAGCATCTAAGCCCAAGTCCTCTTTAGTGTAGGAATCATTGTGCGCATCGGCGAACACTTCGCCACCTAGCAGAAAACTTCCAACATCCATGTTGTAGCCAGCTTTCAAACCTGGATACACTTTTTTCTTGTCTGCCTGAGCAGTCAGAGAAGACGTGTTTTGACCTACATTCAGCCCTACATATGGACCTGAGAATTGGCTAGCTTGCGCAGCAGCCGCAACACCAACCAATAACAAACCTAAACTAATCTTCTTCATAAATCACCCCTCGAATTAATTCATTAAATAAAACAAACCACTCACATCAATCTGAAACGGCGCGCATTATACCCATGCTTTAGTTATTGAACTATCAGTCTAAAGACGTATTGGGAAGCGCGGGGGTCTCCGAGTTATCCAATTCGACCTGTTCGATACTAGTAAAGCGTTTGGATATCTTTTGACTTGTTGTCCTGACATCTTGCGCATCCTCATGTGCTTGGCGGATATGGTCCGCCAGCTTCTTCATTCGCTCATCGAAACGACCGAATTCTTTGCCTAATTTACCCAACTCGTCTTTGATGATGTGGACTTGCTTACGCGTCTCGACATCCTTCATCACGGCACGAGCAGTATTCAGAACAGCCATCAAGGTGGTCGGGGATACGATCCACACTCGACGTTGCATGGCGTAATCCACTACTTCTGGGTGATGTGCATGTATCTCCGCGAAAACCGCTTCAGCGGGAATGAACATCACCGCACCGTCTGAGGTCACATCTGCAATGATGTATTTACTGGAGATATCGTCCACATGCTTCTTGATATCTGCTTTGAATTGTTTTTCTGCCACTAGCTTTTCGGCTGGTGTGTCGACACCAAACATTCGGTGATAATTCTCAAGCGGAAATTTGGAGTCTACCGCCACCATCCCAGTCGGCTCAGGCAGTTTCAATACACAGTCAGCACGCGTTCCGTTAGGTAGCGAGAACTGCATCTCATAAGATTGTGGCGGCATGATGTTGCGCACCAAGGCTTCCAACTGTACTTCGCCAAAAGCTCCACGCGATCGTTTATCGCCGAGTAACTCTTGCAGGCTCACCATA
The DNA here is from genome assembly GCA_013824485.1 of Sideroxydans sp. Lineage (GTDB taxonomy): Bacteria > Pseudomonadota > Gammaproteobacteria > Burkholderiales > Gallionellaceae > Sideroxyarcus. The sequence continues at coordinate 7,390 of PNNY01000078.1, forward strand.
TTGGTTGTCAAACCGTCGATCTTCTTCTGCGCCTCGTCGATGGTGGCCAAGCGGGTCATCACGCTAACGAAGGTCTCGTTCGTCTTCTTGAATCCTTCATCCAAGCGTTCGTTGACCTTGCCACCAATCTGCTCCAAACGCCCATCCACCGTCTTGGATAAAGCTTCGATACTGGTCGCCAAATGCTGTGTGGCATTGCGGAATGAGTTCTGTATGAGTTCCTGATCGGCACGCCCTTGCTCCGCCAACTTGGCCAACGTCTGCGCCAACATCTCGGTACGCAACAAATCTTGCTTGGCTTGCAAGGCATTGACTGCATCGCGGGTCGCACGCAACTCTTCACCAACAGCCGTGCGCAAGCGTTCAGATTCGGAAACTTGGGCTGCGATCAAGCGATCACCCTGTTTGTTCAGTCCATCGTGAAGATCAGTAAGCATAGAGCGGTGTTGCTGTTCCAGCATTTGAGCAGACCGCACAGGCTGACGTAACTGCATCACCAACAGGATGAGCAACAGTATCAACACTAGGACGGCGAAAAGGATTTCCAGCATGATTTTTTATGTGCGAAAAGTGGCGGCAAGTATAAATGACAAAGGGCGCTTTCGCGCCCTTTGTCATTTACTGCAATCCTAATTACTCGGATTTCGAAGCGCGCTTGCGCTCGTGTTCCTTCAAGTAACGCTTGCGGATACGGATGGACTTTGGTGTCAATTCGACCAATTCATCATCATCGATGAATTCAACAGCAGATTCCAATGTCATCTTCAAAGCAGTCGTCAAACGGACGGCCTCATCCGTGCCGGATGCGCGCACGTTGGTCAGTTGCTTGCCCTTGATCGGATTGACGATAAGATCGTTGTCGCGCGCGTGAATACCGATGATCATGCCTTCGTACAACTTGTCTCCAGGCACCACGAACATGCGACCACGGTCTTCCAGTTTCCACAAGGCATAAGCAACTGCTTCACCATCTTCCGCCGAGATCAGCACACCATTGTGACGGCCTGGCAAATCAGCTTTGACAGGACCGTAGTCATCGAACACGTGGCTGATCAAACCACTACCGCGTGTCATAGTCATAAAGTCAGATTGGAAGCCGATCAGGCCGCGTGCTGGGATGTGATACTCCAAACGGGTACGTCCTTGGCCGTCAGATTCCATATTGGTCAGTTCGCCGCGACGACGACCAATCTCTTCCATGACACCACCTTGATGGCTATCTTCCAAGTCGATGGACAGGTTCTCATACGGCTCGCATTTCTCACCGTTGATCTCTTTGTACACGACGCGCGGCTTACCAACGGCCAACTCAAAGCCTTCACGACGCATGGTTTCCAGCAAAATGGTCAGGTGCAATTCACCACGACCCGAGACACGGAATACGTCTGCATCTGCAGTGTCTTCCACTCGCAAAGCGACGTTAGTCAACAATTCCTTGGTCAAACGATCACGAATCTGGCGGCTAGAAACGAACTTACCTTCAGTACCTGCCAAGGGAGAGCCGTTCACCATGAAGTCCATGGTCAGAGTTGGCTCATCTACGCCCAAGACTGGCAAGCCAACAGGATTGTCTTTATCGCAAATAGTGACGCCGATACCGATCTCGTCCAGACCGGAGATGATGATGATGTCACCCGCTTCGGCACTATCCACTGGCACGCGCTCCAAACCTTGGAAGCCCAACACTTGGTTGATACGGCCAGAACTGACTTGGTCTGCATGGTTCATCACCACGACGCTCTGTCCTGGCTTGATGCGACCATTCAAGACGCGACCGATACCCAAGCGACCTGTAAAGGTAGAGTAATCCAACGCTGCCAGTTGCAACTGCAACGGCGCTTCTGGATCACCAGGAGGCGAAGAAACGAACTTCAAGACTGTCTCGAACAGTGGCTTCATATCAGATGCCGT
>PNNY01000079.1 GCA_013824485.1 Sideroxydans sp.
TGAGTACCCCAGAGTGCCTAAAGTACCTATTGAAGCTTGATGCGCTTCGCATCATCGATCTCCTCCCTAATAATCGAATCCGCCTTACCGTTGCGCGAGATTTTGACTGGCTACCCTCAGGTCCCATACGTGAATTCTTCCGTAGCAAAGGGATTGATGATCTATTAAAGAGTGAATTTGATCGGAAAGATGAAACGATGACCTTCGTACACGGGATGTTCACAGAGCAATCAATATCAGTCATCTTGGATGAACTTGGGCGGTTACGAAAAAAGTTTGCCGAGCTGCATGAGGAAAGTTTGTCCGCCCCCTTAAGTATGCGTCGTGGCTTCGGCTTACTTTATGCGATGCGCCAATGGGAACCCGTCGATTTCGTAAAATTGCGTCGATGAATCCAATCCTCGTTTACACCCATCAATATTTTGTGAGTACCCATACGTGAAACCACTCAGCAGACTTGCGTTGACCGCCCTACTCGCCTTGACCGCCTTTGCATCGAAGGCTGAACCCGATAGAGCCATGAATCTCATCTATGAGCAGATCAACGCCCACGCTGGGCAGAGTGGTGCTTATGTCCTAGATACCGGCGAAGAGGCATTGTTCGCGCGGGCATGGCTGGCTGACCATGCGCAACGTTCGATCGAGGTTCAGTATTTCATCTGGAGCACGGACAACATAGGCATCCTGGCAGCAGAGTCATTGTTAAGAGCTGCGGAGCGCGGTGTCAAAGTTCGCATCATCGTGGATGACCTCCTAATCGATGCTCCCGATAAATCATTACTGGCATTGGCTAGCCATCCCAATATCGACATTCGCATCTACAACCCCCAAAGTTCTGTAGGCGTTCCGATTCAAAAGCGTGCCCTGAATGTGGCTACAGATTTCCGAGGGGTGAATCAACGCATGCATGACAAGACCTTCATCGTTGATGGCAAGGTCGCCATCACGGGTGGGCGCAACATGGCTGATGAGTATTTCGACTATGACCATGAATACAATTTCCGGGATAGGGATGCCTTGGTTCTGGGCGAAGTAGTAAACAAGATGCAGATCAGCTTCGAGAATTTTTGGGCTAGTGAGTTAAGCGCAAAGGTCGAAGATCTCTATGACGGCATCGGATTGATGCAGAAGAACGTGAAGGTCAACGATAAAGTCATCGCCCAGACGTATCGAGAACTACATGAGTATGCAAAGTCTTCAGAGAACTTTGCTCCTGAGATACATGAGGCGATCGACCGCGTGCCCACCGCTTTTCCTCGCTTGGCCGAACAGATCGTTTGGGGAAATATTGATTTCCTTAGCGATGTGCCCGGAAAGAACGACAACCGCTTCAGCCTAGGCGGCAAAGGTAGAACCACTAATGCACTGGCACAACTCGTCGTCTCTGCTCAAAAGAGCCTTGTCATCCAATCGCCTTATCTGATTTTATCCGACGATGCCAAAGCGCTATTTTCAGATGCGATCAAGCGTGGTGTGCGTGTCCGTATCAATACCAACTCACTTGCCTCAAGTGACAACCTTCAAGCGTCCAGCGGCTATAGAAATCAGCGCGACTCCCTGATTAAGATGGGTTTGGAGATATTTGAATACAAACCCGCCCCTGAAATCAGAAGCAAGCTATTCCAAAGCGCAATCTCAGGGAAGATCAAGCCGCCCATCTTTGCGCTTCATGCAAAAACGATGGTGGTAGATTCAAAGACGACATACATCGGGACCTACAACCTCGATCCACGTTCAGAGAATCTAAATACAGAAGTCGGCGTCGTCATTCAGAATGAAGCTCTTGCTCGCACTGTGGAAGGTGCAATCGAGACAGACATGCGTCCTGAGAATAGTTGGAACGCGGCTACCGAGCGACCTGATGAGAGTGTGTCATTCATGAAGCGCAGCAAGGTGAGATTTTGGCAGATGATGCCGATTAAGCCTTTGTTGTAGGCATATCTCTGTAGTTATTTTCTCCCACGCAAGACTAATAACCTGTGGGTGAAAAATGCATGAAGTCTTTTTGCAGCCCCTCTATCTCCCCTCCCCAACGAAAGCCTTGCCGTTCAAATTCCTGAACAATTATTGATTGCTTGGTCAGGCTGACTTCTTGGCTTGGATCCCATTTACCGCCCTTGATTAAGCGACAAGATGGTTTGAAGCTGGGGCAGTTGTCATATAGCCCGTTCTGTTCTGAATTGATATCTAGTGCAACACCAAATGAGTGATTACTGAAACCAGTGCGGTTCCCATATCTATCGATTTCGCCTCTTGTCATTCCTGGCCGATAACCGACCACATCGAGAAGCGGCGCATTTCTCTGTTGCAACGTCTCAATAGCAGCTTTTACTTTGGGTGCGATGACTTTGCATACCTTAAAGGGGCGCAATCCTCGATATGTGAGTTCGACCTGATCCTCTTCACATACCGAACATCCAGTCAGGTCATCTTTCTCAGATGCAGTGACTTCACTATACAACTTCATAATCTTGGCATGACCAACAGCCTTCATGTCGCGCACATTCCATTGATAGGTGCTGTAAGTACACTTCTTCTCCTCGCCACTATATGCATCCATGCTGAATGCAAATGATCCCAGTAATACAAAGGGGAGAATGAGCGAGAAGCTAAAATTACTCTCATCAATACTTCTCATGCTAATCAAACGCCCCCATATCCCAACGCCCCAATTGACTGCTGGATTTTATATTACTCAGAGCATTGACAATTTAGTCTGAGCACCAGCACAATTCGGCGCACTTGCAACTTAGCTATCTCGTACTCCGCTCACAAAATAATTCGAGAGACAGATGGTTAAGTACCAGACTCTGGAGGCTGGAGTAAGCCGGTAGGATGCGTCAACTCTAAAAACGCGTTCTAATTGGAATAACTCGAATAAACACCACCTCTTGGAGTGAGTATGTTCTTCAGCAGTCGCCAATTTCGACTAGTGTCAGTTCTTGCGCTAGCTATCTTTACCCAACATTTGCATGCTGCCGAGATTGAATTCTTCTCACCATCCGGTGAAATAAAGAAAGTCCGACAAGTTGCTGTGAGGTTCTCCGAGCAGATGGTGGCATTCGGTGATCCTCGTGAAGTGGATCCGTTTGATATCAAATGCCCTGCCTCAGGCAAAGGGCGTTGGGCTGATCAACGTAATTGGGTTTACGATTTCACTAAGGATCTTCCCGCAGGAGTCGCTTGCGCTTTCACGATCAAAAAAGGTTTGCGCACGCTGGGCGGTAATACTTTCAAGGAAGGTACTACTTACGCATTCAACACTGGCGGCCCTTCAATCATTCAAAGCGAGCCTTCTGCCTACGGCTATTCCAACATCGACGAAAGCCAGATATTCATTCTGGGCTTAGATGCGCCTGCAACCTTCGCTTCTATGCAAAAGAACGTGCATTGTGAGGTCGATGGAATTTCTGAAAAGATTCCGGTTCGTATCATCCTTGGGTTGCCACGCATGACCATATTGGACATGCGCCAGTCTTTCATGACGCGATATTTCCAAGCTTCTTTTGCCGACGAAGATGGTGACAGCAGAACGATCTCATTCGGGATCGATGAAAAAGGGAGTGATAGAGAAAAATTCCTAAAACTGCGTGACAGTGCAGAATCTCCTATCGCATTGGTTCAGTGTCAACGCACCTTCCCCAGCGCAACCAATGTACGCCTCGTTTGGGGGAAGGGAGTCACTTCATTTTCAGGCATCTCCACCTCACAAGATCAAACACTTTCGTTCCGAACACGCCCTGTGTTTGAAGCAAAGTTTTCATGCAATCGAGTGAATGAGGATGCTGCCTGCATCCCCGCACTTCCAGTCAGCCTTTACTTTTCATCACCTATCTCAGTTGAGAACGCAAAACTCATCAATCTTGTCCCCACCAAGGGTAAAGCTATCCGGTCTACTATTTCGGAGAACGACAAGAAAGCTGGTTTTACCCATTGGATATCTTTCCCAGTGCCGTTGCAGGAACGCTCAAAGTTCAAGATCGTCCTTCCAGAAAAATTCACTGATGATGCCGGCCGCAAACTAAGCAACGCATCAAGCTTCCCACTTGAAGTAGAGACCGACGAAAATCCACCGCTTGCCAAGTTCGCCGCCGACTTTGGCATCTTGGAGTTGAACGCATCGACAAATACGCCGCCATTGCTGCCTGTAACTTTGCGCAATGTTGAAACACTCATCCCCCTCATGAAAATCACCCCATCCATCGCAGGACAGGTGATGCATGATGATTCTGAATTAACAGTGATCAGTTGGTTGCGTCGCTTGCAGGAAATTAATGGTTATCAGCACGGCGGGCCTGGTAAGGCATCGATATTTGAAAGAGGTGAGTACCCTCAAGTCATCGATATCAAACGTCCTCTGGGAGATAAAGCGTTCGAAGTTGTTGGTATTCCATTAAGTGAACCCGGTCTCCACGTAGTCGAAATAGCCAGCCCACGCTTAGGCGCTGCATTACACGGCGAAGAGAGTCCGTATTACGTCCATGCAGCCGCGCTAGTAACGAACATTTCTGTGCATTTCAAGCTTGGTCGAGAGTCCTCACTTGTCTGGGTAACTAGCCTCGATAAGGGAAAACCCATAACTAATGCCAATGTGGCGGTTCGAGACTGCTCGGGCAAGATTTACGCTCAGGGCAACACCGACTCCCAAGGCTTATTTCAAGTAAAGCAGGAACTCCCTTCACTTAACGAACTTCCAGGTTGTATGCACAACTACGACCGCAAGTTCTTTGTTACAGCGCGAGTTGGAAAAGATTTCTCATTCGTACTTTCAGATTGGAACGAAGGTATCGCGTTATGGCGTTTCAATGCATTCCAGAACGGCTGGAATGGGCACGAGATCGCACACGCAGTCTTGGACCGCACCTTGTTGCGCGCAGGTGAGACAGCCCATATGAAGCTGATCGTTCGCCGCAAGATAGGCACAGGCTTTGCCCAACCGCGTGCGAACTTGCCATCTACCGTAACCATCTGGCATCAGGGCAGTGACGACAAATTCGAACTGCCAGTCAGTTGGGATAGCCAAGGAATTGCAACGTTGGACTGGACCGTTCCGCAAGATGCCAAACAAGGAAAGTACATCGTACAAATGCCAGATGAGATCGGAAGCTTCCAAGTAGCAAGCTTCCGCGTCCCAACAATGAAGGCGATTCTACAAGCGGCGGACAAGGCGCTCATTAACACCGACCAAGCCGCCGTGAACATCCAAGTCAATTATCTGTCAGGCGGTGGAGCTTCTTCCTTGCCAGTCAAACTGCGCGGCCAGATCACGCCTAAGTTTGTTAGCTTCGCTGACTATGAAGACTTTAACTTCGCCAACGGTGAAGTTAAGCTCGGTGTACAGAAGAACAAGGCGCAACCTTGGTATTCGGGCGAATACGAAATGACTGATCCCGATGAGGAAGGAGGGTCGTACTCCCCTAGCCCGACCAGTACGCCGACCAATCAGATGCTATCTACGCAGGAATTGCAGTTGGATGTGGCAGGTGCTGGTCGTAGCGTATTCACACAATTGCCGAAATCTAACATTCCGCAGGACATCCAAGCTGAACTCGAATACCAAGACCCCAATGGAGAAACGCTGACAGCATCCACGCATATCGCTTTGTGGCCTGCTCAAGTGATTGTGGGCATCAAACCTGATGGATGGATGTCGACAGCCGAACACCTCAAGTTCCACGCAGTAGCGCTTGATATCAATGGCAAGCCCAAGGCTGGTCAGAAAATCGTAGTCAAAGCACTGCAACGAGAATACTTCTCTCACCGCAGACGTCTGATTGGCGGCTTCTATGCTTTCGACAATCACAGTGAAGTCAAAGCAGCTGGCGAATTGTGCCAAGGGGTTACCGACAATAAAGGACTGCTGATCTGTGACGTGAAAGCGCCCGCTAAAGGCAATATCATCATCCAAGCTGAAACAGTAGATGCGGCTGGCAATGCCAGCGTTGCGAATCGTGAGATATGGGTGGCTGGCAATGATGATTGGTGGTTCGATGCTGCAGACAATGACCGTATCGACCTGCTACCTGAGAAGAAGCGGTATGAGCCCGGCGATAAGGCTCGCTTCCAATTACGCATGCCGTTCAAAGAAGCCGATGTACTGGTGACAGTCGAACGTGAAGGCATCATGGATAGTTTCGTGACGCATCTGACTCGCGCCAATCCAACCATCGAAGTGCCGATCAAAGACAATTACTCGCCCAACATCTTTGTCTCTGCACTGGCCATACGCGGCAGAAGCAATCAAGTGCAACCCACAGCGCTGATCGATCTGGGCAAGCCCGCATTCAAGATGGGGCTCTCCGAAATCAATGTCGGTTGGACGGCACATGAATTAAAGGTAAAGGTCTCCACGGACAAACCAAGTTACCGCGTTCGTGAGAAAGCAAAAGTTTCGGTCGATATCAAGCGTGTGGACGGCTCATATCCTCCCCCCAATTCTGAAGTCGTACTGGTTGCAGTGGACGAAGGCTTACTTGAACTCAAACCTAACGATTCTTGGAAACTGTTAGAAGCCATGATGACGCGACGCGGAATAGAAGTCTCAACTTCGACAGCGCAAATGCAAGTCATCGGCAAACGACACTTCGGACGCAAAGCACTACCAGCAGGTGGTGATGGCGGCTCCACAAGGACTGCCCGAGAACTGTTCGACACCTTGTTGTTCTGGCAGGCGCGTGTGAAGCTGGATGCACAGGGTCATGCTGAAGCCACCGTTCCATTGAATGACTCTCTGACATCATTCCGTATCGTGGCAATCGCCAGCGGCGACATGGACATGTTCGGAACTGGATCAACTTCTGTTCAGTCAACGCAAGACCTGATGCTTTTCTCTGGACTGCCTCCGGTCGTACGCGAACAAGATAAATTCCATGCGAGCTTTACAGTACGCAACGCCAGTGAACGTGCTATCGAGACTGTCGTATCCGCCAGACAACAGAATGGTTCTTCTGGCAGCAACGAATTGACACCGATAGCGGTCAGCTTGCTTGCAGGAGAATCACGCAATATCGGATGGGATGTCAGCGTTCCTATTGATATCGATACCATCAAATGGGAAGTGAACATCAAGGAAAAAGACACGAACGAAGAAGGTGACCGTCTCAAGATCTCTCAGAAAGTCATCGCTGCCGTTCCGGTGCGCACCTTGCAAGCCACCATCATGCAACTGGAATCACCGCAATCCATCAGCGTGAAACTGCCGGAAGGTGCTATTCCTGGTCGTGGTGGTATCAAGCTCACATTCCGCAAAAAACTAGGAGATGGTTTAGGCGGCGTACAAGAATATATGTCGCGCTATCCTTACACCTGCCTTGAGCAACATCTTTCCAAGGCCGTTGCCCTTGAAGATGAAGCCCGTTGGAATACCTTAGTGAAAGGTCTATCAATCTTTCTTGATAGTGATGGATTGGCTAAATATTGGTTGATTATGCGTGAGGGCGATGACACATTGACTTCGTACATACTCTCTATCGCCAATGAATCAGGTTATGAAATACCTGACCATACGCTGAATAGGATGCGCAACGGTTTGATTGGCTTTGTGCAAGGGCGTGTCATTCGCTACTCCGCACTCCCCACCAGCGATTTGAATATCCGAAAACTTGCGGCTATCGACGCACTAGCGAGAACTGGCGATATCGACAAAAGTTGGCTAGACAGTATCGCCATCGAGCCGAATCTATGGCCAACGTCAGCGGTACTCAATTGGTTGTCCATTTTGCAACATAAGCCAGACATCAGTCCGCAATCTACTCGTCTAGCAGAAGAAGCTCAGCAGATCATCCGCAGTCGCCTCAATTTTCAGGGTACTACCATGGGGTTCTCCACTGAGCGTAGCGACACATTGTGGTGGCTGATGATCGACGGAGATGTGAATGCCAATCGCGCTTTGCTGTCTCTGCTCGACCTTCCCGCTTGGGAACCAGATGTAGCACGGCTGGTGCGCGGTTCATTAGGCCGTCAGCAACATGGTCATTGGAGTACCACGGTGTCGAACGCTTGGGGTGTGTTGGCGATGAAGAAGTTCTCTGCCAAGTTTGAATCGACACCCGTGAGTGGAACGACCACTGCCACCTTAGGGAAAGAGCGTTTCACCGCCGATTGGAGTGGCGATTCCAAGAGTGCTCAACAATTGTTGAGTTGGCCTGCATCTGCCGCGCCTGTCGAATTGGCACACAGTGGCAACGGCAAACCTTGGAGCATCATGCAAAGTCTTGCCGCCCTGCCTCTCAAGGAACCTTTATTTACCGGTTATCGTGTCTCGCGCCAGATCATCCCTGTCAGCCAAAAGACCAAGGGCGAGTGGCACAAGGGTGACGTGGCACGCATCCATCTGGATGTTGATGCGCAGTCCGATATGACTTGGGTTGTTGTCAACGATCCCATTCCGTCTGGTGCAACTATCCTCGGAACTGGATTGGGAGGCGATTCCAAACTACTCACTCAGGGCGAGAAGAAACAAGGATGGGTATGGCCTGCGTTCGAAGAGCGCACGTTCGACAGTTTCCATGCCTATTACCGTTTCGTACCTAAGGGGAAATTCGCACTGGAATACACGGTCCGTCTGAACAATGATGGCACGTTCCAGCTACCAATCACTCGGGTCGAAGCGATGTATGCGCCTGAGATGTTTGGTGAGTTACCAAACAACGAGGTAAGAGTGTTTCCATAAACGATTTCCTTAAGCAAGTGAAATGTTGTCTAGGATATTTTTTGGATTGTTAAGGTATTACTTGGGTATTGAATGAATTATCACGCTAAGGAGAAACATGATGAGAAATACTATTAAGCGAAATTTCTTAAAAAGAGTTTTATTAATTTCAATTCTTAGCGGAATAGCAATTTCTGCAGAAGCAGTGGTCAATGTGCAAGTGTTGAGTGCCACCATCAAAGATCAGAGAATCGAAGGCGCATCAGTCATATTGCAAAAGAATGGTGAACAGTCCGTAAATGCTACATCAGATATTCAAGGACACGCTGTTCTTAACCCATCTTTTGCAGATGATCCGTCAGCTCTACTAATAATTAAAAAGGCTGGCTATTCCAACTTGGTTGTGAAATGCCCTTGTTCTGGAATGACCTATGCCATCAGCACAGTTATGAACAATCTTGATGGCATGCGCATTGTGCTGAACTGGGGAGAGTTACCTTCGGATCTCGATTCGCATCTTATATTTCCTAGCAACCACATTTATTTTAATAGTAAAACTGGCAGCACTAGTAGTGATGCCAAATTAGATGTTGACGACACTACTAGCTATGGCCCTGAAACTATTACGATTGAAAAAAAGCACATTAGTG
>PNNY01000080.1 GCA_013824485.1 Sideroxydans sp.
ACTCCATGTAATGAGTCATATTCATGATGATTCTCCAATAAATAAATAGAAAACGCCGCATAGGCGAAACGCCACTGCGGATAGTTCAAGCTTGGAGGGTCACACGATAGGCGGAGGTGTATCTGGCGGCAAAGCATCTTTGCCGCTCAAAGGAGGAACAACAAAGACACTGACGGCATGAGACTGGATGGGCAACTGCCAAGTGTGTTGCACCAACGCAGGCGCAGCGCCTAATGCACACGATATCTGGCAACTGGGTGAACTGTGATGCTCTTGCGCTGATGAGGGAATAGATTCATCCATATCTGGACAACGATCCGAGCTGGCATGAACGATGTTGCCCGACAAACCGCCCGCCACTTCCATCGGAATGGAATAGGCGAATGCTGACGTGCGGAACAGCATCGTCAAGATCAAGAACAAGGCGAGTCGTGCGGGAGATCTCATGTGCCGATTATATACCCCAAAGTTTGAACTTCTTCAGCACGCATTGGCGCTACGCCATTCACACGCATCACTTCAACATCGCCTGTATCTTATCCATAATCTCTGGGCTGTCTGGCTCAACAGATGTAGCGAAGCTGTGAACGGTCTTGCCGTCTGTTTCGATAAGGTATTTGTGAAAGTTCCAACTAGGAGCTTCTCCCGTACTTTTTGCCAACGCCTTGAAAAATGAATTCGCATTCTTGCCTGAAACACTACTTGGCTCGCTCATCGGGAATTTGACTTTGTAGGTAAGTTTGCAGAATTTTGCAATCTCACCTTTATCCGAAAATTCTTGACGAAAATCATTGGATGGGAAGCCGATCACCAGCAGTCCTTGCTGTTTGTATTTGCCATACATCGCTTCCAGTTGTTCGAACTGCGGGGTGTAGCCGCACTTGCTGGCGGTGTTGACCACCAAGATCGGCTTGCCCGCGTATTGGCACAAATTTATCTTTTCGCCTTGCAAGGTGGTGATGGTGCGATCTAGCAGCTGCGGACATACTTCGGCTGAAGCAGTGGCAGAGAAAACCAGTGTCGCGAACAGCAGAGCATATTTCATTATTTCTCCTTAAGTTTTAGCTTCTAGCCTTGCGTTTGATGAGGCGCATCAAACTCCCCAGCACTGGAATCTTTTCATACAACTCTTCGGCAACATCCCAGTAGTCGCGGTGATATATCACTTGGTGTGCCTCGTTGAAACGCAAATGGGATGAGCCGTGAATGGTGAGTGCTTGGCACGTCCCTTTCACGCAGAAAGCAAAGTCCCACACGATGAAGGCATCATCGTTTTGCAGGATGCTGCGTTCAATCTTGAAGGTAGGCTCATCCACTTGCTCGAACATGTGTTCAAAGATAGCCGTGATTGCAGGATGTCCTCGCACTTCATTGAACGGGTCTTTGAAATAGGCATCGGCACTATAAAGCTGCGGGATGTCTTGCACACTGCTACGCGACACGCTCTCGAAGAAACGGATGATGTTTTGCAACTGTTCCTGATGGGTCATAGTCCAGTCACCTTATGAATGAGAAAAAAATACCAGCGATACGGCAATAGGCGCAGCAGTCGCAGCCAATTGGTGAATCGCTTGGGGAAATGGATGTGGAACTCGCCGCGCTCGATACCTCGCACAATTTCAAATGCCGCCTGCTCCGCCGAGATGATGGCGGGCATGGCAAAGTCGTTCTTCGCCGTGAGCGGAGTCGCTACGAATCCTGGATTGATGAGATACACGCCGATGCCGCGCGAATGCAGATCGAGATACAGCGATTCGCACAGATTGATCAAAGCCGCTTTGGTCGGGCCATAGATGAGCGCTTGCGGCAGACCACTCAAACCTGCGATCGAAGACACGATACCGATGCCTCCGCGCCCTTGAGCAAGCAGGGTAGGTAATATCGCGTCTAGGCAATTCAACACGCCGTTGATATTAAGTTCCACCATGTGCTTGGCCGCAGTCAGATCGAAATCATCCGCACGCATCTTTTGGTAGGTACCCGCCACCACCAGCACGAGGTCGACACCGCCCCACTGCACCAGCAATTCGTCGCGTGCACGCAATACACTCGCCGCATCGGTGATGTCGAGTGGCAGCACGATGGCCTCATCGAATCCCCTTCCCGCTTGCTGTAAGGCGGCCGCATTGCGTGCCGACAGTGCGACCTTGGCACCGCGTTTCAGCAAGGTGCGCGCAGTCTCTGCACCGATGCCGCTAGAAGCGCCGATGACCCACACGCGCTGACCGCGCCAGTCATGAATTTTTGGATTCATGGACGCTTGCTGAACGACAGCGTGACTTCACCCAAGCGAAATCCGAACTTGCTCATCACGGCACGGTTGAGCATCACCTTGTCGTCCATGAGGAACATCCAGTCATCGAAATTCACGTTGTAGACCTTCCCATCCACGGGCAGTGCCAACACATATTTCCAATTCAGTGCATTGCCCGATACATTGCCGACTGCCTGGCCCACCACATCCGAGGCGGTGCCGATGTATTGGCCGTTGGCTTGTTTCTTGAGCGTCCACACGCGTTTTTGTTTAGTGCCGTCGGAATAGGTGAAATCTTCATCCAGCGTGCCCACGTCGCCCTGCCACGAGCAATGCATCACCACCGTGAATCGTTTGACGACCTCTCCTTTGCGATCTTGGAACATGCCCCACGCATCTACAGTTCCATTGAAGTACTGCTGCATGTCGAGCGCGGGTTTTTCTTGCGCATAGTGGCTGACATCTGTGGTGCTACAAGCGGACAACATGAGTACCCCCGACAACATTGCGACGAGATGTTTCCAGTTCATTTTTCATTCTCCTTGCCATCGTTAAACCTCACTCAAAGGCGAACGCCACAACAGCAGCGCCGCAAATATCTTCAACACGCAGGGCAAAACCGCGTAACCGATAGTCAGCGCGTGCAATCCGCTCTCATCAGTCGTGCCTATGCCATAGCCCATGAATTGCAATGCAGGCAGCGCAATACCTGCGGCCAATGCCAGATTGAGTTTGGTCGCCCAATTCCACACGCCGAAATACACCCCTTCGTGTTGCCCGCTATGCCCCACCGCGCCAATGACAGCCGCGAGTAGCGCAGGCGGCAAGGCCAAATCTGCTCCGAGTGCAACGCCTGACAACAGGCATATCAATACGAAAGCTGCCACCTCCCCTGCACCTAAAAAATAGGCCCATATGAACGTGAAGATAGCGAGCAGCATCGCCCACAGCCATGCGTCTTTCTCTCCACGTGTCTTTGCCAACGCCACCCACAATGGCATGGACGCAGCAGCGGACAGGAAATACACAATGAGAAAAACACCAGCGTACTGCGCCAGTAATAGTCGGTCATTGACGAAGAACAGAAATAGCGTGGCGGGAATAGCAGCGGCAATGCCGTTCAATAGGAACACGCCGAACAACCAGCGGAATCGATGGTTACTCAGCAACGCCTGCCGTGCACTGATGTTCGATTTTTTGTTGTGGAGTTGACTGGACGGGCGCGGTGCGTAGCGAAGCAGTAGCAGCCCGGTGCTGGCCAATGCAGCCACAAACGCCACTGAAAGCCAACTCGGATTCGAAGCTGTCACTAATGCTGCGGCAATGATCACCCCGACCAATCCGCTTGCCTCGCGTATACCCGTGACTTGAGATCGCTGCGATAACGCTTGTGTCAATGATGCCCCCCAACTCTGGTAAGCGATGCTGGCCAAGCTAAACCCTAGATAAACTACCATCAAGGCGCACAAGAACCATACGAAAGCGCCACCACCGATACTTTGGGGTGGATGGAAAAGTGCAATGAATCCGCACACCAGCAAAGGCAATCCATAGTGCAAGGCGCGAACATAGGCGCCTCCTTGCCTATCGATCCACAGCCCGATGAGCGGATCAACGAAGGCATCAAGCATACGTGCCAACAGTAAAGTGCTGCCGATCAAGGCGAGTGAAAGTCCGAATCGGGCTGCGTAGAACTGCGGCACGAACATATATATCGGTAAGGCCACCATCGCTAACGGCAAACCGAACGCGCCGTAATTGAATAACTGACTGCGCGTCAAGGAACTCATCTCGTCTGTCCCAATAAGGCACGACGCAAATCGCCTGCACTACTGCGTTCGTCTAGCCAGATGGCAAAGAACGCCTGTGCGAATTCGACATCGGAAATCCCCTTCAGTAACCGCCCATCCCGATAAAAATTGGCCCCTCGCTCTGGAATGTAGTGGCCACTCAAGCGCGTGCCCTCATTCACATCAGGAAAGGTTTCGCGCATCCATTGCAACCATGCTGCTTGGCGCTCTGGTGTGCCCCGATTCAACTTGCGTATCTCGTCTATGCTTGCCTCAGCGATACGATCACCACTCAAGTCTCTGGCATAAACTAGTTCGAGCACCAACGACTTTTGCCACCACAGATCTTTGTGATTAGGTTTCGTCTCGCGCCATAAAGAGGCGTCATACAGTTTCAGCCCGAACCATCGGTAGCTACCCTGTCCATTCAACTGCGCACTCGGCAACACTTGCTGCACTTCGGGTGGCAAGGTGTTCGCTTGCGTTGGCAGTGCCCATAAAAGGCACAAGCAAGCCAACACATGGAAGGTGGAACGCATCATTTTTCCAGTGTGAATTGCATGACATTGATGCTGTGGGCGCGGAAGCCTGCCTCGCAGTAGCACAGGTAGAACTCCCACGTGCGCAAGAAGCGCTCATCGAAGCCTTGCGCACGCACGGCCTCCAGCTGGTCTTTGAATGCACTGCGCCACTCCACTAGGGTGCGCGCGTAATCCAAACCAAAACTGAATTCATCCAATACGCGCAAACCTTGCTTCTGCGCGTGCTCACGAAACACACTGGGCGACGGCAACATGCCGCCGGGGAAGATGTACTGCTGAATAAAATCCGTTCCGGTGCGATAGCGCGCAAATAATTCATCTGAAATGACGATGGTTTGGACGCATGCTCGCCCTCCTTGTTTCAAGTTGCGCGCGATGCACTCAAAGTAACTGGGCCAATACGCCTCTCCCACCGCCTCGAACATCTCGATTGAGGCGATGGCGTCATAGCGTCCGTCACTATCTCGATAGTCCATCAATCGCAAATCGGCTTGTGTTGCCATCCCCAAGTTCGCTAAGCGCTGTTGCGCGTAATGCAATTGCTCGGTGGAAAGTGTGAGGCCATGCACAGTGGCCTGAGCCTCTCTGATCGCCGTCTCGGCAAAGCCTCCCCAGCCGCAGCCGATCTCCAAGATGTGTGCGCCCTTCGCCACATTCAATTGATTCAGAATGCGCTGATATTTGACATGTTGCCCTTGCTCCAAGCTGTCGCTAGTACCGTTGTTGAACACGGCACTGGAGTAAGTCATGGAGGGGTCAAGCCACAGACGGTAGAAATCGTTGCCGATGTCATAGTGCGCATGGATGTTCTTACGACTGCCGCTGCGGCTATTGCGATTGAACAGATGACGCACGCGATGCAATAGGCTCCCCCACCACGTCCCGTAGATGAGTGCCTCGACCTGTTGCCGATTGCGAATGAAGAGTTCGATCAATCCCGTCAGATTGTCAGTCGTCCAACCACCGTCGATGAAAGTCTCGGCAAAGCCGATGTCGCCAGACTTCATCACCGCATCGAACATCTTCCAGTCATGCAGATGCAGGGTGATGGGATAGGAATCATCACCAAAATGCATCGCTTCGCCATCAGGTAGTTGCAGGTGCAAGGCACCGTGCTTGATTTGCGCCAACACGCGCAAGATGAGTTTGACCCGCGCTGGATAGCGCTGAAGTGGCGGAATCTGTCTCGCACTTGATGTGCCATTCATCCCAATGGTGATCGTCTTGGTATTCATTTGCTCAACTCCTCGGTTGGGGGTAAGGGTTTGCGGTGAAACGGTACTTTCTTGATCCACAGCTTGAGTGCTTGCCAGTGGATGCGTGTGATGACCATCAAAGTCATCACCGGGTAACGCAGCAACGCCCATAGGACGGTGCGATCATTCAGGGCATGCGAATTCCCGCTGATGTTGGTTAGCAAAATCGCGCCTTCGTCGGTGTAGTAGTCGATACGCGCCAAGGTGTCCTCATGCGTAGCGCGCTGATTCTTGATGAACTGAAAGCGATAACTCCCCTCCACTGCGCAGAAGGGGGAAACATGGAAGATCTTGCGGGCGCTCAACTCAATCGCGTTCTGAATGGGGCGGCCTTCATCCAGCAAATAACAATGGCGTTCGCCAAAGGTATTGCTGACCTCACACAACACAGCACGCAACTCGCCATCCGCTCGATGGCAGAACCAGAAAGACACAGGATTGAACACATAGCCCAACACGCGCGGAAAAGTCTGCAGCCACACCTCGCCATCGGCATCATTGATTCCCTGCGCCTTGAGCAAGGTGTCTATCCATTGCAACAAGGGTGTCTGCCCGTCGCCGTGATCCTTATAGTAGTGAGACAACAGATTGAAACGATTGCGTGAAAACAATGCTGAGTGAATCGGATTTGTTTGTGTGGCACGTAGCGGCAAGCGTAAGAAGTACACACCGTAATTGAAGCTATTGCGCACCGGGCTCAGGCGCGTATGGTGCACGTTGCCGAAACAGATTTGCGCATCACGCATTTTGTTCTCCTAGCTGCGTGATCGACCGTGCAACGGCCAGTCCCGATTTAAGTCCGTCCTCATGGAAGCCATACCCCGTCCACGCGCCGGCATACCAGGTGTTGCGATAGCCTTGGATCAATCCGAGCTTGCCTTGCGCTTTGATGGCAGCGGCATCAAACACGGGATGTGCGTAATCGAATTGAGCGATGATCTTGGTTGGATCTGGTGCATCGATCGGATTCAGAGAGACGATGACCGACTCCTTGAACGGCAAAGGTTGCAGCTTGTTGATGAGGTAATGCACACACACTTGGGGTTCTTCACCGGTACGGCTTTGGTAGTTCCACGCCGACCATGTTTTTGCTTCTTGCGGCAAGCAACTGCTGTCGGTGTGTAGGACGGCGCGATTAGGCTGATAGCTCACTGCCGACAAGATGTCCTCCTCTGAAGAGGATGCGTCCTTAAGCAATTTCAGCGACTGGTCACTGTGGGTAGCCAATACGACGTGATCAAAGAAATCTTGTCCACTCGAACTCTCCACGCGCACTTGCTTCTTGTCGAAGTTGTCGATTCGAGTGATGCCACTCACAGCTATGTTCAGTCGCTTATCCGCAATGCCAGCAAGTAGTTTGTCCACGTAATGTCGCGCGCCCCCCTTAACTGTCCACCACTGTGGCCGATTGGCGACCTGAAGCAGGCTGTGGTTGTGGCAAAAGTGAGCAAAGGTGCTGACAGGAAAATCCAACATCTGCGCAGTCGGGCAAGACCAGATGCACCCGGCCATCGGTAGCAGATACCAATCTCGGAAAGCATTGCCATAGCGATAGCGCTCAAGAAAGTCACCCAATGACATCTGCGCATCGGTGTGATCCAGGGTCGTCGCCAATTCAGTTGCTTGGCTGTTGAATCGAAGGATGTCACGCAACATGCTCAGAAATTGTGGGCTGAACAGATTCCGCCGTTGTGCGAAAACAGTGTCGAGATTGCCGCCAGACCATTCCAACGTTCTCAGTGCCAATGCGCATTTAACTGAGAATGTCATTTCGGTGGGCACCGTCTCCACATTCAGTTCGTCGAAGAGAGTGACCAGATTCGGGTACGTTTGGTGATTGAACACAAGGAAGCCTGTGTCCACGCCATAAGTGACATTGCCAAGCGTGACATCCACCGTATGCGTATGTCCTCCAAAGTAATCGGCAGCTTCATATAAGGTGACACGATGCCCCGCTTGTCCAAGACGATAGGCGCATGAAAGCCCCGAAATACCCGAGCCGATTACTGCGATATTTAAGCTTGAAGAAGCAGAAGACATAGATACGTCCTAGACAAATGATGATTTATGGTGAAATATTAAGTTGTTTATGATTAAATTGTCAACATTGTCTAGGACAATAATATTAAGGGGGAGCGGGATGTTGATAGATATAGCCACCGTAGAGCGCGAGACAGGCATCGGAAAAGATGCTTTAAGGGTGTGGGAAAAACGCTATGGATTTCCACTTCCCACACGTGATGAACGCGACGTTCGCCTCTACACGCAAGATCAAGTTGAGCAACTACGGCTGATAAAAAGACTATTAAGCAATGGGTTGCGTCCATCAAAGGTGGTTGGATTGAGTGTGAGCGATTTGAATGCATTGCTCCCAACCACCAACAACCCAGACTCACCTATCGCAAGCGATCTATTGCACCTGATCGAAATGATCAAGACACACAAGAGCATTGAGCTACGAATCGCACTGAGCAGAATCTTGTTGCAACAAGGAATGAGTGAATTTCTGTCCAAGACAATCGATCCTTTGAACAAATTAGTGGGCGAGGCTTGGATGGCTGGCGATTTGCGCATTTTCGAGGAACATCTCTACAGCGATCAAATTACTCGAATTCTGCGCAATGCCATCAGCACGATGAGTGACCCGTCTGCCTCCCCTCGCATCTTATTGACGACTCTCCCTAGCGAAGAGCATTCACTTGGATTGTTGATGGCGGAAGCAATGCTGTGTTTGAGTGGGGCTAGCTGTGTATTGTTGGGTACACAAACACCCGTCCAAGAAATCGTAGCTGCTTGTACAGCGCATCGCAGCGATATCGTCGTGCTGTCGTTCAGCGAGGCATTCGCGCCTATGCAATTAAAAGCGGCGTTACCTCAAGTTCGGAGCG
>PNNY01000081.1 GCA_013824485.1 Sideroxydans sp.
TATGTCGCGGATTACAACAATCACGCTATCCGCAAGATTGCGATCGCCACCGGGGCAGTGTCCACCCTGGCAGGCGGTGCGGTCGATCCGATTACCGGTTTACCTCGCCTAGGTTGGGCCGATGGTGTGGGTGCCGCTACGCAATTTTTTTATCCAGCCGGTATCACCACCGACGGGGTCAACCTGTACGTTGCAGATTCGGGAAACGATCGCATCCGCAAGGTCGAGATCGCTACGGGAAATGTCACCACTTTGGCCGGAAGTACTCGAGGCTTTGCGGATGGCACGGGAGCTGCCGCGAACTTCTCCGTACCTACAGGAATCACGACTGATGGCGCGAATTTATATGTTGCGGATACAGCAAATTCCAGAATCCGCAAGGTCGTGATCGCCACGGGAGCCGTCACAACCCTGGCTGGAGATGGCGCTTTTGGGTTTGCTGACGGTGTCGGTGTGGCGGCGCGATTTAATGCTCCTTCTGGCCTCACTACAGATGGTGCCAATCTCTATGTGGCAGATACGACCAACAATCGCATCCGCAAGATCGTGATTGCCAGCGGAAACGTCAGCACGTTGGCGGGGAGTGGTCTTGCACGCTTTGTTGATGGTGTAGGGGCTGCTGCGGGATTTAATCTCCCGCAGAGTATCAGCAGCGATGGCACCCATTTGTTTGTTGCCGATACCTCAAACAGTCTCATCCGCAAGATTCAGATTGCTACTGGAACAGTCACGACCTTGGCGGGCGATGTTGTCGGGGGCTATGCAGATGGCATCGGGGCTGCAGCAAAATTCAACCTGCCCAGAGGCATTACCACAGACGGCACTTACCTCTATGTTGCGGATTCCAGCAATAACCGCATCCGCAAGATTCATTGAAGCGCGTTCAGAGCCTTGGGTATCCAAGATGCAACGCAGAGAGGGCGGTTATATTTTGGAGGCTAGGGCGGAGGAGATTATTTCTGATTCAAGCTGGTTATTTCTTCAGTCCAAGTCTGCTTTTGAACAACCCCATGAAGCCGCGTTGCAATGTTTGCGGGGTGTAGCCCAAGGCGTGTTGGTTATCCAATCGTTTCAGCATGTCGTGGTAGAGGCGCACCGTCTCCACATGGATGACCGCCTCACCGCCGCGAGCCTGCCCATGTTTTGCGTTCTCGAAATATTCCTTGCGCGATAGCAGCGGCATCACGCGCTTCACATCGGTCCACACATCAGGGTTCAAGCCAGAGCGTACGGCGATGACGCGCGCATCCTCCAGATG
Organism: Sideroxydans sp.; assembly: GCA_013824485.1. Taxonomy (GTDB): domain Bacteria; phylum Pseudomonadota; class Gammaproteobacteria; order Burkholderiales; family Gallionellaceae; genus Sideroxyarcus. The sequence goes on from PNNY01000081.1 coordinate 1,259, forward strand.
CCCCATACCTTGGTTGTATGCGGCCAGCGCCAACCACAAGCGTTCTTCCTCCGAGATGCGAAGAGGTAGCTGTTCTTTAAGTAATTGCAGGTAACGCGCACCCGCCATGATGCTCGTCTGTGCATCTAATCGGTTCTCAACGCCCATGCGGTCAGCGGTATCTTCGGTGAGCATCATCATGCCGCGCACATTGGTGAACGACGTGGCGTTCGGATCCCAGCGTGATTCGCGGTAGGCGAGTGCGGCAATCAATCGCCAATCCAGCCCTGTCAGATCAGCTGCCTCTTCGAACCACTGGCGATAATGCGGCAACTTCGATTGTGCATGGGCGATGAAGGTCTCTGTATCGACCGCACCCAAACGTTCGTTGTGTCCATAATGGCGGTCGATCATGTGGCGCAAGGTGTTGTCTTGTTTGATCTCATCCATGAAGCGGTCGATCTCGCCGAGTAAGAGTTCGTCGCCTTCGGTGCTGATGGCCCAGCTCATCTGTGAGGGTGACTTCAAACTCAAACGTGAGCTCAAGTCCGGGTAGTAGTTACGCATGCTGGCGATCTGTTCTTCATTTGCGACCGTGCATTCCAAGTCATCCTCTGCCACTTCCTGTAGCAACTCGACGGGTGAGCTACCTTTACGAGATTCCCACTCCAGATCTTCATATTCGTCGCGCGCGATGCGTAGTGCAGTCTCTTGTGCCGACCCATTCGCCACAGCGATCGTATGTGCATACACATCATCCATACGCTTGGGAGAATCATTGTTGCAAACGAGGCGCTCATCGAGCGATTGATAGCTCTTGCTGTAGCGTAAAGAGCGGTGTGAATTGGCGCGGATGCCAGTCGCTAGGTGTGCGCGGCCCTCGTTCAGACTGTTAACGGCCTCATCGGTCGTTTGGTGCAAGAAACGTACTTTGACTTTGAGACGCTGTGCGAAAAGTTCGGCTAGATCTGTTTCGAATGCGGCATCTGTTTCCATCTCCACATTGGGAACGACCACGACCAACTCGCCCTGACGCCAATCAGGCAGAGGGTGCGCGGTCAAGAGCTTGATGGTCACCCAAGCACAGAGACCGATCACGACAGCGAGTCGCAGAGGAAGTAGATTCCACATGTGATCATTCTGCCCGAAATTCCAACGTTGCTGGTAAAATGCGCGCCCTTCGCGATGGGCTGTGCGTAACACGTTGTGCCTAAAGCGAATCGAGTCTCGGAGAGGTGGCAGAGTGGTCGACAACACGACCGCGAAGCGGGCTTGTTGCGGCGTAGGCTAATCTTGAAGTTGGTCGTAGCCAATGTACCTGCCTCAGCGAAAGCTGGGGAGCTTGTTCCGAGAGCAGAAAGTCACGGAGAGGTGGCAGAGTGGTCGAATGTACCTGACTCGAAATCAGGCATACCGCAAGGTATCGAGGGTTCGAATCCCTCCCTCTCCGCCAAATTAAAAAGGACATCCGAAGGGTGTCCTTTTTAATTTGGTAAAGGGCGTGTGGACGGAGTCTATTGGGTTCGACCAGCGAGCAACGCTCGCGCAGGACGCCGATAGGCGGTCCCGAGCGCAGTGAGGGATGAGGTTTTCGCGGAAGCAACGCGAAAGCCGAACAATCCCTCCCTCTCCGCCAAATACAAAATCGCCCTTGTGGGCGATTTTTGTTTGTAACAACGGCATTGATCCGATTCCCTAAACTTTTCCGCATTCTGTCCGATACCTTCAGGTGAGTTGTAAGTTCATTCAATCAAATGTGGGCGGGGGGATATATGCAACGAATGCTGGGTGGTGTTTTTCGGGTATTGGGATTCGGTATCGTCAGTTTGTTGCTTCCATTCGGAAATGCGAATGCGTCAGGTGGTGGAGGCGGAGGCGAGGGAGCCGCAGCTTACGAATATGTCGAGCCGCTGACGGTCAACTTGAGAGGAGGAGAGCAACAGTATCTGCAAGCCTCCATCACACTTAAGCTGGCTAAACCAGAGGCGAGTGCAAAAGTTAAGTTACATATGCCCGCCATTCGCAACAATATGATCTATCTGTTGACCGAGAAATCTGCTGAAGAGATCAGCAACATGGAGGGCAAAAAACGTTTACTTGTCGAGTCCAGAGATGCGGTTAATCGGGCGATCGGGCTTGAGGCGGCAGAGGGTGTTGCAGACGTGCTGTTTGAGACATTTATTATTCAATAGCAAGGTTGGGACGAATCGTGGCTGAAAATATGCGAGCAGAGCGACGCGTCAACCCGCGTTTGCGAGGCGCTTTCGACCAAGCCTATGGCATTGCACTCCAATTGCTCGATCCTAAGCAGTCTTCCACGTCGAATCACTTTTTGCGCGTCGCGCTGCATGAAGCGTTCCCTGATTTTCATCTGCAGGATATCGCTGTCTTGGCGGTCGCCGTGGAACGCGTGTTTCATGAGCGTAATAAGGTTGTAAGCCAATAAATACGGGGTTTATGATTGGAGTGGGCTGTATTTGCTCATAATAATTCCTTCTAAATCGACACCGTCCCAGTGGTAAAATTCTCGTGAGATTTTCTTCACGAGTGTCATGCATCCTTCCTTCGTCCATCTGCGGCTTCACAGCGAATATTCCATCGCCGATGGCATCGTGCGCATAGACGAAGCGGTTGCTGCGGCAAAGTCAGATTCGATACCTGCATTGGCACTCACCGATCTGTCCAACGTGTTCGGCTTAGTAAAGTTCTACAAAACTGCGCGTGGCGCAGGTATCAAGCCCGTCATCGGATGCGATGTGTTCGTGAGCAACGACGCCTCGCGCGACCAACCGTTCCGTCTCCTGCTGTTGTGCCAATCCCATGCTGGTTATCTGCGCCTGTGCGAGTTGATCACACGCGCTTATCTTGAGAACCAATATCGCGGTCGCCCCGAGATACGCAAACAATGGTTGCGTGATGGGACGGAAGGGTTGATCGCTTTATCGGGTGCGCACATGGGCGAGGTGGGGATGGCCTTGGCGAATGGCAGCGCGGGTGCGGCCCTGATGACTGCGCAAGAGTATTCGCAACTCTTTCCAGAGCGTTTCTATCTGGAAGTGCAACGCTACGGCGCGCCACGTGAGGAATTCATTCTGCGCGAGACGGTAAAGTTGGCGTCTGAGTTGGAACTGCCCGTGGTGGCTACACATCCGGTGCAGTTCCTTGCCCGCGAGGATTTCAAGGCGCACGAAGCGCGCGTGTGTATCGCCGAGGGGTATGTGCTGAACGACAAGCGTCGTGTGAAGCAATTCACCGAGCAGCAGTATTTCAAGACGCAGGCCGAGATGGCAGAGCTATTCGCCGACTTGCCCGAAGCCCTGCAGAACAGCATCGAGATCGCCAAGCGTTGCAACCTCACACTTAAGTTGGGCAAGCCGCACCTACCCGATTTCCCCACGCCCAATGGCGAATCGCTGGACGATTTTCTGCGTAGCGAATCACAGCGCGGCTTGGCGCAGCGTATGTTGCATCTGTATCCAGACGCAGTGCAGCGTGCGGCCAAGATGCCCGAGTATCAAGCGCGTCTGGAATTTGAGACCGAGACCATCATCAATATGAAGTTTCCCGGCTACTTCCTCATCGTGGCCGACTTTATCCGCTGGGCAAAATCTTTCCGCGACGCAAAATTCCCTAACGGTGTGCCGGTGGGGCCGGGGCGCGGGTCCGGTGCGGGTTCGCTGGTGGCGTATTCGCTGGGCATCACCGATCTCGACCCGCTACGCTATGAATTGCTGTTTGAGCGTTTCCTGAATCCCGAGCGCGTATCCATGCCCGACTTCGACGTGGACTTCTGTCAGGATGGACGTGAGCGAGTCATCGAATATGTGCGTCATAAATACGGTCAGCAGAACGTCTCGCAGATCGCCACTTTCGGCACCATGGCTTCGAAAGGAGTGATTCGCGACGTAGGCCGCGTGTTGGACTTCCCCTACATGTTGTGCGACAAACTCTCCAAGCTGGTACCGCTGGAAGGTGTGAAGCCGGTATCGCTAGCCAAGGCGCGCGAGATGGAGCCGGAGTTCAACGCCATCATCGCCAATGAAGACGGCGTGGATGAGTTGATGGAACTGGGTATGCGCCTGGAAGACTTGACCCGCAACGTTGGCATGCATGCAGGTGGCGTGTTGATCGCGCCGGGCAAGCTCACCGATTTTTGTCCGCTGTATTGCGCCGAAGGTAGCGAAAGCACCGTCAGCCAATACGACATGAAGGATGTGGAAGCCGTCGGTCTGGTGAAGTTCGACTTCTTGGGGTTGCGCACGCTGACGATCATTGATTGGGCGGTGCGTTACATCAAAGATTCCGGCATTGAAGGTGGGCAGGACTTCAATATTGACACCATTCCGCTCGACGACAAGAAGACCTACGACACCATCTTCAAGAACGCGAATACCACCGCCGTGTTCCAGTTCGAATCGCGCGGCATGAAGGACACGCTGGTCAAAGCGCAGCCGGACTGCATCGATGACCTGATCGCACTGAACGCGCTGTATCGTCCCGGTCCGATGGATTTCATTCCCGATTACATCAATCGTAAGCACAAGCGCGAGCAAGTGGTGTTGCCACACGCCTTACTGGAAAAGGTGGTGGGCACCACTTACGGCATCATGGTGTACCAAGAGCAGGTGATGCAGTCGGCACAGGTGGTGGCGGGCTATACGCTGGGTGGTGCGGACATGTTGCGTCGCGCGATGGGTAAGAAGAATGTCGAGGAGATGGCGCAGCAGCGCAGCATCTTCGTTGCAGGTGCGGCTAAGAACAACATCGATGAAAAGAAGGCGAACGAGATATTCGACACGATGGAGAAGTTCGCGGGCTATGGTTTCAACAAGTCACACGCGGCAGCGTACTCGGTCGTCGCGTATCAGACGGCGTACCTCAAGTGTCACTATCCCGCTGCGTTCATGGCTTCCACCATGACCTCGGAAATGGTGAACACCGACAAGGTCAGTTTCTTCTATCAAGACACCGTGCAGCAAGGATTGAACATCTTGGCGCCGGACATCAATTCCTCCTGCTTCCGTTTCCAACCTGTCGATGCAAAGACCATCGCTTACGGCTTGGGCGCAGTCAAAGGCACGGGTGAGGCGGCGGTGGAGAACATCGTTGCGGCGCGTAAGGATGGCCCGTTCAAAGACCTGTTCGATTTCTGCCGTCGAGTGGATAAGCGCATCGTCAATCGTCGCTCCATCGAAGCGTTGATACGCGCGGGTGCGTTCGATGGCCTCAACGATCATCGTTATCAGATGCTTGCCTCGCTCGAAGCAGCACTGGGCAGTGCCGAGCAACATGCGCGTGCGGCAAACCAGAACAGCCTATTCGGTGACGACGATGGTGGAGACATGCCCGTGCAGATGGCGGATGTGCCACGCTGGAAGATGCGCGAAGAATTGGCGCAGGAAAAGACCGCTCTCGGTTTCTATCTGAGCGGACATCCCTATCAAGAATTTGCGAGCGAGTTATCCAACTTCGTGAAGCACAAGTTGATCGACGTGACACCGGACATCATCACGCCTGCAAGTGGCAACGGCGGTGGCTACGGAAATGGTAACGGTGGCGGTCGCCGCAACAATGCAAAGGCTATCGTACTAGCGGGCATGGTGAGCGGTGTGCGCATCTTGCAGACGCGTCGCGGCAAGATGGCCGTACTGACGCTGGACGATGGCAGTGCCGCGTTGGAAGTGGTGGTGTTCAGTGAACTCTACGATGCCAACCGCAATTGGATGCGCGACGATGAACTGCTGGTGGTGAATGGCAAAGCGGAACTGGATGCCTACTCTGGCAGTATGCGCGTCACCGCAGACGAGCTTTATGATTTCGCCTCCGCTCGTGCCGCTTTCGCCAAACGCCTAGACATCCACTGTTCAATCGATGGTGCGGTGCGAGTGCCTAAATTGGCAGAATTGCTCTCTCCCTATCGCGGTGGTAAATGCCCTGTCCAGATCAACTATACCAACCTCATTGGCAGTGCGCCGTTGCGCCTGAGTGACGACTGGCAGGTCACCCTGCCAGACGAGTTGCTGGAAGGTCTGCGTGGTTTGTGCGGTGGTGAGAATGTGCAGGTGATCTACGGCTGATGCAAAAGTGTTTTTGCTCGTATCAATGCATCATCCAGATTGGCCGTTAGATTCTCTTCCCCCAACAGCTTGAAGAAGTTCGCCTGAGCCATCAGAAAGTAAGGTTGCGTATGCGGGCCACACAGAATGAGGTGTTTGCCGCGCTTCTGTAGCTTTCCATGCAGGTCTTCCAATACATGCAGCGCACTCGCATCCATGCTGATGACCTCGCTCATATTCAGTATCAATACTTCCGGCTCCGTATGTTGCTGGTGCAACACACTCTCTAACTTGTCTGCCACGCCGAAGAACAGCGCACCGTAGAGGCGATAGATGAGCACACCGGGCGGGGCCATCTTGCGCGCACGTGTGGCCTCACCGTCGTCTGGCATCAGCGTGTGCTCTTCCGAAAGCTGTACATTAGAAAGCTCGGTCATGTTACGGATGAAGAAGATGGCGGCGAGTAATAAGCCCACTTCCACCGCGACGGTCAGATCGAAGATCACCGTGAACAAGAAAGTGACCATCAGCACTACGGCATCGTGGCGCGGATAAGTCTTGAGGCGTTTGAACACCTCCCACTCTCCCATGTTGATGGCTACGATGAGCAAGATGGCAGCGAGTGATGCGAGCGGGATGTACTGTGCGAGTGGTGCAGCCACCAACACGATGAGCAGCAAGGTGAGGGCGTGCACCATGCCGGAGATAGGGCTGGTCGCACCCGATCGCACATTGGTCGCGGTGCGTGCGATGGCGCCCGTGGCGGGGATGCCGCCAAAGAATGGCACGACGATGTTGGCGATACCTTGGGCCATCAACTCCTGATTCGGATCATGCTTGTCGTCGATCATGCCATCAGCCACGGCTGCGGAGAGTATCGACTCGATGGCGCCCAGCAAGGCGATGGTAAAGGCGGGCATGATGAGGTGGCGCAATTCCGCGATAGAGAATTCCGGCATCACGAAATCAGGCATGCCCTGAGGGATGCCGCCGAAGCGTGAACCGATGGTCTCCGCCGGTAGTTCGAGCAAGGTCACCACGATGGTGCCTAGCATCAACGCGACGATGGGGGAGGGAAAGCGTTTCGCCCAACTCTTTGGATAGAACCAGATGAACAGCGCACTGATGGTGGCCAGTGTGAAGGTCAGGATGTCGAAGGTAGGGATGGCGTGCCACAGTACGGCGACCTTGTGGAAGAACTCGGCGGGCAAAGATTCTGTCTGCAAGCCAAGGAAATCTTTGAGTTCGCTCAGTACGATCAACACCGCGATGCCGTTGGTGAAGCCGATGATGAGCGGGCGCGGGAAATATTTGAGCAGACTGCCCAGCTGGAACGCCCCCATCAGG
>PNNY01000082.1 GCA_013824485.1 Sideroxydans sp.
CGTTTCGAGCAGGCGATGCAGCAACTGGATTTCACGCAAAGGCGCTTGGTCCATCCTGCTCAACGTATCCAGCTGCAATCCGAGCGCTTAGCGACGGTGAAGCAACGATGGCAGCGCGCGATGAGTCGTAGCCTAGAGCAACGCAGGGTGCGTCTAAGCTCCATGCAGCAGCACTTGCAACATCTCGATCCCAGCCAAGTGCTGGCGCGCGGATACAGCCTAGTACGAGATGCGAAGGGCAACATCGTTTCCAGCAGCCAGCAAGTCGCCGAGGGGGGAGCCCTAGATATCACCTTTGCACAGGGGGGCGCAGGCGTGGTGGTGAGGGAAAAACGTTAAGTTCATCCGAGCTAATCAGTTAAAATCCGCGCCCATTTCTGTCTCTCAATTCGCTTTCGGAATCATGCTTAAACAAATCGCCCTTAAGATCGATGTCGACACTTACCGCGGGACGCGTGAAGGAGTGCCACGGTTGGTAGAAGTGTTGCAACGCCATCAGGCGCAGGCCAGTTTCTTCTTCTCTTTAGGGGCAGACCATAGCGGTCGTGCCATCAAGAACGTCTTCCGTTCGGGCTTTGTCAGCAAAGCGCGACGCATATCGGCCTATCAACATTACGGATTCAAAACAGCGCTCTACGGTACTTTGCTACCTGCGCCGAACATCGGAGACAAGTGTACAGACACCTTACGTGCCGTGCAGGATGCAGGTTTCGAAGTGGGCATCCATGCCAACGATAGATTCTGTTGGCAGGATAAAGTGACGGGCAAAGGCGAGAAATGGACGCAACGCGAGATGGATAAGGCGGTCGCTCGTTTCACTGAGATATTCGGGAGTGCGCCGAAGTCCTATGCGGCAGCGGGGTGGCAGACCAACCGTTACGGCCTGCGCCACACCCAACATCTAGGATTCGCCTACAGCTCAGATACGCGCGGCACGCATCCCTATCTACCCACATGGGATGCTGAGATCATCGCCTGTCCACAGCTCCCAACTACGCTGCCCACTTTAGATGAGCTCATTGGACGTGACGGTGTCACGGTAGAGAACGTTGCGCAAAACCTATTGGCAATGACGCAAGAGCCATGTGCGACTGGTCATGTCTTTACCTTGCGTGCCGAACTCGAAGGCGGACTGTGGTTGCCGGTCTTTGAAGAGCTACTCAAGGGATGGCAAGCGCAAGGTTACGAGTTGGTCTCTCTACATCACTATCTGCAAGGATTCAAAGTGGCCGAGCTGCCGCGTCACGAAGTCAAGTTCAGCGCGGTGGAAGGCAGTATCGGAACACTTGCTACGCAAGCCTAGCTATCCATGGCGATGAGCGAAGACAGCCCGATCATTCACCTTCAAGCATGGCGCTGGGGCGTGCCGCTGGCGTCATTCGTGTCGTTGGTGCTGCTCTGGTCGTTGGGCGTGAATACGCAACTCTTCCTCGCCATGAACCATGCCGCCTCGCATCTGGGCGATACGTTCTGGAGTCATGTCACGGTGTTGGGTGATGTGGCCTCGTTGCTCATCATCTTGCTCATGTGTGGGCGCAGACCGCAGATCGTTTGGCATTTCATCATTGCGGCCTTGTTCGCCATCCTGTGGACCCAGAGTCTTAAGTCACCATTGGGCGTGATGCGTCCACCTGCTGTACTGGATGTGGGGCAGTTCCACCTCATTGGTGAAGCGTTCATGGGTAACTCGTTCCCCTCGGGACATACCACCACCATCTTCTTGATCGTGGGGGTGTTGTGCTTGCACCGCTTCCCTTTGTCTTTCAAGTTCGCTCTGTTGGGATTGGCGATCTTGGTCGGTGTGTCGCGCATCGCGTGCGGCGTTCACTGGCCGTTGGATGTACTCGGTGGCGCGTTCGGCGGCTGGCTGGCAGCGGTCGCAGGGGGCTGGGTGAGTTTGCGTTGGAAAGGTGGCGTGCATGACAACTGGCAACGCGTGTTCGCCATGCTTTTCTTAGGAATCGCCCTGTGGGTACTCTTCCGAGATACCGAAGAATTCGTCACGACCATCCCTTTCCAGATGCTCTTGGCTGTTCTTGCCATCGCCTTTTCTGCACCGTCTTTCTTACGGTTGTTTGGGTATAAGCGCTAAAGAATCGACTGCGTATGCCGTTAAGGATGTCGTAGTGCTGAATGGAGGTGGTCACGATGTCGCAAAATGAATCGATAGAACTTAAGAAGTGGGTGGCGAAGCTCACTTCCGCCCACATACCCGTGCTGAAACAGACCGCACGTGACTTAGCCGCATTGCACGAGGATGAGAACAAACTCAGTGCGCGCGGAGTATCCATTGCCATCGAAGCCGATCCGATGATGACGGTGAAGCTGTTGCGATATTTGCAAGTGCATAAACGGCGTAGCCAAACCAATGAAGTCATTGAAGTCGAGCAAGCCCTCATCATGTTGGGGCTTGGGACCTTTTATACCAAAGTCCCCGCGACCCCTCTGGTTCAAGAAGTGCTGCATGGACATACCGACGCGTTGATCCAACTGCTCCATGTCATCCATCGCTGTCACCGGGCCTCTAAATACGCACGTGATTGGGCGATCCGCCTGAACAACATGCATTTCGAAGAGGTGCGTATCGCGGCTTTGTTGCACGACTTGGCTGAGATGCTCATGTGGTGCTTCGCACCGCAAGAGATGCTCAAGATCCGGGAGATACAACAGAAAGACAAAGCGTTGCGTAGCCGTGCGGTGCAAGAGCAGGTGCTGGGTTTTGCTTTGAGTGACCTGCAACAAGAACTGATCAAGGAATGGTCATTGCCCCAATTGCTGTTGACGCTGATGGACGATAGTAACGCCAAGCAGATACAGGTACGCAACGTGGTATTGGCGGTCAATCTGGCGCGCCATTCCGCCAATGGCTGGAACGACGCCGCCTTGCCAGATGACTACAAGGAACTGGGAGAGTTGCTACGTATCTCGCCAACAGATGCGATGGCGTTGGTCGTGCCTGAAGAGGGGGCGGCTTGCGACCTCACCAAGCCGCACTAGGCTCACACGTTCTGTAACGCGCGCTCTATCTTTGCATCGGCTTCTTTAGCCAACGCTACTAATTTTTCATCCCCCAAGACTTTCATCATTCCCGTGGGTTTGGCGAACTCGATGGATTGTCTGCCTACGGCCACCTCGCGGATCACCGCATTGCAAGGCAACAGGCTCGCCACATCGCTGTTCGCTGTGTACGCCTCGTAAGCCAACATCGGGTTGCATGCGCCTAGGATGACAGTCGGGATGATGTCCTTGCCTGTCTTGTCCTTGATCTTGCTATGCATATCGATGCGCGTGAGGATGCCGAAACCTTCTGCCGCCAAAGCCTTGGTGACGCGCTCGATGGCGTTGGCTTGGTCGTCAGATATCTCGCGTTTGAAATTGATACTCATGGTTCGCACTCCCGATAAGTATTAGAGAGTGCTAATTTACTTGGTTTCGATGATGCGTGCAACCTGTCCGGTCAGATCGTTTGAAAGGCAATCCACCTCGATACTGTCCGGCATGCTGCGCAGCCAAGTGAGTTGGCGTTTCGCAAGCTGGCGTGTGGCAGCGATGCCTTTCTCTGAGAATTCAGAAGCTGAAATCTCACCTTCCATGAACTCCCACGCTTGGCGATAGCCTACGCAGCGCATCGAAGTCATGTCGCGATGCAAGGCGTATTTGTCGCGCAGACCACGCAATTCATCCACCAATCCGTTCTTCATCATCTCTTCAAATCGAACCGCGATGCGCTGGTGCAGCACGGCGCGGTCGGAAGGGACGAGGGCGATGGGCGTGATCGCGTAGGGCAGCGGATCCTGCTCTTGTTGTTTGATGAGTTCCGACATCGGCTTGCCAGATACGAGGAATATCTCCATCGCCCGTTGCACGCGCTGCGTGTCGGTTGGGTGAAGCCGTGCCGCCGTCTCGGCATCCACCTGTGCCAACTTGGCATGCAGATGTTCGATGCCGTGTTGTGCGATCTCCGCATCCAGTTGTTCACGCAAGGTGGCATCCGCCTGCGGCAAGGGGCTCAAGCCTTCGCGCAGGGCTTTGAAATACAACATCGTGCCGCCCACCAGCAACGGAATCTTGCCGCGAGCCGTGATGTCCGCCATCAAGCGCAACGCGTCTTTGCGGAAAGCGGCGGCGGAATACGCTTCGGTCGGGTCGATGATGTCGATGAGGTGATGTGGCGCGCGGGTGAGCGTGGCTGCATCTGGCTTGGCCGTGCCGATGTCCATGTCGCGGAACACCAGCGCCGAATCCACGCTGATGAGTTCCACAGGCATACGTTGCACTAATTCCACTGCCACGCCAGTCTTGCCACTGGCGGTGGGGCCCATTAGGAAGATGGCGGGGGGCATTTCATTCATTGGAAGAGCTCGATGGCGGTGCCTATGAAACTGGCGAAGGCGATGCGGATGGTAAAGCCAGTCATATGGATATTGTTAATTAGTGTGGTCTTGCTATTTTCTGGAGTTAGAAAAGAGCACCTCGGTCAATAGGAAAGTTCGCTTCGTCTAACTCTTGTGCAAGTTTTTGTTTCCATGCTCCAGCCTGATCAAGTTCAACATACAAGACACCTTGATAGTCAGATGGAATTTCAACTCCAGGCTTATAGAGCGCACAAACATTAAAGCGAGTTAGCTTTCCCATAAAATATCCGAGTTCCAGAATCACGTTTTGTCTGGCCCTAGACTTTAGATTTTTTGGTGATGTGGATGAGGCTCCGACATCGTCTGGTGTAAGAAGAACTACGGCAAATCCGACATCAGAGAATTTCTCGAACTTTTCGATTATTGTTCTTCCGGAATTGGCTTGCTCGTGAAGAATTACTGGTTTGAGTTTTAGTTGCTCAATGAAGCGAGCTACTGTTTCTTTTGCTTCGTTATCGTGACCATGCACTATGAACACTTTTGATGTTTGGTGCGCTGTTTTTATCGGCGTGCTAGCAGGCGTTTCCTTCTGCGAAGTGGAGCTGGAAAGTTTTGCCGCAAGTCCCTCCAAATGCCCTACCTGCCGATCTCGACAGTCGTCCCAGTCTTCTAACAATCCTTCATTGCCTAGTTCCTTAAATTTTTTTGCGGTAGCTTCATCAATCGCTGAATCTAGAAATGCATAAACTCGATTTCCCCAATTTTGGAAATCACTCCTTTTTGACAGATTCCAGCCGGCATTAATGAGATCGTCGATACGAGAAGTAATGGCTTTCATATTTTTAGTCCGAGTACTTAGTAAGTTACTTTCCGCGCATAAACATCGCATCTAACTCATCAACCGAGATCTGGAACCAAGTCGGTCTGCCGTGGTTGCATTGGTCGGCGCGTTCGGTCTGTTCCATCTCGCGCAGGATGGCGTTCATCTCGGGCAGGCTGAGTTGCTGGTTGGCGCGCACGGCAGAATGGCAGGCTAGAGTGGCGAGCAGTTCGTTGCGGCGTTCGGTGAGGGCACGCGAAGCGCCGAAGTCGCGCAGTTCGTGTAGCACTTCTTTGGCGGCGGCTTCGGCTTTGGATTGTTTCAACATGGCGGGCATGGAGCGCACAGCCAGTGTGGTGGGCGAGAGCGGGGCGATGTCGAAACCGAGTCTTAACAATGCTTCCTGTTCGTCTTCCACGGTGGCGACATCCAAGGTGTCTGCCGCGAAGCTCACGGGGATGAGCAGCGGTTGGGTAGGCATCTGTTGCGCGTCGAACGCGGTCTTGAGCCGTTCGTACACGATGCGTTCATGCGCGGCGTGCATGTCCACCACGATGAGGCCTTGTTGGTTCTGCGCGAGGATGTAGATGCCGGAGAGTTGGCCGAGGGCGAAGCCTAGGGGGTGCTCTTGCGAGGATTGAGGATTGGGGATCGAGGATTGAGAAGAGCCGTGAGACTCATCGCTCTTTGCTCCTAACGCCTGACTTTGTGATTCCCATACGCGATAGGTGGCTTGTTGTTCGGCAGCGCCGAAGCGGATGGGTTGTTGTTCGGTGGGTGCGAACGATTGAGATTCTTCCCTCACCCCAACCCCTCTCCCAGAGGGCGAGGGGCTAGATTGGGAAGCCGCGTTTTTCATCGTCGCACTCAACGCATCTTGCAGCGCATGGAACACGAACTGGTGGATGCCTTGACTCTCGCGGAAGCGAACTTCGCTCTTGGCTGGATGCACATTCACATCCACCAACTCGGGCGGCATCTCTAGGAAAAGCACGAAGGCGGGATGGCGTTGGTGGTGCAGGATGTCTTGATAGGCCTGACGCACGGCATGCATCAACACCTTGTCGCGCACGAAGCGGCCATTGATGAAGAAATATTGTTCGTCTCGCGTGGAGCGGGAGTAGGCAGGCAGTGCGGCGATGCCGTACAGATGCAAGTTAGCGATCTGGCGTTCGACGACGACGGTGTGCTGGCCGAACTCCGCACCCAAGATGGCGGTGATGCGTTGCGCCAAGTCCTGCTTGGGGAGTTGCCAAGCGTTGCGTCCATTGTGTTGCAAAGAAAACGCCACATCAGGCCGCGACAAGGCGATGCGTTTGAACGTCTCTTCGCACCACGCGTATTCGGTGTTCTCACTCTTCAGGAATTTGCGGCGCGCGGGGGTGTTGAAATACAGCTCGCGCATCTCGATGCTGGTGCCGTGGGCATGGGCGGCGGGCACGGTATCGCTTTGCGTGCCATCCATCGTGTCTATCTTCCATGCGTGTGCCGCATCGGGTGTGCGGCTAGTGAGGGTGACTTGTGCCACCGCCGCCATACTCGCCAATGCCTCACCACGAAAGCCCATGCTGGCGACTTTCTGTAGATCATCCAGCGAGGAGATCTTGCTCGTGGCGTGGCGCATCAAAGCCAAGGGTAGTTGCGCTTGGGCGATGCCGCCACCGTTATCGCGCACGCGCAGCAGCTTGATGCCGCCGTTTTCCAAGGTCACCGCGATGTCCGTCGCGCCTGCATCTAGGCTGTTTTCCAGCAGCTCTTTGAGGGCAGAAGCAGGTCGTTCGATGACTTCGCCAGCGGCGATCTGGTTGATGAGGAGGTCGGGGAGAAGTTGGATGGAAGGCATGCGTGGATTATAGCGGATGAGACTCACATTCTTGATTGAGCCGTAGGGATAAAGTGCGACATCATGACGCATTCCAACGCACTTACATTTACACAATAATGCGCGCCGCCAAACAGTGCGTCGCATTCAACAAATAAACGCGATGCGTGATTGGGCATTCGTAGATAAATTTTTGGAGAAATCATGAAAGCAATCGTTACCAGTTTCGCAGTTGCAGGTTTGTTGTTGGCAGGCAGTGCAATGGCCGTGGATTTGCCAAAAGTAGGTAAAGCTAAATGTGGCGCTTGCCACGCAGTGGACAAAAAAGTAATTGGACCATCATTAAAAGATGTTGCTGCTAAATATGCAGGCAAAGCAGATGCTGAAAAGACACTCATAGCCAACATCACTAAGGGCGGTGCGTTTGGTTGGAAGAACGGCAATATGCCCCCTAAAGGCGCAGGCGCTAAGCCAGAAGAAATCGAGTTGATGGCCAAGTTCATCCTGTCGTTGAAGTAAGCAACTCGTAATTGATGCAAGATGAACAGCCGACGCAAGTCGGCTGTTCATCTTCAAGGATCCAATAACGACAGGCAAAAATGGGTGCGACATCATGTCGCATTCCATTCTGCGAAGAACGGATTTACATTGCGCATCGCCAAGTCAGCCAGCCAGTACGTCTCCTCCCAGAAATGCTGCTTTGTACGAATGCTGGCTTGGTACCTACCTATGCAAACTTACCCGACACGAAGCGTCACCTACCATCCGGAGGGAAATATGCGAAACGCATTCACCGTTCATTGTGTACCTTGGGAAACCTGTGCGCCGATACTGAATGACGTGCGTGTGGCGGCAAGCCAGATGAGAGTCATCAGCCATCTTGATGCGATGGCGGACGACTTGGATCAGCAAGTTAGACACGCCATCGCCTTGAGCAAGACAGGTCAAGCCATCGGTTGCGCTCGCATCATGTCGGATGGCCGTATTGAACGAATCGCCGTGTTGCCGCATGAGCATCAAGTGCAGATCAAAGCAGCGTTGATCGAGATACTCAAAGACTTCGCGCAACAAGGTATTAAATCCCACTAGTTTTTGTCCGCCTAACTCTGGAGAAATATATGGTTCGTCAAACTTTGCGATTCGCATTGGTATCTGTTTTTTTGGTTGGATTCGCGGGCATCGCACAAGCCGAAATGACGCGTGAGGAATATGCAATCAAGTTCCGTAAAAGCAGCTACAGCGTCTTGGGTTGGTACTACGGCTCCATGCATCGCATGGTGAAAGGCATTACTCCCTACGATCAAGGCTTGTTCCAACGAGATGCAGAACGCGTCGCATTTTTGAGCAAGTTGCCCAAGGATGGATTTATTGCAGGAACAGATACAGGTGATACCAAAGCAAAGCCAGAGATATGGTCTAAAGCCGAGTTGTTCAAAGAAGATAACGACCTGCTTGAAAATGAAACAGCCAAGCTTGCCGAGTTAGCGAAGGGCGGCGATTTTGAAGTTATCAAAACGCAGTTTGGCAAAGTGCAAAAAGCATGCAAGACATGCCACGATGATTTCAAACGCAGAGCTGAGTAATTTTTTGAGGCCCTGCTTTCAAAAAAATTC
>PNNY01000083.1 GCA_013824485.1 Sideroxydans sp.
AATGGAGACTTCTCATCCTAGTCTCCCGAATTCGATGACGGGAGTGATCCAATAAGCAATCTCTGAATTGGGTTCTTCATGTTTCAAATGGGCGATGAGTTGTTGGGCGTCATCTTGGTTCAATACGGTCACGATTTGCACGCGTTGAGAACGTCCGCGCACTTGCTCCAGCATGCTGGGTAACTTCTCTTTTTGGCTACCGCCTTCAATACGGGTCAGCGAGAAGCCGCGCACCCATTCAGGGTGCTCAAGCAAATGATCTACCAAGCGCTCTTCCAAAGACTTATGGCAGACCAAGGTCAAACAACAATTCATCTCTTTCATGATGTGGCTTTAACTTTCTCCAGACCAAAACGGCGGTACAAGATGGGGAGCATGATGAGCGTCAGGATGGTCGAGGAAATGAGGCCACCCGTTACGACAATGGCCAATGGTTTTTGAATTTCCGAGCCAGGGCCTGTGGCAAACAAAACAGGCAGTAAGCCGAATGCAGTGATACTTGCGGTCATCAATACTGGACGTAAACGACGCTTAGCCCCTTCGAATACAACATCGGTGATGCTCATTCCTTCAGCGTGTAGCTGATTGAAATAGGACACCATGACGACGCCGTTCAAGACAGCGATACCTAGCAGAGCGATGAAGCCGACCGAGGCGGGAACTGACATGTATTCACCGCTGATCCACAAGGCAAACACGCCACCGATCAAGGCGAACGGGATGTTGGTCAACACCAGTGCGGCTTGTCGTACGGAACCGAAGGTGGCGAACAGCAGCATGAAGATCATGCCAAGTGCGATCGGCACAACGACGGCTAAACGTGAGGCGGCGCGCTGTTGGTTCTCGAACTGACCGCCCCAAGTCAGGCTGTAACCTTCGGGCATCTGTATCTGTGAGGCAACGGCGGCTTTGGCTTCTTCGACGAAACCTACTAGATCGCGGTCACGTACGTTGCTTTGCACCACCACCATGCGCTGACCATCTTGTCTATCTACTTTGACTGGGCCGTCCGCACGTTCTAATTTCGCAACGACAGAAAGTGGGATCGCTTGACCGTTAGGTAGGGGGAGTGTGAGTGCGGCAAACAAGGCGGGAGACTGTTGAATATCAATGTCTCCACGCATGATGAGTGGCGTGCGACGAGTGCCTTCGATGACCGTGCCCAGTTGTTGTCCTTCGATCTGCCCCCTAAGTGCGGTCGCGATGTCGTCCACTTTCAATCCCAAACGACCTGCAGCCATGCGGTCGATGATAACGCGGTAATACTGCACGCCACTGTTCTTGACGGTGAAGACATCCTCACTGCCTTTGATGCCTTCCAATACTTTCACCATCTGTTCGGCAGTGGAGTTGAGTTTGTCGAGATCGCTACCAAATATCTTGATGGCGATGTCTCCGCGTGCGCCGGTGAGCATCTCAGAGACGCGCATGGCGATGGGTTGGGTGAAGCTGTATTCGACGCCGGGGAAGTCATCCATCACTTTTCTGATGTGATCGATGATGGCGACCTTGTCTTCCGCTTGCCATTCACTCTGGGGCTTCAATACGAGGAAGTTGTCCGTCTCGTTCAGGCCCATGGGGTCGAGGCCGAGTTCATCAGCCCCAGCACGTGAAACCATGCCCTTCACTTCAGGCACTTGCGCCAAGATCGCAGCTTGGATGCGTTGATCCATCTCTGAAGTCTGAGCAAGATTGATAGAGGGTAATTTCGATACCTGCATGATGATGTCGCCTTCATCCATCTCTGGCATGAAAGTCTTACCCAGCATCATGAAGACGCCGACAGTGACAACTAGCATGGCAAGCGCACCTTTGATGACCTTGCCTTCGTGATCCAATGATTTTTGGAGTAGTGGGGTGTAGATGCTCATCGCCTTGCGTACCAACCAAGGTTCACCGTGGTCAGCTTCTTTGAGCAAAAAGGACGCTAACATTGGCACAAAGGTCAGGGAGAGTAGCAGCGAGCCCGCCAAGGCGAACACAATGGTCAGGGCGACGGGTATGAACAGCTTTCCCTCAAGTCCTTGCAACGTCATTAGAGGCAGGAACACGATAATGATGATGGCGACACCCGCTGCGACAGGTGTTATGACCTCTTTCACTGCACGATATATGACGTGCAGGTGAGGGATGTGCTCACGCTTATTGGCTAGGTGATTGATGATGTTCTCCACCACCACCACCGCTGCATCGACCAACATACCAATGGCTATAGCAAGTCCACCTAGCGACATGAGGTTCGCTGACATCCCGAATTCCTGCATCAAGATGAATGTGATGAGTACGGCGAGCGGTAAGGTCAACGCAACGACCAACGCAGCACGAAGATTCCCTAGGAATAGTACTAGCAGCACCACCACGATAAGTATGGCTTCGGTGAGTGACTTGGTGACGGTACCGACCGCACGTTCGACCAAGCTGCCTCGGTCATAGAACACTTTGGTGGTCACGCCTTTAGGAAGTGTCGGGGCCAGTTCGGCCAGTTTTGCGCGAACGCCATCTACCACTTTTTGCGCATTAGCTCCGCGCAGTCCTAGCACAAGGCCTTCGACCGCCTCACCTTTACCATCCTTTGTGACGACACCATACCTCGTAAGTGCGCCTATACGAACCTCGGCTACATCGCTGACGCGAGTCGGGTTGCCTTGTGTCGTCGAGATGACGATGTCGCGGACGTCTTGTAAGGTCTTGATACTTCCTTCAGCCCTTACTAGCAAGGCTTCGTCACCGTCGCTGATACGGCCTGCACCATCATTGCGGTTGTTTGATTGAATAGCTTCTTGTAGCGCTGCAAATGAGATGCCGTGCGAAGCAAGTGCATTGTGGTCTGGTACAACCTCGAAGCTGCGCGCCATCCCTCCCAATGAGTTCACATCGGCTACTCCGGGCAATGTTCGCAAGGCTGGGCGAATCGTCCAATCCAAGATGGTACGGCGTTGTTCTAGCGAGACACCTTCACCTTCGACGGTAAACATGAACATCTCACCAAGCGGTGTCGTGATTGGGGCAAGTCCACCTGACACATCGGACGGCAGGTCGCGGACGGCATTGTTCAGGCGTTCAGCGACTTGTTGTCTTGCCCAATAGATATCAGTACCGTCAGTAAAATCGATGGTGATGTCGGCGATAGCGTATTTGGAGATAGAGCGCAGTACCCGTTGATTAGGGATACCTAACATCTCCAACTCTATAGGCGCGACGATGCGGGCCTCTACTTCCTCAGGCGTCATACCTGGGGCTTTCATGATCATCTTGACTTGTGTTGTCGAGACGTCTGGGAAGGCATCGATAGGAAGGTCATGGAACGCGCTGAAGCCTGCTCCAACGACTAGTAGTGTGAGCGCGCCAGACAGCAAGCGCTGAGTCAGCGAGAATTCAACTAATTTAGATAGCATTACTCACCCCCGCCAATGCCCATCGCGGAGGATTTCAGCGCAGAGATACCTTGAACCGCGATCTGTTCGTCGCCCTTGAGCGAAGCGCTGATGACGCTAGTCTGAGCACCTTCACTCAGGACGGTAACTGCTTCGGTGCGGAAGCCGGTCGGGGTTTTGATGAAGACCAGTGTTTTGTTGTCTAGTCGCGATATGGCGCTGTTGGGGATGTTCCACTGGGCGGCAGCGCCATTTTGTGTGGAGATCGTTGCCTCGACGAATTGGCCTGGGCGCAGATTGGAAACTCCATCATGGATAAGCGCGCGCACCAATATCGTTTGATTACCACCGCTCAAACTGCGTCCTACTGCCGTTAACTTGCCCTTGGCATCAAAGGCAGGTATCACCACCGTTGCCCCTACCTTTAGATTGCGCGCACTCGAAAGTGGCACCTGTATCTCTAAAGCAAGAGGCTCTAACTTGGCCACTTTGAAAAGTGGGGTGGCAGCATCTAAACGCTGCCCTGAATTGGCGGTTTTTTCGAGGATCACGCCTTCGATCGGGGAGGTAATGGAAAGTACGCTGCTCAGATTGTTGTTGGACTGTAGGTGTTCGATGGCATTCTCAGACATGCCGGACAACTTGAGTGCCTGCTTTCGTTCAGACATGGCGGCATTGGCCTCGCGCTGCTGACTCTGAGTTGCGCGCAGTCGACTCTCTGAAATGATCCCATCTTTCCATAACTGCTCATCGCGCAATAGGTTCTCTTTTGCAAGTTGTGATTGCGTGTAAGCCTGCAACAAGCCACGTTGAGCTTCTGCGAGAGCAGGGCTTTGCAATGTTGCAAGTACCTGTCCTTTTGTCACTGAATCGCCCACGCCCACCAAAGTCTGTTCGACCATCGCAGATAATGGTGTGCTTACAGTGAATAATTGGTTGCTAGGGATGACGACTTGGGCGGGCATCCCTGAGAGCTCACCTTGTTGTTTTGGTGGAAGTGACGCGGTCAAGATGCCTAATTTGTTTAACTGGGCTTCCGATAGTGTGAGATCTTGAGCTGATGCGTATTGAGTTAGTTGAAGTATTACTAATACAGACATGCAAATTCTTTTCATTGCGTTTGATCCCCGAGGTGCGTGCTCAATAATTCTCTGTTTGAGGTGTGATTCTAATTTAACTGCTGTTTACATGTCGCATCATGAATAGATGTCGCAAAACCACACATTTATATACAGACCTGCAAAGTAGGCATGGAATTAGCTATTTAGTTCCCATCAGAGAATAAGAATCAGTGAAAGCTTGCGCATATGCACAATATTTTCAATAAGCGCTTGACCGAGTTGTACTACGTCCATACAATGCCGCCCCTCAGACGCGGGGTGGAGCAGTCTGGCAGCTCGTCGGGCTCATAACCCGAAGGTCGTAGGTTCAAATCCTGCCCCCGCAACCACAAATTATTGATTAATAAGGAAAAATTGTTAATCAGGATGCTAAAAGCACCAAAGTTAAAACTTTGGTGCTTTTTTGTTTGTGGGATCTGGGTCAATCAGGGGGGGGCACATTTTCAGCTCAAACAAGGGTGAAAACCGTTGAATGAGACATTCCTTGCGCATTATATTCGCAGACAAATCCTCAGTAGATTCTCTTCGCCCTTGGTGGAATCTGGGTTCAATTCGTGCTTTGGTCAAATATTAAGGCTGCTATTCGGCCAAAGCTGCCATTAGCAGGTTATTTTGAAAGACCGTTACCCACCAATGAGAGGCATAGCTACTGCTCGATAACGGTCATTAACCATCAAAGGGGAGCTGCACTTTCCCCTGCAATGCTAGACGCGGGCTAATTCAATCTCCAATAATTGGCCGTAAGCTTTATTTGTGGCTAGCTACAACTTTTTGGGCGTACTCAACTAAACCCTGGTTATGGGAATTTTGATACTTACAACTCTTGTATGGCTTGCCGCTAGAAGTAAATGCACATTCATCAATGAAATCGAAGTGCGATGATTGAAGCTCAGAAATTGCGCCTTTGAAGTGCTCAATTTCGCCGTTATATCGAGTAGCTCCTGGGCAAGCAGCGTAATTTGTAACGAACAATGCAAAGCTTTCTGAAGGTGCTAGTTTGGAAGGTATGGATACAAGGTTAAGCCCGATAATCTCAGGGACGCCAATTAGCACTTCAGTTGAGCCAACGCTCAAACAGAATTTCTTCTTTTGCAACGAAACGCTCCACGCACCAGGGGCTGTCTTTTCCGCATAGCTTATTGATGCTAGTAACTGCTTGAGAACAAGATATCGCTCTTCCGAATCTGGATACATCTTTGAAATAATGCTTTCAGCAGTTACAGCAGTGTTCTTTGTTTCAGTATTCATGATTAAACTCCCTGAAGAATATTTAGAATCGTCTCCCATATTAATGCCGCTCAACCTAGCATATATGCCCTAACGCACAGTACCCCGCCACATGAAGAATCTTTCATAAATTGGGTTTAGTTGAGATGCTGCCCACCAAGCGATAAAGAAAAACCGCTTATCAGTAATCCGACATCAGCATCATTCGGCATCTTATAAAAGTCCTCGACAATCCCAAGGCCGAGCGTAGCCATATCTCCTTTCTTCACACGCAGGAAAGGAACCTCGTTGATCTCCTTTTCTTTTACCTTGTAACCTTTGCTGGTGATGTATTCATTTATCAGCACCTTGTCGGCAATGTTCCTAGGGCCAAGCAATACCCAATCAAGACCAACCTTCCCTTTGTGAACACTGAACTGAAGGTTTGGGCAATCGTCATCTGTCTCGATTGAATTTCGAGGGGTATAGAACATGAATACAACCCATGACGCATCACCACCCTTCTTTCTTAGTTGCTCAAGCACCTCTGGTATTTGGCTTGGCTGAATTGAGAACTCGAACATAGTCTTCGGCTTTTTCGATGACCGATCTGATAAGTGGTGAATGGCTCCCCCAACTTTTATGGGGTTCGGATTTTGGGATTTATTCATGCTTGCCAACTCCTCATATTGAATGAGCTTCGTTTAGCCTTTGATTAAATCCCGTGGTGGCAAGTGAAGCTAAATTACCACGTAGTACAAAAACAAAACCCGTTGAAGCATTGCGCTAGAACGGGTTCCTCTCCGCTTTAGCAGTTATTTATGAATCGCCCCGCAAGCTGGTGAACAAATCGGCGATGTGGTCATTATGCTCTTACTATTGTTAGTGTCAATGACAAATCTTTGCAAAACATTACCCTATGAAACCATCGGCAACACTGGCATTTATGGTCGCAGACATGGAAACAGAAATGGGCCTGCGGAAATTTAGGAAAGTGATGCACAGCTTCCGCTCCATACCAAGAACAGACATTTATCTAGTTAATTTGGCATATTGAAAGACCAGCTAGAGCATTCCACATCGGCTTGAGCCTGTTGCGATGCCGGCCTTGTTGGTTTGTCAGTCGAACCAACGGGTAGGGTATGATTCAATTCCAAGCGCATCGACCACCCTACATTTTCGATTGGACATTCATGGCATTCAGTGACTACTTAAGAGGCCCACAATATCGAGTTGAGAGCGAGCAGCGCCTCGCCGAAATACAAAATCTCAATGCCCAGATTGCAACACTGAGTGCGCAAATTAAGGAACTGGGCGGACTTGAACTCCAACAGATCAGAGCGAAAATCGAACAAGAGAAAACCAATTTCGACACTCTGCGGGCCTCCTGCGATGTCAAGTCTGCCGAATCATCCCGACTCACCGAGAAAATTGAGCAGTTGCGTGCCGATGTTCTAGTTGTAGAAGAGACCATCCTTCTCGAAAGCTTCGCGCACTATTTGCCAAAATTCAGCTTCACTAACTCCGAGGCCTACAAAACTCGGCTCGACGGCATTCGTGAGCAGCAAAAGGCACTCATCAAGAATGGCAAAGCTTCCTTGGGTGGTAAGGGTTGGACTGTCAATAACAGCGAAGCGCAAGGTCGTAAGCTCGTCAATGACATGATCAAGCTGCAAATCCGCTCGTTCAACAACGAAGCGGACTACTGCGTTGATAACGTAAAGTTCAACAATATCGAGGCCGGAGAGCAGCGTATACGCAAGTCTTTTGAAACGCTCAATAAGCTTGGTCAACTCATGAACGTGCGCTTGTCTGAAGACTTCCTAAACCTGAAGCTCGACGAGCTCAGGCTGGCCTTTGAGTATCAGGTTAAGAAGCAGGAAGAGAAAGAGGAAGCTAAACGAGTGCGTGAAGAGTTGCGCGAGCAGCAAAAGCTGGAGCAGGAAATTCGCGCTGCACGGGAGAAAATCACCAAGGAACGCAAGCATTTCGCCGCTGCCATTAAAGATCTCGAAGCCCGTTTGCAGAAAACGATCAACGACGAGGAACGCGCTGCTATTCAGGCTAAGATGGCTGAAGTAAAGCAAGGCTTTGCTGAGCTCGATAGCGAGGAGAAGTTAATCGACTATCGTGAGCAAAATGCCAAAGCTGGATACGTCTATGTCATCTCCAACATCGGCGCATTCGGTGAGGGCGTCTTCAAGATCGGTATGACCCGTCGCCTCGAACCCATGGATCGCGTCGACGAACTGGGTGACGCGTCTGTTCCCTTCACCTTCGACGTCCATGCCTTGGTGTTTTCAGAGAATGCCCCAGCGCTCGAAGCCAAGCTGCACGAACACTTCGAGGCATCACGACTCAACAAGATTAACGCCAGAAAAGAGTTCTTTCGCGCCAATATCACTGAAATTGAGTTAGTCATTCGGCAGAACTTTGATGCCACCGTAGAGATCGTTCATGACGCAGCAGCAGAGCACTACCGTGAGAGCCTGCGTATTAACTGATATTAATAGGTGACAGTTGTCAGCTTCGCATTTGATTGAAACTGACTTCAATGGCCGCTTCGGATTGAGAACGGACAAAACGGTAGATTATCCCGACGACTGCGATGGCCGAATAGCAGTCCATCAGGGGGCGGGGCAAGAAGCTTACTTCCCAAATATTTCTGGTAGGCAAGCTATTTTTGATGTGAATCGTTGCAAAAATATTTTTCGAAGATATAATGCGCGGCTCGCTGCTTAGGTGGTGAGGTTATGCGAGGCGGAATCGTTTGGGTGTTAGATAACGTTCAGATCCTGCCCCCGCAACCAGATAAAAAATGGTGTGAAAAATTCAGTTGACGAAAGTCGTCGGC
>PNNY01000084.1 GCA_013824485.1 Sideroxydans sp.
TGCCAATCGCGAGCCGTTACAAACGACGGACGTCGATCTGGCTGCGTTGCTGGCAGAAGAGTGCGCGCGCAGCGATGCGCAATGCGAAGCCGTGCCGGTCAACATCAAAGGTGACGATAGGTTGTTGCGACGCTTGCTGCGTAACCTGTTGGAGAACGCCAAGCGACACGGTGGCGATGTGGTGCAAGCCAGTCTGACTCAGGATGCGCGCGATGCCGTGATCCAAGTGTGTGACAACGGTAGCGGCATCGCTGCAGAAGAACGCGAACGCATCTTCGAACCGTTCTATCGCCCAGCGGGCAGTCGCGAGAAAGAAGGCAGCTACGGCCTAGGCTTGGCGCTCGTGCGGCAGATCGCCGAACGCCACGGCGGCAGCGTGCGCTGCCTGCCACGCGCAGAAGGTGGAGCGTGCTTCGAGGTGAGGTTGGCGTTGGTTTGATGCTGCTCGGCTCAGGCCGCAAACTTATGCGCGCTGCAAACCTTGTTGAATGATCTGTTGCAACTTGCTGCTGTCAGCTTTCTGTACGCACAAGATCGAAGCCTCGATATAGGTGTTTAGCCCAGATGAACCTTCGGCTAATGCTTGGCTGTAGTCGATGGGTTCGTAGCCGTTATAGATGGCGATGAGGTCGAAGAATAAACGGGTGATACGTCCGTTGAGTTCGTAAAACGGATGTAGAGCGATGAGCTCAGATTGGTAGTGGGCGAGACGTTCAGCAAATTGATCTGATGGCCAATTCTCAGCCTGTTTCAGAAATTGTTCCTGTTCCAATTCACGAAAGATTCGGTTGGATTCCTGCTCAATATAAGCTGCGCGGCAGAACAGTGAGCCGCCTTTGCTCATATCCATTGAGCGATACAGTCCAGCCCATTCGTATAGTGATTCGTAGGTGTCGCGATGTAGCGCTTTGAAATATTCCTCGTCGAAGCGAGAGGCGGGGGAGAGTTCGGTGATGAAACGGGTGTAGGCTTGTTGTAGCAGCGCACCTTCTACTTCGCGCAACAAGTCGGGCGTTTCTATTCCCAGATGGTTGTGGGGAATGTCAGTGCCAGGTAAGTAGATATCACTTTCTGTGAACTGATACTTGGACACGATGCTGTTCCATCAGGGCTTGGGCCTGCTTTTTTATCGCTGCAGATTGCGCGGGCTGGTAGCCTTCAATTCGCATCGAAGTTTGCACAGCTTGGGTGACTTTTTGTTTCATATTGGTGCTGACTTGCATCGTATTCTCCCAATAACAGTTAACTATGGGCTTGTGTCTTTGATGTGAATTATATCAGTTCGATTAAGCAGTTACGCCTTCTTCAGCTTCAGCGCATCACCCGAGAACATCACGCGATCCCAACCATGCTTGATGAAGTTGCGGATGTTCTGGTGGTCGGTGCCGTGGGGATGTTGCAGTACGTCTTCGCGGTAGTAAGCGCCGAAGCAGTGCAGGGTCTGTTGCGGGCTTAGTTTGTGCAGCTTGGCGAACGAGAAGAGTTTGCACGAGCCATTGTTCTGCCCCGCATCGTTCTGTAGCTCACCATTGCGGAACGCGGTGGGTGTGAAGTCGTAGTTCGCATCGATCACTGCGATGGTGTCTTGGAAGGCGATGGTGGTGGGTGCGGTGGCGAGGGTGTGTAAGAAGGTCTTCATATTTTCCGAAATAAATATTGGATGGCAGATCGATGAGGTCAGTATATCTTTCATTAGCCTGATGAGGCTAAAGCGTAATAGAGATGCAATATGCAGCAAGTAGTAGGCATGCCCATGCAGCTATAGTGATGCCTGTATTTTTCTCGTGCTCCATATTTGTATAGAAGAAATGACCTAGCAAAGTAATAAAGCGCGCGGTGCCGATTAATAAACCAATCAATGCCGGCAGAATAAATAGAGCAATCAATAAAAAAATGTTCAGCTCATGGGGATGGTTATAAAGGACTCGCCCAATAAAGCGAGAGCGTCGAAAAAACACAGCAAGCAGAATTAGTATTGAAATATTGAACGCAATGGGAGCAAGAATCGCAGCGAGCAATCTGTCATGTAGGTCGGGCTGATCATCATCGTGATGATCTTGTGATGTCCTGTGTCGAGATATTTTCATCTGCAATTAATAGGCTACAACGAACAAAGCAACGCAGGTGGTTGGTAACGCGTGCGGATGTGGAACATGCGGAACGCGCCGAAGTCCTTTGCGCTGGAGATCGTGCCAGCGTATTCGAAGTTGGCCCAGCCTTCGCCTTCCAGTTCCAACATGGCCACGAATGGTTCTGTTCCGAATATCTCGCCCGGTGGGGTGACGGGTTCGATACGCGCAGTCTTGGTGACGTCGTTGCTGGAGTAGGTGTAGCACTCGGCCAGATGGTCATACAGTTTGTACACGGGGCCGAAGTGCAGACCGATGCGCATCATCAAGGGTTCTTTGATGCTGAGTTTGGATTGATCGATCTCGGCCAGCACGGTGTTCAAGGCGACGGCGATCTTGGCGGCGGTGGATGCTTTTTCAGTGACGAGGAAGATGGCATCGCCCCAAGTATCGATGTGCTGGATGTCTGATTTGAACTCGGCGGTCACTTTAGACAAGAGTGGGTGAAGCACGTTGTAGTACCAAAGGATGTCGCGGTCAGTCAGCTTGCTGTAGCCGCGTATATCGGAGAACAAGATGGCATGTGGTTCGCGCCGATTCGTCGGGTAATCCTGGCGCGACTTTTGTGCGGGCGGCTTGGGAGATATCTCAGGGCTGGGCACGAGTTGGGTGGGGTGGCCTAGGCCGTTCCACTTATTGATGTTGGAGATGGTGCCTCGGCTCTGTTTTGCGAGATTGGGATTCAGCACGGCCAACTGCATTCGTTTCGACCCCAGCGAGTTCGCGCGCATGATCGCCATGCCCATCGTCACATCCGAGCAATAGCCGAACAGCGATTCATCTCCCAAGAAATCCGACTCGGTGGCGAAAGATACGGTGTTCGCTTTTTTGATGCAGGCATGGAAA
This sequence comes from Sideroxydans sp., assembly GCA_013824485.1. Lineage (GTDB taxonomy): Bacteria > Pseudomonadota > Gammaproteobacteria > Burkholderiales > Gallionellaceae > Sideroxyarcus. Next base: position 2,976 of record PNNY01000084.1, read on the forward strand.
CGATCCACCCATTGTTGGCCAGCGGGGCGCACGGCGACATCACAAAAACTATCCTGCCCAAAAGGCAGCCAGATGTTCAGCTCGCCCCCCAACTTCAAGATGGATTCCGCAAAGAGGATGTCTGAGCCCGCCATCAGCGAGCCATAAGCAATGGTGCAGTGATTCTCGGTGAGCACCTTTTCCATCTGTGCTTTAAGTTCGTTCTCTGCTTGTGCATCGATGGGGTGATGGTTGTAGAAGGCGTGGCCGCAATAGTGGATGACCGTCTCGGGCAGGATGGGGTCGAGGATGTCTACCCCGATGCGCTGATAATTGCAGATGAGCTTGAGCTGATGGTGAGTGCGTGCGCGGGTGAGAAGGTTTTGATCGTTATGCTTCGCCACCTCTGCGATCACCGCACGTGCAGCATCTTCTCTGTTCAATAACAGGTAAGCCTCGGCGCGCGTGGCGAGGGAGAAATACTGCGGACCCTCATCTTTTAGGGCGAGGCCGATGGCGCTAGTGGCGAGCAGATTCGCCAGTTCAGTTTCCCCAGCCAGTAGGTAAAGCGTGGCTGCGTTGATGGCGGAATAATGACCGCCTGTCTGTTCGTAGGCTTTTTGATACGTTCTCGCGGCAGCGTAGAACTTGCCAGTATCCAGACTCATGGGGGATGTGGATTCATCGACGCTGAGGAAAGCCAAGTCTTTCAAGATGCGCGCTTCTAAAGCGCGGATATATTCGCTCTCGCTGTTATGCAGTTTGTAGGAGTAGAAAGTATCCAACGCACGCTGCTTCGCATTGCAACGGGAGAGGGCAAGCACTGCGCAGTATTGGAAGAACTCATCATCGGGATGGAGTTTGATGGCCGCACGTGCTAGATCGTATTCGTTCAGATAGTCGCCCGATTTTTGAGCGCTGAGTATCTTGGCTTTGAGTTCTTCGGGAGATTGGATCATTGGTTCGTCACGTCCATGCATAAAGCCATGATGCGCTCTTGAGGCCGACTAGATACGCCCGCTGTCTTGGTCGTGTCCGTGCTTCTTGTACAGCCAAGTCATGATGCTGATCAGCAGGGTGCCGAACACGAAGATGATGACATTGATGGAGAAGTTGAGTTTATCCATCAATGCGTACAGTCCTAGCATGAGGAAGATGCTGATGTTCTCGTTGAAGTTCTGCACGGCGATAGAACGCCCCGCACCCATAAGCAAGTGACCGCGATGCTGCAACAGCGCATTCATGGGCACGACGAAGTAGCCTGCCATCACGCCGATACAGATGAGCAACAGGATGGCGAGCAGTGGGCTGTGAACGAGGGTCATCGCTAACACCGCCACACCCATGCCGATGCCGACTGGGATGACATTCACTGCGTGTTCCAGTTTGACGAAGCGTGCGGCCAATACCGAACCCATTGCGATGCCGACGGCGACCCATGCGGTGAGCTTGGCTGCTTCACCGATGCTGTAGTGCAAAGCGACAGCCGCCCAAGCCAGTACGAGCAAACGCAGGGTGGCACCCGCACCCCAGAAGAGGGTGGTGACAGCGAGAGAGACTTGGCCGAGTGGGTCTTTCCAAAGCAAGCGGAAGCAGTGCGCAAAATCCTTGATGAGGAAGATAGGGTTGCGGCTGAGCGGCTTGTGTTCGATCGCCACTTGCGGGATGTAGAGGTTGAACATCGCCGCAACGAGGTAGATGAAGAAGATGACGAAGATGGCTAGCTCGGCAGATGAGACGAACGAAGGTACGTTCAGACTTTGCATGATGGAGTGCGAGACGCTAGGCGTGATGAGTAAACCACCCACGACAGCGCCCATGATGATGGCGGCAACGGTCAAACCTTCCATCCAACTGTTCGCCCACACCAATCTGTCAGGAGGCAGGTATTCGGTGAGGATGCCGTACTTTGCAGGCGAATAAGCTGCTGCACCAAAGCCTGCGAGGGCATAGGCGACCAGCGGATTCACGCCCGCCAACATCGCTAGACAGCCCATCATCTTGATGGCGTTGCTGATGAACATGACGCGCCCCTTGGGCAGCGAATCAGCAAAAGCGCCCACGAAGGGCGCCAGCAGAATGAAAGAGATGATGAATGCTTGTTGCAGGACAGGGGTCTGCCAGCTAGGGGCGTGGACTTGCTTGAGCAACGCGATGGCGGCGAATAAAAGTGCGTTGTCGGCGAGCGCACTAAAGAACTGCGCTGCAAGGATGATGTAGAAGCCGCGTTTCACGTGTTTTTAGTTATTGTGAGGGTGGCGTTTTATAACATGAAATATCTGGCGCGTTTTAAGATTTCTAGCCTTTCCATACGCTTTTTCAAAACGCGCCCGAGTCCAGCCCTGTTATCATTCGCGGCACTTTGAAATTGGCTCACACCGAACACATGCACCGTCCCATCCACGCCCATATCGACCTCTCTGCGCTCAAGAACAATCTGCGCGTGGTGCAACGCGCCACGACATCGCGTGTGATGGCCGTCATCAAGGCGAACGCCTATGGGCATGGCCTGATGCGTGTGGCAGAGGCTTTGCGTAATGCGGACGGCTTCGCTTTGCTCAATGTGCAGGATGCCATCGCGCTGCGTGATGCTGAGTTCCGCCAGACCATCTTGTTGTTGGAAGGCTTCTTCTCTCCTGAGGAATTGCCGCTATTCGCCGAATACGAATTGACCACCGTCATCCACAACCATCAGCAGTTGGCGTGGCTGGATGCCTACCCGCGCAAGAACGGACTGTCAGTGTGGCTCAAGATCAACTCTGGTATGAATCGTCTTGGTTTCATGCCTGCCGAAGTGCCAGCCGTGATGGAACGTTTGAAATCGCACCGAGCGGTGCGCGAGGTCACACTGATGACGCACTTCGCACAAGCGGACGAAGCGGTGGGCATCGCTAAGCAACTCGATGTGTTCAACCAGATCGCAGCGAACTATCACGCACCACGCTCTTTAGCTAACTCCGCCGCTATCTTGCGTCACCCTAAGGCGCATGGCGATTGGGTACGCCCCGGCATCATGCTTTACGGTAGTTCGCCCTTCGCCGATGTCACGGCGAAAGAACTGGGCTTGCAACCCGTGATGAACTTGAGCAGCGAACTCATCTCCGTGCGTGAATTGCGGTCGGGCGATACCGTGGGTTACGGTGCGACCTTCCGTGCGGAGCATTCGATGCGTATCGGCACGGTGGCTTGTGGTTATGCAGACGGGTATCCACGTCATGCACCGACTGGCACACCTATCATCGTCAACGGACAACGCACACGCACCCTAGGTCGTGTGTCGATGGATATGTTGGCGGTGGATCTGAGCGATGTGACCGATGCAAAGGTCGGTAGTCGCGTGGTGTTGTGGGGCGAGGGGATGCCGGTGGACGAGGTGGCGAGTGCGGCGGGCACTATCGGCTACGAATTGCTATGTGGTGTGACCTCACGCGTGCCGGTCTCTTATTAACAATAGGTGCGAAGCACCCGCCACAACTTTCTTCTTAGGGCTTCAAAAATCCTGGGTAGGCCATTGAACTGGCAATATCATCCGCAAAATTAACAAGTGCGTCATCATCAACCTTGCTACTTTGCTGGAAAGCGGAGATGCCGAATTCCCCACCCCACAATTCTTTTTTGGTTTGCTTGTCAAGCAGGGCTACCTGATACCAAAAGTTGCTGATAGGGGAGGAGATGTTGGCTTCTACACGGTGTAGATTTACAACAAGATCAGCTGCCGCACTCCCATCAGCTTTGAATGCCATCTTTCCCTTTTTCTGTATTTTTTCAACTATTAAATTTGGCAGTAAGGGGCGAATGTTTTCGCGTGCGAATTTTGCTCTTATGCTTGCGGCGCTGGATTGGAATTCAGGGGTGATGTTATGCATATCACGAAGCTGGGCTGACAGTGCGAATTTGAATGGTTTCTGATCTTCAAATATCAAATTCACTTCTGTGACCTGTCTTTTTAGATCTTCGTCAAATCTGACGTTCTGTGCGTGATGACAACCCGTCACTAAGAGGGTTGTGGCTACGATTAGCCAATTAATATTCAGCTTCATTACTTATTCCTTAGGTGGTGAAGTGGATGGAAATGTAAGGTAAACGAGTTGGCAATGCAATCTAACTCCGCATCAGCGTTTCCGCTGTATGTCGAAGCATATCGGCAGATAGATCGTTCAGTTTCAATCGCTCCGCCTTATCCAAGCGCAGGTAGTGTTTACCCAACGAACGCAGATAGCTCGGGTCGTAATGTTTCTCTAGCAACTCTTTCACCAGCGTGTCGAACTGCGCGGCACGGATGAGCCCGCTCCAATGCTCAAGTTGAGCGTGACCATGGAAAGGGATCAACACACTTAGCTTTTTGATGAGCGTCTCTGGATCGTCGAGGAAGTGGTGGTAGTCCTCCATCAACAACTTCACGCGAGCTTCAACGGTAGCATCCATCAACACACATTCACTCGCATGCATCGCTGTCACCAAAGCGGTTGGCAATCCGATGCGGCCTATCTTGTTACTCTCAGCTTCGACATAAACAGGGCGCGCCGCATCGAAGCTTTCTAGTTTTTGCACGAGCAGGGTATCGAACCATTTTTGTGAAGGTTGCCCTTCGAGTGGCAAACCACCCAACACCGAACCGCGATGGCGTGCCAATGATTCAAGGTCGAGCACTTGTGCCCCGTTGCTGGCGAGTGCACCCAGCAAACGACTCTTGCCTGAACCTGTCGCGCCGCAGATGACTCGGTAGCTGAAGTTGCCAGATAGGGCCTCCAGTTTGTCCAACACCTCGCGCCGATAGGTCTTGTAACCGCCTTCCAGCTTGTGTGCCGCCCACCCTACTTGCGCCAGGATGATGCTCATCGCACCGCTGCGCTGCCCTCCGCGCCAGCAATAGATGAGCGGTTTCCAAGATTTGGGTTTGTCGTGGAAGCGAGTCTCGATGTGGTGCGCGATGTTCTTTGCGACCAGTACCGCACCGACCTTGCGCGCCTCGAAGGGGGACACTTGCTTGTACAACGTGCCGACGGTGATGCGCTCTTCGTTCGATAGGACTGGGCAGTTGATGGCGCCGGGGATATGGTCGTCGGCGAATTCATCGGGCGTGCGTACGTCGATGATTTCGTCAAACTCAGCAAGCTGTGATAGGTTCGCGGTTCTAAACAACATACGCAGTGGAGTGAAGATGTCTGAAGTGAAATTGACCCGATTGTCGCACGGTGGCGGATGCGGCTGCAAAATAGCACCAGCACTTCTGCAAGAGATATTGGGGGCGGCCAAAGAAAAACTACCGTTCCCCGACCTGATGGTGGGCACTGAGACCAGTGATGATGCGGCGGTCTATCGCCTGAACGATGAGCAGGCCATCATCGCCACCACCGACTTCTTCATGCCTATCGTCGACGATCCCTTCGACTTCGGACGCATCGCCGCGACCAATGCCATCTCCGACATCTATGCCATGGGTGGCACGCCCATCATGGCGCTTGCCATCGTCGGCATGCCCATCGACAAGCTATCTCCCGAGACCATCCGCCTCATTCTGCAAGGTGGCGAATCCGTTTGTCGTGATGCGGGTATCCCTATCGCA
>PNNY01000085.1 GCA_013824485.1 Sideroxydans sp.
ATCGCGAAAGAGGAGGCCAAAGCGCTCAACGCCACGGCTTATCGTCCACCTCTGCATCAACATCAGATCCCCGTGGCAGGACGAACTAGTATCGCGACCTTCAAGGCATCCATGTTGAACATGCTCGAAGGCGGCTTCATCTCCGAACACGACTACAACATCGGCTGCCGCGTTGCCGAGAGCATGTGTGGTGGTGATGTTGAGGCTGGTAGCTTGGTTGATGAGACATGGCTGCTCGACTTGGAGCGAAAGAACTTCATGGAGCTGCTAGCGACCGAGAAGACGCAGGCGCGTATCGAGTACATGTTAAAGAGCGGCAAACCACTGCGCAATTAAGGAGACGAACATGAGCAAACAAGTCCAAGAAGCCTATATCGTCGCCGCGACTCGTACACCGGTCGGCAAAGCGCCGCGCGGCATGTTTCGCAATACACGCCCTGACGATCTGCTAGCCCATGTGTTGAAGGCGGTGATGGCGCAAGCGCCAGGCCTTGACCCAGCTAGCATCGGTGATGTGATTGTAGGTTGTGCGATGCCGGAAGCTGAGCAGGGCATGAACGTTGCGCGCATCTCGCTGTTGTTGGCGGGGTTGCCGAACACGGTGCCGGGAATGACCATCAATCGTTTCTGCTCTTCTGGTGTCCAAGCGGTAGCGCTGGCGGCTGATCGAATCCGCCTTGGTGAAGCCGATGTGATGATCGCAGCGGGTGTGGAGAGCATGAGCATGGTGCCGATGATGGGTAACAAGATCGCGTTCAATCCAGCCATCTTTGCCAAGAACGAGCACTACGGTATCGCGTATGGCATGGGGTTGACGGCAGAGAAGGTGGCAGAACGTTGGAAGGTGAGCCGTGAGGCTCAGGATGCATTTGCTTTGCAGAGCCATCAGCGTGCCATCGCGGCCTATAACAACGGCGATTTCAAAGACGAAGTCACACCGTATCACATCACAGATCATGTACCTGATATGGCTACGCGTGAGGTGAGGATCAAGGCGCGTGAGGTGGTGCAAGACGAAGGCCCGCGTGCGGATACGACGCTGGAAGCATTGGGTAAATTAAAGACGGTGTTCGCGCAAAAAGGCTCGGTGACGGCGGGCAACAGTTCGCAGATGTCGGATGGTGCTGGTGCTGTGTTGTTGTGCAGCGAAGCGGCGTTGAAGCGTTACAACCTCACCCCCATAGGCAAGTTCCACAGCTTCAGCGTGGCGGGTGTGCCACCAGAGATCATGGGTATCGGGCCAAAAGAGGCGATTCCTCTGGCATTGAAGCTGGCAGGGCTGAGTTTGAATCAAATTGATTGGATCGAACTCAACGAAGCGTTCGCTGCGCAGTCGCTGGCCGTCATCGGTGACTTGGGATTGAATCCCGAAATCGTCAACCCACTCGGTGGTGCGATCGCTTTGGGTCACCCACTTGGAGCGACGGGGGCCATCCGCACGGCGACTTTGCTACATGGTCTGCGTAGGCGTAAGCAGAAATACGGCTTGGTGACGATGTGTATCGGCACGGGCATGGGGGCAGCGGGCGTTTTCGAAGCACTTTAAGTGAGGGAGAGAAGATGAATAAATTACTCGTGTTGGTTAGCGGTCTGTTGTTGAGTTTGAACTTGGCTGCTCGTGATGTGGCGGATGTGCGTGTGCCTGAAACAGCGTCAGTGGGTGGCGCGAACCTAGTTTTGAATGGTGCGGGTACGCGTACTAGGGTGATCATTGATGTGTATGTAGGCGCGCTGTATCTGGGCAAGACGACGAATAGCGCCGAGGCGGTATTTGCCGACGCTGGGGCCAAGCGTGTGGCATTGCATATCTTGTACGGTATGAAGTCTGAAAAATTGTTGGGGGCGTTCAAAGATGCCATTGAGGCAAATCACAGTGCAGCAGAGCTCGCTTCAATTGATGCAGGGATGAAAAAATTCTACGCCATATTTGATTCAGTCTCGGGTGTGAGTCCTAGCGATACGATCTATCTAGATTACCTACCAAATGTTGGAACGAAGGTGACCATCAACGGCAAAGAACGCGGTGTGGTGGCGGGTGCGGACATCAATCGCGCTTTGCTGAAGATTTGGCTGGGTGAAAATCCGGTGCAGAACGATCTTAAGAAAGACTTGCTTGGCATCAAGTAACACGCAAGTGACATCAACGATACTCCAACGTGCCGAGATCGATCGGCAAGCACTCAACGATAGGATAATTCTTGAAGGGGGAGCGTTCGCGGATGCGATCGCTCCTATCAAACATCAGTTGTTCTCCAGCGTGGTATTACATCTGGAGGCTGCGCAGATCGATAAGATGCGCGCGGTCATTGCGGCAGTGGAAGCGGTGGTGGGCGAACCGGAATCGAATACGGCGCTGGGTGTGTTCTATGGCTATGACTTCCACATCAACGAGCAGGGTATTCACCTCATCGAGGTGAATACCAATGCGGGCGGGGCGTTTCTGAATGCGCTACTGATTGAAAGTCAGCGTGGTGGTGCAAAGTCTGATGCAAATCTTGAGCAGACCTTCATCGAGATGTTCCGCAACGAATGGCAACGAGTACGTGGCGATGCGCCGCTGAAGTCCATTGCCATCGTGGATGAGGATCCAGAATCGCAGTTCCTCTATCCAGAATTCCTGCTGGCAAAGCAGATGCTCGAACGAGCAGGCATCACTACTTACATTGTTGATCCTTCGAACTTACATGTGCGTGAAGATTACCTGTATGTCGATGGACAACGTATCGACCTGATCTACAACCGACTCACCGATTTCGATCTGACGCGCTACCCGCATATCCGTACAGCGTGGGAGATGAATCAGGTCGTGCTGACACCCAATCCGACGCACTATCAGCGGTATGCAGATAAGCGCAAATTGGCAATATTTTCTAATGCCGAGATGTTGCATGCAGAGGGTATTTCGCAGTCCGGCATCGATGCCTTGGTTGCTGGTGTTCCTGAAACCAAGCTCGTCCGCCCCAAAGATGCCGAGCAGTGGTGGGCTGAACGCAAACAATGGTTCTTCAAGCCGATGAGCGGTTATGGCAGCAAGGGCGCATATCGCGGCGACAAGGTTACCAAGCGTGTTTTCGAAGAGATCATGCAGTCCGACTACGTAGCTCAACGGTTGGCTGCTCCGGGGGAATGCTCAGTTAAGGTGGGCGAGGATATCCAAACATTGAAATACGACGTTCGTTGCTACGTCTACGCTGGCCTCATCCAAGTCATCGCAGCACGTCTATATCAAGGCCAAACTACCAACTTCCGCACTCAAGGCGGAGGTTTTGCCCTTGTCTTGTAGGACGTTCGGCCTCGACTATCTATATCTTTCTCTATAAATATATAGGCCGAGGCATAGATATTTTGGCCTATTGCGGCCTGATTCGTTAGCGCGGACACTCAACTCCCTAAATTATTGCCAACCCGCCCCTAAAGAATCTAGGCGCGTTTGCCGATAGTAAGAGGTGTGACTACGGCCAAATTATTCTATGAGTCTACCTAAGAAAATCAGGAAATATTGGTTCCGCATAGATAAGGGGAACCTCAATATCCGTGCAGAGCAGTTGCGCACGCGCATGGAGATGTATCCGTCACTGGTCTTGAGTCAAGTCGCACTCGAGCCTCTTTTTGTATGGTTACTTTGGAGTCATGCACCTCACGATGCACTCTTGCTCTGGTTGTTACTTTGTTACGTATTGCATGCCTATGAACTGACGAGATGGACGTTGTATCGCAGGTTGCTTGAAACGCTTGATCAATGTCGATCGTGGCACCGCCATTTCACCTTTGCCTCTGTCATCGCGGGTTCGATGTGGGGAGCAGCAGCAGTCATATTTTTCCCCACCGAAATCGCCTATCAGAGCATTCTTATCTGCGTCCTCCTTGGAGTGTCGGCGGGGGCTGTCACGATGAATCCAGTTCATCCCCCCACCTTGATCGGCTATTTGATCGCGGTCTTGTTGCCGCTGATCGCAAGAGTTTTCTACGAGGGAGATACCGTCCATTACATTTTGGCCACGATGCTTGTTTTGTATTCGATAGTGATCGCGTTCGCAGGCAGAGGGCTGTACAAGACCTTTATCTTGTCTTTGACGCAACGGTTCGAGAAGAGTGATCTACTTCAACAACTATCCGAGCAAAAGATCGAGATCGAGGATGCCAAGATGCGTCTCGAGATCGCTAATCTTGTTTTGAAGAATGGGAGCGACAAGCTAGAGTCGATGGTGCAAGAACGGACGGCGCAATTGCTACATCGTACTGAAGAGATAGAGACCATCCTTGCCTTGTCTTCTCTGGCGGAGACGCGCGACAACGAGACGGGTAATCACATTCGGCGTACGCAGAACTATATGAGGAGCTTGGGGTTGCGCTTGCGTTATCACCCTCGTTTCAAAGATTTCCTCACTGCAGAAAACATCGAGTTGCTCTATAAACTGGCGCCTTTACACGACATCGGAAAAGTCGGTATCCCAGATCACATCCTTCTCAAGCCAGGCAAGTTGACCCAAGAAGAGTTTGAAGTGATGAAGACCCACGCAGCGCTTGGTGGGAATGCGATCGCTGCAGCGGAAGATAGGGTCAACTCCAAGAGTGTGTTCTTGCGCGTCGCGCGGCAGATCGCATTGGGGCATCACGAAAAGTGGGATGGAAGTGGCTATCCTTTTGGTTTGAAAGGAGACGACATCCCCATCCCTGCACGCTTGATGGCGGTCGCCGATGTCTATGACGCCTTGTTAAGTCGCCGTGTGTATAAGGCTGGAATGGGACATGCAGAGGCCGCTGCGATCATCGTCGAAGGGAGTGGCAAGCATTTTGATCCTGATGTCGTCGAAGCCTTTGTGGCGATACAAGATGAATTTATCGAGATTGCTGAGAAGTACAGTGATGTCGTGGGGATTGATGATACAAACCAAAAGGCCGCTTGATCCAAGCGGCCTTTTTATTGATTCACTGTCTTATTATCCCAGCAGGTGTTTCACCAGTTCGCGTTCGCTGAGTAATTCTGCATAACTATCCATCATGTGTTTGCGGCCAAGTTCGCTGATAGGCAAGCCTTGAACGATCGTGTAATGACCGTTGCGGCAAGTCACAGGGAAGCCATACATCACACCTTCAGGAATTCCGTAGCTGCCATCCGATGGCACACTCATGGTGACCCAATCATTATGGTGTGAGCGCAACAACCAATCATGCATGTGCCCGATAGCCGCGTTGGCGGCACTGGCGGCACTGCTCAATCCACGAGCTTCGATCACAGCAGCACCGCGTTTCTGCACAGTCGGGATGAAGGTGCTTTCGATCCAATCTTGGTCTTTCAAAATCTCGATGACTTTACGGCCACGGATCTCGCAATGTGAGAGGTCAGGGTATTGTGTGCCGGAGTGATTGCCCCAGATGACCATCTTCTTGATGTCGTTGATTGGCTGAAACAGTTCTTGAGAGATCTGTGCGATGGCGCGATTGTGGTCTAAGCGCATCATGGCGCTGAAATTGCGTGGGTCGAGATCAGGAGCGTTCTTCATCGCGATGAGCGCATTGGTATTGGCAGGATTGCCGACGACCAATACTTTTACATGCCGTGCGGCGACTTCATTGAGGATGCGGCCTTGTTCGGTGAAGATGGCGCCGTTGGCTTCCAGCAGGTCTTTACGTTCCATGCCTTTGCTACGAGGGCGCGCACCCACCAGTAGCACGACCTCAGTATCGCGGAAAGCGACGCGCGGATCATCGGTAGTGATGACTTGTTGCAACATCGGGAACACGCAGTCTTCCAATTCCATCGCGACGCCACGCAGCGCTTGTTGAGCAGCTGGGATATCTAGCAATTGCAAGATGATTGGCTGTTCCTTCCCAAGCATGTCGCCATTTGCGATACGGAACAACATGTTGTAACCGATCTGTCCTGCTGCTCCGGTGATGGTGACGCGAATAGGTGCTTTCATGGTGCCCTCTCTGTGGTTGACTATTGAAGAAGTATAGCGACAAGAAGTATTGGAAATCGAATACACGATTATTAATTTTCGCGCACATCATAGTCCGATTACTTTGCACTCGCCATGCGTAGGTGTAGGATTGCGCCATTCGATTTTTTGGCTGCGGAAGAAATGACAATGAATAAGATACGCCCCAAGCATCTAGCCCTCCATAAGATCAAGCTCCCCCTACCTGCTATCGTCTCCATACTGCACCGTGCCAGTGGCGCCATACTCTTTATCGCACTTCCTTTGCTACTTTTGATCCTCGATCAAAGTCTGCGCTCCATCGAGACTTACACCAATCTTACCGAAGTGCTTTCGCATCCCATTTTGAAATTGGCGCTACTCGGATTGATGTGGGCATTCTTGCATCACTTCTGCGCTGGCTTGCGCTACCTTGCTATCGACCTGCATTTGCTTTCACACCTCTCTGCGGCGCGTGCAAGTAGTAAATGGGTGATGTTGGTGAGCCTCTCGTTGACCGTTATTTTGGGAGTGAAGTTATGGTGAATCGTATCGTGACGGGCGCGCACTATGGTTTGCGCGACTGGTTGGTTCAGCGTGTCACTGCTGCGGTGATGGCACTCTATGCTGTGGTGGTCGTGGTCATCTTGCTCATGCAGCCATCATTTGGTTATGACACTTGGGCGGGATTGTTCTCTGGCAATCTGATGCGTACTTTCTCGATGTTGTTCTTGCTTAGTCTTTTCTATCACGCTTGGGTGGGGGTACGTGACATCGTGATGGACTATGTGAAGCTAGCAAGTATCCGCTTGGCTATCTATGTGTTGGTGATCTTGGCATTGGTGTTGTATGTGATCTGGTCTATGCAGATCCTCTGGGGGCTATAAAGAAATGGCGATAACAAAAAGAACGTTCGATGTCGTAGTGGTCGGTGCGGGTGGTGCAGGCATGCGTGCAGCGCTCACACTCTCCGAAGCGGGTCTCAAAGTCGCAGTGCTTTCCAAAGTATTTCCAACACGTTCACACACCGTTGCTGCACAAGGCGGTATCGCCGCGTCGTTGGGTAACGTCAATGAAGACAACTGGCACTGGCATATGTACGACACCGTCAAAGGTTCGGACTATCTGGGTGACCAAGATGCCATTGAGTATATGTGCCGTGCAGCACCGGAAGTGGTGTATGAGTTGGAGCACTTCGGTATGCCATTCGACCGCTTGGACAGCGGCAAGATATATCAGCGTCCATTCGGTGGTCATATGCAGGATTACGGCAAGAACCCCGTGCCGCGCGCTTGTGCCGCCGCCGATCGTACCGGCCATGCCTTGTTGCACACCCTCTATCAACAGAATGTGCGTGCCAACACCAATTTCTTCGTGGAATGGATGGCGCTCGATCTGATCCGTGACGCGGACGGTGACGTGTTGGGCGTGGTCGCGATGGAGATCGAGACTTCCGAAGTGATGATCCTGCAAGCCCGTGCGACCTTGTTCGCAACGGGCGGTGCTGGGCGCATCTTCTCTGCCAGCACCAATGCCTACATCAATACTGGTGATGGACTGGGGATGGCGGCACGTGCAGGAATCCCACTAGAGGACATGGAGTTCTACCAGTTCCACCCGACAGGCGTGCATGGTGCTGGCGTGCTCATCACTGAAGGTGTGCGCGGCGAGGGTGGTTATCTGGTGAACAAAGACGGCGAACGCTTCATGCCGCGTTATGCGCCGACTGCCAAAGATTTGGCGAGCCGTGATGTGGTGTCGCGTGCGATGGCGACCGAGATCAAAGAAGGTCGTGGCTGTGGCCCGCATGGCGACCATGTCATGCTCAAGCTCGATCACCTAGGTGATGAAGTCATCCGTCATCGTTTACCCGGTATCCGCGATATCGCGCTCAAGTTCGCGCACGTCGATCCATCTCAAGCGCCTATCCCTGTCGTGCCCACTGCGCACTACATGATGGGCGGCATCCCGACCAACTATCACGGGCAAGTCGTGGTGCCACAAGGGACTGCGCCTGATGTGCCTGTTCAAGGCTTCTATGCGGTAGGTGAGTGCGCGTGTGTGTCGGTGCATGGTGCGAACCGTTTGGGATGTAACTCGCTGCTGGATTTGATCGTGTTCGGTCGCGCTGCGGCGCGCCAGATCATTGAGGACTTGAAGACCAATCTCAACCATAAACCACTCCCTGCGGATGCGACGGATCGTCCTTTGGCACGACTCGCTCGTTTGGAAGAGCAGAAGAATGGGGAGTCTGTCGCTGATGTGGGCGATGAGATGCGCCGAGTGATGCAGTTGCATTGCGGCGTGTTCCGCTTCCCCGATCTGATGGCGGAAGGTGTGAAGAAGATCCGTGAAGTGGCAGAGCGCGTACGTCGTACCGAGATCAAAGACAAGAGCAAGGTCTTCAACACAGCGCGTGTAGAAGCGCTGGAGTTGGATAACTTGATCGAAGTGGCACAAGCCACTATGACGGCCGCTGAAGCACGCAAAGAAAGTCGCGGTGCACATG
>PNNY01000086.1 GCA_013824485.1 Sideroxydans sp.
CGACATCTCCACACCGCGCAATGCAGCAGCGGTGTCAGTGGTGAAGAACGGGCTACCGATGCCTGCCGCGAAGATCACCACCTTGCCGTCTTCCAAATAACGCAATGCCTTGCCACGGATGAAAGGCTCGGCCACTTGCTCCAAACTCAACGCAGATTGCACGCGGCATTCCAAGCCTGCACGTGTCATCGCATCTTGCAATGCCATCGAGTTCATCACAGTGGCCAACATACCCATGTAATCGGCGGTCGCTCTATCCATCCCTGCCGCCGCTGGTGCGACGCCACGGAAGATATTGCCACCACCGATGACCATCGCCACCTCAACGCCCAGCTCGACCACTTCCTTGATCTCAGCCACGATACGTTCAATGACTGCACGGTTGATACCGTAGCTGTCATCGCCCATCAAGGCTTCGCCGGAGAGTTTGAGTAGGATGCGTTTGTAGGCGGGTTTGGACATGGTTCTTAACCTTTCTTGCTTTCAGCAGCGACTTTGGCGACTTCAGCAGCGTAGTCTTCAACCACCTTCTCGATGCCTTCGCCAACGACGAACATCTTGAATGCAGTCACAGTCGCGCCCTTGCTCTTCAGCAATTGTTCGATAGTCTGCTTGCCGTCTTCTGCCTTGACGAAAACTTGGCCCAACAGCGTGACTTCTTTCAGGAACTTCTGCACGGTACCTTCAGCGATCTTTTCCAACATCGCTTCTGGCTTGCCAGACTCTTTAGCCTTCTCGATCGCGATACGGCGCTCTGTCTCGATGTCCTCTGGGTTAACACCGGAAGAATCAACAGACTTTGGCTTGCTTGCAGCGATGTGCATCGCCAAGTCTTTACCCAATGTCTCGTCGCCGCCGGTGTAATTCACCATCACACCGATCTTACTTCCGTGCAGGTAGGTCGCCAACTTGCCAGTCGTTGAGTAACGCTCGAAACGACGCACAGTGATGTTCTCACCCAGTTTCATCACCAATGCCTTGCGCACTTCTTCCACGGAACCTGCGCCATTGACCAATGCCGCTGCCAACAATGCGTCGCCATCGGCAGGTGCAGCTTGCGCTACGGTTTGTGCCACGTTCTTAGCGAACGCAACAAAGTCATCGTTCTTTGCAACGAAGTCGGTCTCGCAGTTGATCTCAGCGACCGCGCCAGTCTTGCCATCTACGGACAAGAATGCGCCGATGACGCCTTCTGCCGTCACGCGTGTTGCAGCCTTGCTAGCCTTAGCACCGCTCTTGATACGCAGCAACTCTTCAGCAGCCTTCGCATCGCCATTGGTCTCTACCAATGCTTTTTTACATTCCATCATGCCGAGGCCAGTTGCCTCGCGCAGTTCTTTCACCATACCTGCGGTGATTTCAGCCATATCAAACTCCTAAAATATTCAAATACAGAATCTAGTTACAAAAAAGGGGGCTTGCGCCCCCTTGTTGCGGCGGGCCTGCTTAGGCAGCGGCGCCTTCTGCGATCTGTGCAGTCAACTCAGTGGTCGCTTGTTCGCGGCCTTCCAAGATCGCATCTGCTACGCCACGTGCGTACAGACGGATCGCTTGGCTGGAGTCATCGTTACCTGGGATGACATAGTCAACGCCCAATGGGCTGTGGTTGGTATCGACAACGCCGATGACTGGGATACCCAGCTTCTGCGCTTCAGTGACGGTACCCTTTTGGTAGCCAACGTCGATAACGAAGATAGCGGAAGGCAGACCTTGCAGGTCTTTGATACCGCCCAAGCTACGCTCCAACTTTTCCAGTTCGCGACGCAGGACCAGACCTTCTTTCTTAGAGACCTTCTCGATGCTGCCGTCAGCGATCATCGCTTCCAACTCTTTCAGGCGCTTGATAGAGATCTGAACTGTCTTGAAGTTAGTGAGCATACCGCCCAACCAACGGTGATCGACAAAAGGAGAACCCGCGCGAATCGCTTCTTCGCGGATGATCTCGCGTGCTTGACGCTTAGTCGCGACGAACAGAACTGTGCCCTTCTTTGCGGAAATCTTGCGAACTTCTTTCATCGCGTCGTTGAACATCACGACGGTCTTTTCCAAGTTCACGATATGAATTTTGTTGCGATGACCGAAGATATAAGGGGCCATCTTTGGGTTCCAGAAACGGGTCTGGTGACCAAAATGGACACCCGCCTCCAGCATTTGACGCATTGTTACTGCCATGTGATTCTCCAATCGTTAAGGGTTAAGTCTTCCACTCGCCAGCCTGATCCCCCATGTGACTCAAGGGACACCCCAACATGAACGAGTGTGTGAATTCCTGAATATTCAGCGGTTGCCGGATAAACAGGGCGCGCATTGTAACCGAAGCTAGGCTTTGACTCAACGGGCAGTCAGTGGCTTGTTTGTCGCAGGGAACCGAATGCACTCCAGACAATCCGAGTCATTAGAATAAGCACATAAAACCTCAAACAACCCAATCGAGACCGCGCATGAAAATCCGCCCACACCACGAATTCAGCCTAATTGCACGCAACACCCTGCTATCACTCTCACTCCTTTTCTCCGCCAGTGCGCTGGCTGAAGAAGTCGTTCCAGAGAAGCCCGAAGAAATGGCTACGGACAAGCCTGCGGAAGCAATAATCGAAAAGCACGTAGAAACTACGCCAATCAAGCCCAAGCATAGAAGTTTCGCTTCCATCGGCATCTCCGATATGTCCGACACTTCTGTGCCAGGGCAAGAGATCAGCCAGCGAGATATCCCCATCGCCTTTTCTTTCGAGTCGGATAAATACGTGTTCGAAATCAGCATCCCCTACATCACAAGGACAGCCCCATCTGGCAAGGTCGCAAAAAGCCACCACCATGAGTCTAAAAAGAAACCACCACGGCGACAACACCGGCCCCCATCCTCACCACTTCAGGACTAGGCGATATCACCTCTTCGCTCACCTACAGCCTGATGAATGAAGATGACTCGTTCCTTTCCTTGTCAGCCAGGGGTGAGGTGAAATTGGGCACAGCGGATGTGACGGTCGGCTTGGGAACAGGGGTAAATGATTATTTCGGAGAGTTAGGTGCCAGCAAATCGTTTGGCGACTTCAGTATCAGCGCTGGCTTGGGCTATGCGATCTTGGGCAGTCCCGGAGAGATAGAGATCAACGATGTGAAAAAATCCTTTTACTTCAACAATATTTTCTTTGGCTCACTCGGCGCAGACTATTTGCTCACCGAAAGCTTCAACATAGGGATGGAATTAGCTGCTGGACAAGCAACAGAGACAGGCGGCTCAGAACAACGCGACCTATCCGTCTCAATGTCGTACCACTTCACCGAGAGTCAGTCCGTTGATTTCCACGCTGTACGCAGTATGACACCCGGCATAACCAGCCACACTTACGGGGCATCGTTCTCAACGGCGATGTGACTTAGACGGATAAGCGCACCGGCAAACCAAGTGCGCTTATTCGCTGAACGAACCTACCCATCACCTCTTCGGGTAAGGCTGACAAACGAGGGGCCTCCAGTTGCAGCGATGGCCGCGCCAAACAGTAAAGCAAAACGCCTTGCGGCTTGACACCTTCTCGTATTGTCGATGCCAGCAGATCGAGATAGTCATCCTCATCTTGCTTGCTGGGTGCGATGCCATCCAAAGCGAACCAGCAGGTCTGTAGCCACGTATTCGGGCAGCATTCGATAGCGATAGCGAGGTTCTGACTCACTTTGTCCATCGTCATCTTGGTGTCGTTCACCTGCGCCATCCCTGTTTCGCTTGCCCTATCCAGTTTGAACCATACCTCACCATTCAGTTGCGCCATGCGGCGCAAGCCTTGCTGCACGTTCTCGCGCTGCATGAGACTACCGTTGGTGATGAGGACCAACTTGAGGTCGGCGGGTTTATGCTTGGCGATGACTTCAATGACCTCGGCAAACTCTTGTGCGCTAGTCGGTTCGCCATTGCCTGAGAGTGCGATGTCGTTTATGCGTCGTGCCTCGGGAGGAACGCGTTGCATGAAGTCGCCGTGCTGAAGCTCATGCAGGAAACCACTCAACTCCCGCTCCAACAACATCAGGTCGATGGGAGGCGCGGTACCGCGTGTGAGGTCGGGCACTTGGCAATAGATGCAGCGCCAGTTGCAGGCATTGTTGGGATTGAGGTTGATGCCGATGGAGACACCACCTGCGCGGCGAGAGACGACTGGATAGACGTAACGAAGTCCGGCGCTATCGCGGCTGTGGTCGGTGATGCTTAGGGTTTTATCACTCAAGACTTGACCAACGGCAGGTACTTGGCTGGATCGACTGGCTTGCCCAGTTTGCGTATCTCAAAGTGCAGCTTGACTTGATCGGCATCAGTGTTACCCATCTCGGCGATCTTCTGCCCTCTGCTCACGCTCTGGCCTTCTTTCACCAATATCTGGTCGTTGTGGGCATAGGCACTGAGGTAGGTCTTGTTGTGTTTGATGATGATGAGTTTGCCGTAGCCGCGTAGCCCGCTACCGCTATACACAACTTTGCCTGACGCACTCGCCACGATGGCTTGGCTACGCTTGCCTGTGATGTCCACCCCTTTGCGATTGGCGCTCTCAGAGAACTCGGCAATGACTTTGCCACTGGTGGGCATACCCCACTCCATCGCTTCTTCAGGCGCATCATCTTTTGCGGTGTTAGCAACTTGCGGCTTATTGGCGACCACCACTGGCGCAGGCTGCGCAACATCATCTTGCATGCGGTCAGCCTTGGCTAACGCATCTTCGCTATAAGCCAATCTGCCAACCTTGGGTTGATTCCTGATACCGCCTAATTTGGGAGGCGCGAATGGTGCTGCTGGTTTTATTTCAACTTTTTGCACGACAGGCTCGTCGGTCTGGATATTCAATTTCAGTTGCTGACCGATCTTGATAGCGGATGGGTCTTTGATGTCGTTCCAATCCGCCACTTCACGATAGTCCACCCCATTCACGAAGGCGATGCTGTAGAGCGTATCGCCCTTCTGCACGACATGGATCTTAGTAGTGGTGGTTGTGCGGGAAACTGTTTTTTGCGGTACGACCGAAGTTGTCGATTGCGGATCTGAGACGCCGTGTTCAACGATGGGGGCTTTGCGTCCACTGGGTGCAGGCGCGCCACAGGCGACCAACAAAATGGCGACCGAGGTCACTGTCCACAAAGTGCGCTGCGCGATGTTACGAACTGCTGTCATGCTTTCCCCATCAACAAAGGTACGAATTTCACGGGCTCAAGGCGCGTCTCACGGAAGCCAGTCGCTTCCCGTTCGATCAAATATAAGAACTGTTCTTGAGTGCCTATCGGAAGCACCATTCTACCACCCACCGCCAACTGCTCTTTCAGCGTGGCGGACAGCGCGGGCGCAGCACAAGCCATGATGATGCCGTCGAAAGGTGCGCCATCAGTCAGCCCAGAAGTGCCATCCGCATGGCGAACGAGGACATTGCGCAACTTCAAGTCGAACAGCTGTTTCTTGGCCTTGGCAAACAGCGGCTGGATACGTTCGACGGTATAGACTTCTTTCGCCACGTGCGACAACACGGCCGCTTGATAGCCACATCCCGTACCGACTTCGAGTACACGTCCCAACTGTTTACCGTTGCGCAATATCTCAGTCATACGCGCCACGATGTAGGGTTGCGAGATGGTCTGAGCGTGACCGATAGGCAACGAGACATCGTCATAGGCACGGCTGGACAATGCCTCATCAATGAAAGCATGGCGTGGCACGCTGTTCATCGCTGCCAACACCGTCTCGTCTTGAATGCCTTGGGTGCGCAGACGATCGATCATGCGACCGCGCGTGCGTGCCGAGGTCATGCCGATGCCTGCGTGCATCGAATTCATGCGGCACTCCCCAACCACGAGCGCACTGCATCCAACTGGCTGTATTGCGTGAGATCGATCTGTAAGGGCGTGATGGAGACGCGACCTTGTGACGTCGCGTAGAAATCCGTGCCCTCGCCTGCATCCTGCGCCTTGCCAGCTGCCCCCACCCAATACACGGGCTGCCCGTGCGGATTGCTACTCTTCACAACAGGTTCGGCTTTATGACGCTTACCAAGACGGGTCACTTCCATACCTTGCAGTTGCTCGTAGGGGATGTCGGGGACGTTCACATTGAGCAGCCAAGGTTGCGAATGCTGTTCTTTTTGAAAGCGTTGCACCAACTCCACCGCCACTCGTCCCGCAGTGTCGTAGTGCTGTGGATCGTGCTTTGCCATTGAAATGGCAATGGAGGGGATTCCCAACAGGAAGCCTTCGGTCGCCGCTGCCACTGTTCCAGAATAGATGGTGTCGTCGCCCATGTTCGCGCCAGAGTTGATGCCGGACACCACCATGTCAGGCTGTGTGTCCAACATGCCAGTCACCGCCAGATGCACGCAATCGGTCGGCGTGCCATCCACGAAATAGAAACCACTGGACGCGCGTTTCAGATTGAGCGGTCGACTCAAGGTCAAAGAGTTGCTAGCGCCGCTGCGATCTCGCTCGGGAGCGACCACCACCACTTCTGCGACAGCAGAAAGGTGTCGTGCCAAACAGGCCAATCCAGGCGAGAAGTAGCCGTCGTCGTTTGAAACCAGAATACGCATCAGGTATTTTGAACCACGATCTTGGGGAACACGGCACTGTGGTCTTGCGCCATATCAGCGATCTTCACCGCTACACGACGGGCGATTTGTTTATAGACTTTCGCAAGATTACTGTCCGGCTCTGCCACCACAGTAGGTGTACCCGAATCAGCTTGCTCGCGAATACGAATATCTAGAGGCAGTCCGCCCAAAAACTCCACGCTGTAATCGGCACACATCTTCTCGCCGCCGCCTGCGCCGAAGATGTGTTCTTCATGGCCACATTGGGAACAGATATGGGTGCTCATGTTTTCCACGATGCCGAGGATCTTCACGTCGACCTTCTCGAACATCTTCAGCCCCTTGCGCGCATCCATCAGCGCGATATCCTGCGGAGTGGTGACGATGACTGCGCCCGTCACGGGTACTTTTTGCGACAGGGAAAGTTGTATGTCGCCAGTACCGGGTGGCAGATCGACCACGAGGTAATCGAGATTGTCCCACTGCGTTTGGCGAAGGAGTTGATCAAGCGCCTGCGTCGCCATCGGTCCGCGCCAGATCATTGGCGTGTCATTCGCATCGATGAGAAAGCCGATGGACATGACTTGCAAACCATGATTACTCAGCGGCTTCATAGTTTTACCGTCTTCGGAATCGGGATGTCCTGTGATGCCAAGCATGGTGGGTTGTGATGGGCCGTAGATGTCTGCATCCAACATGCCGACACGCGCACCTTCAGCCGCCAAGGCCAAGGCTAAGTTGACCGC
The DNA here is from genome assembly GCA_013824485.1 of Sideroxydans sp. Taxonomy (GTDB): domain Bacteria; phylum Pseudomonadota; class Gammaproteobacteria; order Burkholderiales; family Gallionellaceae; genus Sideroxyarcus. Next base: position 7,298 of record PNNY01000086.1, read on the forward strand.
AGTGGTGCTCTTACCTACGCCGCCCTTACCACTTGCCACTGCGATGATGTTCTTTACACCATCAACCAATTTCACACCGCGCTGAACCGCATGCGGAACGACTTTGCTCGATACGTTGGCGTTAACGCTGCTAACACCTGACAGGCTCGCCTTTAGATGCGCTTCGACCATAGCCTTGATCTCACCCCACACGCTGAGTGCTGGATAACCCAGCAATACATCCAGCGAGACATCACTGCCATTCACTTTGATGTTCTTCACGGACTTGCCAGAAACGAAATCTTTTTTGGTGTTGGGATCGATCAGATTCTTCAACGCACTTTGTACGTCAGCTTCAGTAAAACTCATTACTTGCTCCCATTCATTAATGTGCGGATTTTACTTGAGATGGCCTGATTGCGGCTTGAACCATGACAGCTTTTCTCTGAGCGTGACCACCCCACCCACGATGATGAGGGTCGGTGCTTTGGGCTTCTCGGTAGCGGCAATGCTAGGCAAGGTTGCCAACGTCCCTGTAAAGACACGCTGTTGCTGCGTCGTCCCCTGTTGCACGATGGCAGCAGGCGTAGCTGTAGGCAACCCATGCTCGATGAGTTTTGCACATAGGATGTCCAAGCCGTGAAGGCCCATGTAGACAACGATGGTCTGATTGGGGCGCGCCAAGGCGTCCCAATCCAAATCAGAAGAACCATCTTTGAGATGCCCCGTGACGAAGATGCAAGATTGCGCATGGTCGCGATGTGTCAAAGGGATGCCCGCATAGGAGGCGACAC
>PNNY01000087.1 GCA_013824485.1 Sideroxydans sp.
GGCCGAGGGGGAAAGAGCATTGCGTAGTGAAACTGGAAACATGGAATGAAGGTATTCCCACCTTTGAGATGTTCGTCAAAGCCGGTGAGCGAGCCGAGACACAACTCGTCCCCTTGGGTGAATACCGTGTCAAATTTGCTTGTGGCACACGCTGGTACGGCAGACTCGAAATGTTCGGTAGAGGTACAGTCGTCTCCATCGGCACCACGCCACTCAAATTCACGCAACAAGGCACCACCACCAGCGGCCACGAACTGACCCTCACCAAGGTCTTCAATGGCAACTTCAAAACTAACGACTCGTACTTCAATAAGTTCTAGATGAGTAAGCGAGTAGCCGGAGGACTATATGTTCTTGCTTGGGGCAGGCGGTGGAATTTACTGGTAGATTGCGAGGAGTAGCTAGGTGCAGTCAATGATTATGGATGTGATTTGGGCCAAGCCCCTTTGATTAATTGCTGCATATCTCGCTCTTCAATATTTTGCAACAAGGCCAACCATGAAAACACTACTCATCACCGGCGCCAACCGAGGGATAGGATTGGAATTCTGCAATCAATACGCTGCGGCAGGCTGGCGTGTTCTAGCTTGTTGCCGCGAACCTAGCAAAGCCGATGCGCTCAACAAACTGGCAGCGCGATATCCCGACCTCATCCAACTCCACGCACTGACCGTCACCGACCATGCGCAGATCGAGCAACTGGCGTGCACGCTATCCCATGAGGCGATAGACCTACTCATCAACAATGCAGGCGTCTATCCGGCTGCGGACAAACGCGGCTTTGGTCATACCGACTATGCCGAATGGATGGACGCATTCATCATCAACACCATGGCTCCGCTCAAGATGGTCGAATCCTTCGTCCAGCAGATCACTCGCAGCAAACTCAAACTCATCGTCACCATCACTAGCCAGATGGGCAGCATCGACGACAACGGCAGCGGCGGCAGCTACCTGTATCGCAGTAGCAAAGCAGCAGCCAACATGGTCGTCAAAAGTCTGGCGGTGGACCTGAAAGAAAAAGGCATCACCTCCGTCGCCTTCAACCCCGGCTGGGTCAAGACCGACATGGGCGGCCCCAACGCCATGATCACAGTCGAACAAAGCGTGGCCGATATGCGAAAAGTCATAGAAGGCATCACCCCGGCGGACACGGGCAAATTCATCGGCAATGACGGGGGGGTGATTCTTTGGTGAGGCTTGAGGTATAGAGCGAGGTCTATATCTTTTGGCATATAGGCGAGGTTGGGCTTTGCTGATAGGCTTCGGACAGATGGTAGTGGGGCGAGAAAATACTGCGAACCCGGCCTCTTTAATTACAAACACCAAGGTTATTCAATGATCTCACCTTTTCAATTGGCAACAACAATACAAAGAACAGTTGGGAATGCATTTCACGTCGTTCCTAGGCCCGATCACCCACTTTTGATATCTGGCCCAGATATACTAATTGGTGGCGAAGGAAAGTTGACTGCTGTTTATCTCATTTTAGAATCAACAAAACAATCCCAGTTGAGAGCGCGTATCACAGCAGCCCGACTGGCATTGCCAATTCAGACGCGAATGGTGGCGTTTGGCACCTTAAACACTAGCAGTGCGCTAAACAACCTCCTTAGAAATTTTGATGAAGTGCTTGAGGGCAATATTTCTTCGCAACATCTAATTAGATATGCCACTAGTGATTCAAGACCCAACATTAACCAGAATGACCTAATAGAAATTAGGGCGAGGCACTCGATTGAGTTTACAACCGCACTTCAAATTACCATGCTAAGAAGGCGGCACCAATTTGAATCAAAGTCGGCTGAATCAATAATGGATGATCTAGGTAATCGAGGCTATATTAAGAGAGTTGGTGAGGGGCAAAGACGGTCGGTCGCGCAAGAAATTGAGATTAGCGGATCAAATGTGGTGTCGGTGAGATCCGATGAGGGGACGTATAGCCACCTAAAAAGTGTCTGGCGAAGTGGATTAATTGATAAATATATTCTGGACACCGGTGTACCTTATGCGAACTACAACACAATGCCCTCTATTCTTTTGGCTGACAACTGGCCATCCATGAAAACTGATCCAGACAAGCCTGCGCGCGTAGCCGCTTTTAGTGGTTGGATCATTGCACAGCCAAGTACCACGGAAGACATAGAAGAACTTGTCAAGAGAGCCCAATACATTACACGGAAGAGAATTAATGAGCGGACATAAGATTCGTGTCAGAACAATACAGGCGCTTTTGGCGGGGTGTTCTTGTTTGGTTACGTCAACCGCGTATCCGGTCATTCTCTCCGAATTTGGTGAAGTTCATGCGGTACGAAAGATAAGAAGAGATTCTCGTAGAAGGCTTCTTGAGATTTTCCATAGCGCTCGTGCGTTGGATACTGCTTTAAGGACCTTTGTTAATCACCACGGATGCACCAGTCCGAGTAACTCTAAACCTAATGCTATGGGCCCTTATCTTTATGCGTTAAGAGACCACAAAGTTGCAGGGCTTTCCAATATTACAGAGACTCATAGAAAAATATTTCAGGTTCAAATAGTAAATAAGCGAAACAATTACTTGCACGAAGCAGGTGCTTTCCCTAACAACGATAAAGAAGTGGATGTCTTATTAGCAGATATGCACACCTGCATTTCTATCTTTGTGGCGCTATAACGCTCAAGTGCCCATAATTTGTTGTTGAAGATGTGTGAATCTAATGTCGGCTCTGGTTTTTTTGTTGTTATCGCCTGCCACCGCACCAGAGGACCTGGGGAAATTCATCTGCAATGATGGGCTAGTGAATTCTTGGTGATACTCGAGGTGTAGAGGGTGGTCTATATCTTTTGGCATATGGTCTGGATGGTCTTTTGCTGATAGGCTTCTGTGCGTGGACGGTGTGCGAATAAAGCACCAATAATTCACGAATAAATTAAGACGAGATAGGGATATTCATGGCAAAAATACTCAAGGCAACTATTGGTATCGCATTTTCTGAACGAATGTTTCGAATGTCTACACAATCGGGCATTTTGACTGATGACCTACTTGCTTTACGAGGTAAGCAATTAGCACTTGATAGTTTCGAGTCAGTCCACCGTGACTCGACAGGCAGTGGGCTACGGCTTCACAATGAATCATCTGGAATGTATCTAGTCATCAATCTCGATAGCATCACTTTCACCTATGATCTCTACGAGCTAAATGCTGATTTTAAATTTGACACATTCCTTGCTTGGTTTAAAGCAATTTGGGAAACATTTGACGCTCGCATAAAAGCACCTTCTATCCGGCGAATTGGTTTCGTTACTGAGCAAAGATTTTATGCTGGGAGCGAATCCAACAAAATTTTGGTTAATAGCCTCACTACGGTTAAGCCAATGGGGTTTCCCGCAAAATTCCATTTAACATTTGAAGATCGAAAAGACGTTGGACACGGTGGTCTGTTAGATCCTACAAAAGATGACTTTATCAATATTATTCGGTCGTTTTACGATGGCTCAATGGATAGAGATCATCCTGAAGACGAATCAATCAATGCCAATCTCGATGTACAGAGGTATTTTTCTCCTGCTTTAAAAGGCGCACCATTTGATGCAATTAAGCAACTGAAAGCGGAGTACGACAAGGCTGCAGTGAAATTTGGTATCGAAGTAGACAAACTTGGGATTGGCGATGGCAAAGCAGCAGCATAAGGCGATTCAAACGCAAGGGAGACGTGCTCCATCACCAGCCAAGGTTGCCACAAATACGTACGGAACGTATGGTGGTGTGTCTTCTTCATATTCAGGCGGAACTAGAGATGGTTGGGGCGATAGGTATGATGACGAGGAAATAGTAGTCCCGCCAGCAGTTCCTAAGGACAATGGCGAAATTGGCAAAATTCCACTCACAGTTAATCATCTTATGGCTGGATGGAAATATGTAGTAGCCGTGATTTTTGCATTGGGTGTGGGACTTTGGTGGGTCTCGCATCTATCAAGTAAAGTTGATCAGCACGACGAAGATATAAAAGAAGTTAAGGCAAAGACCGACAAGCTCGAGAAGGATTCGGTATCGGAAACAACGACACTTAATAAATTGGATTCGCAAGTTGGTCGATTGGAAGATAAAGTGTTTGAGTTGTCTCGCTCAAAGAAATAGCAAACGCTTAAACAGAAGAACATCGCAACATTTTTTATAATCATCACATCTTGGCATAATCTGCCCCTCGTAAATTTCACCCATCGGCCTCCCATGCGGAGGCCGATTTAATCTAGCCAAACTCAATATGCTTCCATCAATAGAACAACGCCTTGCCGCCGAGATCGCGGCCAAACCTGCGCAGATCGCTGCTGCCATCGCCCTGCTGGACGAGGGTGCGACCGTGCCTTTCATCTCGCGCTATCGCAAAGAGGCGACGGGTGGATTGGACGATATCCAGTTGCGCATGTTGGAAGACCGCTTGCGTTATCTGCGCGATTTGGAAGATCGGCGCGTTGCCATCATCGCGTCCATCACCGAGCAGGGAAAGATGACGCCGGAATTGTTGAAGGCGGTGTCGCTGGCCACGGACAAGACGCATCTCGAAGATTTGTATCTGCCGTATAAACCCAAGCGCCGCACCAAGGCGCAGATCGCGCTGGAGGCGGGGTTGCAACCATTGGCGGATGCGCTGCTGGCAAACCCGACGTTGAATCCAGAAGAGGAGGGGGCGAAGTATCTGCGTGCCGCTTTCACCAGTGCGGCGGGCGATGCCAACCCAGGCGTGGCGGATGCCAAGGCCGCGCTCGATGGCGCGCGGCAGATATTGATGGAGCGCTTCGCCGAGGATGCGAACCTGCTGCAATCGTTGCGCGAATATGTGCAGCAACATGGGGTGGTGCAGTCCAAGGTGCTGGAAGGTAAGAATGACGCTGCAGAGAAGTACGCCGACTATTTCGATTATTCCGAATCCATCAACACCATCCCTTCGCACCGCGCGCTGGCGGTGTTCCGTGGCCGCCGTGAAGAGATGCTGGACGTGCAACTACGCTTGGATAGCGAAGAAGAGAAGCCAATGTGGGGCGCGCCGCACAATCCCTGCGAGGCTCGCATCGCTGCACGCTTCAACATCAAAGACATGAACCGTGCCGCTGACCGCTGGTTGCTAGACACCGTGCGCTGGACTTGGCGCGTGAAGAGTTTCATGCATCTGGAATCGGAACTGATGAGCGCTTTGCGCGCCAAGGCCGAGACCGAAGCCATCAACGTGTTCGCCCTCAACCTGAAAGCCTTGTTGCTGGCCGCACCCGCAGGCCCACGTGTGACGATGGGGCTGGACCCCGGCATCCGCACGGGCGTGAAAGTGGCGGTGGTAGACGAGACAGGCAAGGTGGTGGATACCGCCACCATCTATCCGCACCAGCCACGCAACGATTGGGATGGGTCGCTGCACACGCTGAGCAAATTGGCTGAGAAACACAAAGTAGCTGTCATCTCCATCGGCAACGGAACGGCCTCACGCGAGACGGACAAGCTGGCACGTGACCTCATCAAGCTGCGCCCAGAGTTGAACATGACCAGCATCGTGGTATCCGAAGCGGGCGCGTCGGTGTATTCCGCATCGGAGTTCGCTTCCAAAGAATTGCCGGAGTTGGATGTGTCGTTGCGCGGTGCGGTGTCCATCGCACGCCGCCTGCAAGATCCGCTGGCCGAGCTGGTGAAGATAGATCCCAAGTCTATCGGCGTTGGCCAATACCAGCACGACGTGAGCCAGTTCCAGTTGGCGCGTTCGCTGGATGCGGTGGTGGAAGATTGCGTGAACGCGGTGGGCGTGGATGTGAACACGGCGTCAGTGCCTTTGCTGGCGCGCGTCTCGGGCTTGAGTAGCAGCGTGGCGCAGGCCATCGTGAATCAGCGCGACTTGAAAGGCCGCTTCGCCAGCCGTGCCGAGTTGCGCGACGTGCCGCGTTTGGGTGATAAGACTTTCGAACAAGCGGCGGGCTTCTTGCGCATCATGGGCGGCAACGATCCGCTTGATGCATCGGCGGTGCACCCCGAATCGTATCCGCTGGTGCAGCGCATCTTGGCTGACATCAAGCAAGACATCAAAGGCATCATCGGCAACAGCAATCTGTTGAAGTCGCTCAGCCCAGCGAAATACATGGATGAGAAGTTCGGCATTCCGACCATCAGCGACATTTTGAAAGAACTGGAAAAGCCAGGCCGCGACCCGCGCCCTGAGTTCACCACCGCGACGTTCAAAGAAGGTGTGGAGGCATTGTCTGATTTGAAATCTGACATGATCCTCGAAGGCGTGGTGACCAACGTGGCGGCGTTCGGCGCGTTCGTGGACATCGGCGTGCATCAGGATGGTCTGGTACACATCTCCGCCTTGGCCGATAAGTTCGTGAAAGACCCGCACACCGTGGTGAAAGCAGGGCAGGTGGTGAAGGTGAAAGTGCTGGAGGTGGATGAGAAACGCAAACGCATCGCGCTGACCATGCGTCTTACTGATTCAGCAGGGCAGGTGAGCAGTAGGTCAGATGCCGCCCCGCGTGAGCAACGCGACAATCGCCCACAAGCCAGACCTGCGAGTAGCAAACCCGCGAACCGTGCGCCAGCCCAAGCACCGGTAGGTGGTGCGATGGCAGCGGCGTTCGCCAAGCTGAAGGGCTGATGGTTGAGATGAACCACGAACACTTGGAGCTCTTGGTCACCCGCACCATGCCTTACGGCAAATACCAAGGGCGACTCATCGCTGACCTGCCGGGGAATTATCTGAACTGGTTCGCTCGAACCGGTTTCCCAAAAGGGGAGTTGGGACAGTTGTTGGCGTTGATGCAAGAGTTGGATCACAACGGATTGTCTTCGCTACTAGATCCTCTGCGAAAATAGATTGCTGGGTCGGAAAAGGAAAAAGCCAGAAGATTTCTCTTCTGGCTTTTGTATTTGGCGTCCCCTACGAGATTCGAACTCGTGTTATCGCCGTGAAAGGGCGGTGTCCTAGGCCTCTAGACGAAGGGGACTTCGTGTACTACTTTTTCTTTTTGGTGGAGATAAGCGGGATCGAACCGCTGACCTCTTGCATGCCATGCAAGCGCTCTCCCAGCTGAGCTATACCCCCCAGGGTGCCCCCGAAAAGAGCGCGCATTATAGTGATGCGACCCTACCTTGTAAAGCGACTCACGCGGTTTTTTTATTGAGTCCGTTTTCGATGCGCGACAACACCATCTCACGTGGGAACAACACGACCAAAGCATCGACGGATGGTGTCTGTGTTTGACCGGTGAGCATCACACGTAAAGGCATCGCAAGCTTCGGCATCTTCAATCCGTGCTTGGCGATGACTTCTTTGATAGCGGCACTGATGGCGGGAATCTCCCAAGCAGCGTTCTTCAACGCATCAGCGAAATCACGCAGGGCAGGGATAGCTTCGGCGGAAAGTTGCACATCGAGCAAGGCAGCATCTGGATGCAGGTCGATGTAGAACACTTCAGCCGCATCGGCTAGTTCGTTCAATGTGGAGACGCGCTCTTTATATAAGCCGATGATGGCTGCCAAAGAAGGGCTGTCGCTGACTTTGATGCCGCGTGCTTCGAGGCGAGGGCGAACCATCTCGGCCAATTTGGTGTTGTCGGTCTGCTTGATGTAATGGTTGTTCAGCCATTTCAGCTTCTCAGTATTGAACTGGGCAGCGGAGGGCGTGATGTGATCGAGGTCGAACCATTCGCAGAACTGGGCGACGGAGAACACTTCGTCATCACCATGCGACCAACCCAAACGGGCGAGGTAGTTGATGACGGCTTCTTGCAGGTAGCCATCTTCGTCGTATTGCATGACGCTGACCGCACCGTGGCGTTTGGACAATTTGGTGCCGTCGTCGCCCAAAATCATGGACAGGTGAGCGTAGCTGGGAACAGTCGCGCCGAGCGCTTTGAGGATGTTGATCTGGCGAGGGGTGTTGTTCACGTGGTCATCGCCACGGATGACTTGGGTGATGCCCATGTCCC
>PNNY01000088.1 GCA_013824485.1 Sideroxydans sp.
GAGATCGAGTTCCAGAAGTACGCGCTGGATCAACATTCCATCGTCAGCATCGCAGACCGCAGTGGCAAGATCCTATACACCAACGACAAGTTCACTGAGATCAGCCAATACCCGCGTGAAGAGCTGATCGGTCAAGATCATCGCATGTTGAATTCGGGATATCACCCGAGCAGTTTCTTCAAGGAAATGTGGCAGGCCATCGGTCATGGCGAGGTATGGCAGGGCGAGGTCAAGAATCGGCGTAAGGATGGCTCCTTCTATTGGGTCGATTCCACCATCGTGCCTTTCATGGACGAGGATGGAAAACCTATCCGCTATGTGTCCATCCGTTCCGATATCACCGAACGTAAGCAAGTAGAAGGCGATATGTTGCGAGCGAAAGTGGTGGCAGAAGAAGCTAGCCAAGCCAAGAGTGATTTCCTTGCCAATATGAGTCACGAGATACGTACGCCGATGAACGGCATCATCGGGATGACCGAGTTGGCATTGGATACCGAATTGAATGCTGAACAGCGCGAGTTCATAGGTTTGGTCAAGACATCGGCGGATTCTCTGCTCACCATCGTCAATGACATCTTGGATTTTTCCAAGATCGAAGCGGGCAAGATGGGAATAGAGAACATCGAGTTTTGCCCGCAGGATATGTTGTCCCAGACCGTGCGCACCATCGCCTTACGTGCACATCAGAAAGGTTTGGAACTGTTACTCGATATCGATCCAGCGATCCCGCAGAGGATCATCGGTGACCCAGGTCGTCTGCGTCAGATCATCCTCAATCTTATCGGCAATGCGATCAAGTTCACCGAGCAGGGAGAGATCGTGGTGCGCGCTTCCTTGCGTGAAGGGGATGTGGATGCACGCTACATTGGCTTGTGTATCAGTGTCAGTGATACCGGCATCGGCATCCCAGCGGACAAACAACAATCGATCTTTGAATCGTTCTCGCAGGCAGACACCTCGACTACACGCAAATATGGCGGCACAGGACTGGGTCTTACCATCTCGACTCGATTGGTAGAGATGATGCAGGGCAACATCCGCGTCGAAAGCGAAGTGGGTAAGGGCAGCACATTCCATGTCGAAGTCTTGTTAGAGCGCGCCACAGACAACGCCAAGCCGAGGTTCGAGGCGGGCATGTTGGTGGATATGAATGTACTTGTCGTGGATGACAACGCGACCAACCGCGAGATCGCCGTCAAGTTGTTGCAGGGATGGAAGATGCGGCCACATGCCGTCGAGAGCGGAGAGCAAGCCATCGCAGAATTGGATAGGGCCAGACAAGCAGGGCAAGATTATCAACTCCTCCTACTGGATGTGCGTATGCCAGCAACGGATGGATTCGGTGTGGTCGAACATCTGCGTACACATCCGGCACTCACGGCTGCACCCATCATGATGTTGACCTCGGAAGGGCAGCGCGGCGATGCGGCGCGCTGCAAAGAGTTGGGTATCAGTGCTTACTTGTTGAAACCTTTCGCACAAGCTGATCTGTTCGCCGCCGTCATGAATACCCTCGGGCTAGAGAATACGGATAAGGCGGCCTTGGTCACACGCCACACGATACAGCAGAGCAAGCGCAGTCTGCGTGTGTTGCTGGCAGAAGATAACAGTGTCAACCAAACGCTAGCGACGCGCCTATTGCAGAAGTTCGGGCATGAAGTGGAGGTGGCAGGCAACGGACTCATCGCCGTCGAAAAATGGCAGAACGGTAGCTATGACCTCATCCTGATGGATGTGGATATGCCTGAACTCAATGGGTATGGCGCAACAGAGCAGATCAGAGCGTTAGAGAAGGTGAGTGGGATGCGTATCCCCATCATCGGACTCACTGCACATGCCATGCAAGGGGCGCGCGAGGAATGTATCGCACACGGCATGGATGGATACTTGACCAAGCCTATCGACACGGAGGCCTTATGGGTCGAGTTGGAAGGAGTGAAAACCACTGCGCTCGATCCGTTTGGGTCTGACGCTAGCATCAAGTCAACTCAACTTTCAGTTCAATACACATTCGATCTGCCGCGTGTGATGGAATTGATGGCAAATGATCAAGAACTGTTCAAGGAGATGGTACGTATCTATCTGGAAGACTCGCCTAAATATCTTGCCAGTTTGGGAGAGGCGATCGCGAATGACGATGCTGAACAGATCCGCTATGGCGCTCACACCATCAAAGGGATGTTGTCGGTATTCGCAGTGGAAGAAATCTCTGACATCGCGCAACGTATCGAGCAGCAATCAGGTGCCGACCACCGTGCCGATCATCAGGCTTTGGTTGATGCATTACAGTGGTTAGGGAGTGAGTTGAACAAACACGTGAATTCAAATGAAGTCGTCCTCAATGATTGAAAAGGGAGAATAAAATGAGAACTGCTCAGATCCGTTGGTCTGTTAAATCGGGTTGGGAGAAAGAACCTGACTTTGCTGCTGTTGCCGATCTGGTGATGGCGTTCGCCGATCATGAATTCTTTCACAGTGAGACTTGCTTCAATGATCTGCGAGCGACGTTCCCCAAGGCGCACATCGTGGGTTGCTCCTCCTCAGGCAGCGTAAGTGGTGTAGAGATCAGTGATGAAGACGTCGTTGTCACCGCTATCAAGCTGGAACAATCCAGCGTGCGGCTGGCCTCGGTGGATGTGATCGAAGGGGTGAGCGCGAGCGATGCGGGTGCGCATCTGATGAAAGCGCTAAAGGGTGAAGGATTGCGCCATGTGTTCGTACTCTCAGATGGATTGAATGTGAACGGAAGTGAACTCGCGTTGGGATTGAACCAATCCAATTTGGCTGTCACTGGTGGATTGGCGGGCGATGGCACTCGCTTCGGCAAGACATGGGTGATGGCGGATGCGCCTGCACAGAGTGGCCGCATCGCTGCGATCGGTTTTTACGGTGACGTTACCGTGAAGAGTGGATGCTTCGCGGGGTGGGAAGAGTTTGGCGCAGAGCGTGTCGTCACCAGTGCTAAAGGCAATGTGGTGTATGAGATCGACGGTGAACCTGCCTTGAAACTCTATAAGAAGTATCTGGGTGAGATGGCGAACGAGCTTCCAGCCAGCGGTTTGCGTTTCCCTTTGAGCATCCAAGAGAACAAGTCAGCCAAACCTTTGATACGCACCTTGCTGGCGGTGGATGAGGTGTCGCAGAGCCTCACCTTTGCGGGTGATGTGCCGAGTGGTTATCTCTGCAAGTTGATGCGAACCAATCTGGATAGCTTGATCGACAACGCAGGTCTGGCAGCAGAATCGGCACAACCCGCGAAGCAGGATGAGGCGGGATTGTGTCTGGTGGTCAGTTGTGTCGGTCGCCGCTTGGTGATGGGGCAGATGACCGAAGAGGAATTGGAGATCGTGCAAGAACGCTTGGGCGAGGCGACCGCCATCACCGGCTTCTATTCTTACGGCGAGTTGGCACCGTTCAGTGACGTGATGCACTGTCAGTTGCATAACCAGACCATGACCTTGACCACCATCTACGAATAAGCAGAACGCTATGCATCGTTTGCTCGAACGCCAACTGAAGCGCCAATTCGGAAAGGACTTCAAGCCCGATGAGGCCTTGCAGGCCTTTATCGACACCGTCGATAGCTATTACGTCGAGGTCGATAAAGAACAGCACATGCTGCAAAACGCATTGCTGATGAATTCCAGCGAGTTGAATGCGGTGAACGAGCGCATGCGCGTGCAGAACGCGGAAACGACGCGTACTTTGCTCAATACCTTAAGTGATGGCGTGTACGCGACAGACACGAAGGGGGCGCTCACCTTCATGAATGCGGCAGCCGAGAATGTGCTGGGATGGCGTGAGCAAGACATCATGGGTAAATTGGTGCACGAGAAGGTGCAGCCTACCTTACCTGATGGCTCGTCATTTCCAGTAGAGGGTACGCCCCATCTACGTGTGATCGCGACAGGTGTGCCGTTCGAGGGCAAGACGCACTTTGTGGATCATGCTGGGGCGTATATCCCCGTTGAGTGTCGTTCGCGCCCCATCATCCTTGATGGAAAGATCACGGGTGCCTTGGTATCGTTCCAAGACATCACATTGCGTGTCGAGACGGAAGACAATCTACGCAAAGCCTACGACCATTTGAAGCAGACCTTGGGTGAGTTGGAGTTCCAGAAATACGCACTCGATCAGCACTCCATCGTGAGTATCGCCGATGCGGCTGGCAAGATCACCTACGCAAACAGTAAGTTCCTTGAGATCAGTCAATACAACCGTGAAGAGTTGATCGGGCAAGATCATCGCGTGTTGAACTCAGGTCACCATCCCAGCAGTTTCTTCAAAGAGATGTGGTCTACCATCGCGCGCGGCCAGATTTGGCATGGTGAAGTGAAGAATCGCAGCAAGGATGGGAGTTTCTATTGGGTCGAATCTACCATCGTCCCGTTCATGAACAACGCAGGTAAGCCCCTGCGTTACATATCCATCCGCTCCGATATCACCGCACGCAAAGAGATGGATGAGAAGCTTGAAGTGCAGCGTGCATTCTATGAGCGTATCAGCGAGACCTTGGGTGAGGGTTTGTATGTGCAAGATGCACGAGGACGTTGCATCTACATGAACTCGGAAGCCGAGAAGATGTTGGGCTGGAAGCGTGACGAGTTCATCGGTATGCCCGTGCATGACACCATCCATTCAAAGACGGCGTCGGGCGAACATCTGTCTGCGGCGGAATGTCCTATATATAAGATGGTCAACGATTTCGGGCAAGGACGCATGGATGACCAGGTGTTCGTGCGTAAAGATGGCACGACCTTCCCTGTCGCGCTCTCATCCAAAGCAGCGTATTCGACGAACGGCGAACTAGAAAACATCGTGATCGCTTTTCAAGATATCTCGGATCGTAAGAAGAACGAGTTGTTCATGCGCCTCACTCAAGAGCGCCTCAATCTCGCGCTGGAAGGTTCCAACCTTGCGCTATGGGATTGGGATATCGGCTATGACCGCATCTACCTGAGCAGTCGTTGGTCTGAGATGTTGAATGGTGTCTCGGAAGAAACCATGATCACCGTGGAGCAATTGTTCAACAACATCCATCCTGATGATCGTGAAGCTGCACGTAAGAACTTGGCACCTGTTCTGAAGGGCGCGTCGGGGTATTACACCGCCGAATATAGAGTGAAGAACGGTGAGGGTGAATCGTTGTGGATATCCACCCACGGCAAAGTCGTGGAGCGCGACGCACAAGGTCGAGCCTTGCGTATGACGGGGACCAACGCTGACATCACGGAGCGCAAGCAGGCCGAATATTCGCTGCACAAATCTGAGACGCGCATGCGTACCTTGTATGAGTCCACCAGTGATGCGGTTATGTTGCTGAACGAGCGAGGATTCTTTGATTGCAACCAAGCGGCGCTGATGATGTTTGGTTGTGCGACACGCGAACAATTCAGCACCTTGACGCCGACGGACATCTCTCCCGAGATGCAGCCTGGCGGAGTGGATCAGCCAGCAGGTATCGATTCAGCCATGCTTTCCAAGATGCACATCGATATCGCTTTCAAAGATGGCAGTCATCGTTTCGAGTGGAAACATAAACGAGTGGATAACAGTGATGAATTCGATGCGGAAGTCTTGCTAAACGCCATGGTGCTTGATGGTAAGCCAGCGCTACAAGCCACCGTGCGCGATATCAGTGAACGCAAGAAAGCCGAAGAAGTCTTGATGCAAGCCAAGCGTGCGGCAGAACAAGCGGCCAAGACCAAGAGCGACTTCCTCGCCAACATGAGCCACGAGATACGCACGCCCATGAACGGCATCATCGGCATGACCGATCTGGCCTTGGATACCGAGTTGAACAAGGAGCAGCAGGAGTATCTGAACATCGTGAAATCGTCGGCCCATTCGCTATTGCACATCGTGAATGACATCCTCGATTTCTCCAAGATCGAATCAGGCAAGATGGATATCGAGAACATCGAGTTCTCGCTTGAGCAGATGATGCGGGACACCATGCGCTCGCTTGCTGTGCGCGCTCATCAAAAAGGATTGGAACTGTTACTGCATGTCGCCACAGATGTGCCCGATAAATTGATGGGCGATCCTGGGCGTTTGCGTCAAGTCATCGTCAATTTGGTTGGCAACGCCATCAAGTTCACCGAGTCAGGCGAGATCGAGGTGGACGTGAACGTCATTCAAGCCATCCACGATGGCAAGATCAGGTTACGTTTCAACGTGCGGGATACCGGTATCGGCATCCCCAAGGAAAAATACAAGACCATCTTCGAGTCGTTCTCGCAAGCCGATACGTCGACCACACGCAAATATGGCGGCACGGGATTGGGGTTGACCATCTCGGCACAGTTGGTGGAACTGATGAATGGTCAAATCGGTGTCGAGAGCGAAGTGGGTCAAGGCACAGTCTTCCACTTCGAGTTGGATATGCCGGTACTGTCTGCTGATCCGATGTCTGAATACCAACATACTGGCCGTGTCGCCGACATGCCTGTGTTGCTGGCAGACGACAATGCGACCAATCGCAGGTTGTTACAGGAGATGCTGAAGAACTGGAAGATGCGCCCCACAGTCGTCGCCAGTGGTGACGAGGCGCTGGCCGAGTTGCAGCGGGCAGCCGTAGCGGGTCAACCCTACGGCTTGGCCATCTTGGATGTGCAGATGCCGGGCATGGATGGCTTCACCTTGGCGGAACGCATACGCGAACATCCTGAGTATGTCGGTGCGACGGTGATGATGCTCACCTCCGAGGGGCAGCGCGGTCATGCTGCGCGTTGTCGTGAATTGGGTATCTCGGGTTATCTGATGAAACCGGTGTCGCAGTCCGAGTTGCTGGATGCCATCATGACTTCGCTGGGTGAACCTCTGCAAGAAGACACCCCGCTCATCACGCGGCATTCTTTGCGTGAGACGAGACAAAAGCTGAACCTGTTGTTGGCCGAGGATAACGCAGTGAACCAGTTGTTAGCCGTCCGTGTGTTGGAAAAGATGGGGCATGCCGTCACGGTCGCAAACAACGGACAAGAGGCGGTGGATCATTGGCAGAAAACCAAGTTCGACGCCATCCTGATGGATGTGGACATGCCCGTGATGAACGGCTACGAAGCGACGCAACGCATCCGGGAGTTGGAAAAGGACACGGGCAAACATATCCGTATCGTCGCCATGACGGCACACGCCATGGCGGGAGCTCGCGAAGAATGTCTGCGTCAGGGCATGGACGGCTATCTCACCAAGCCGATAGACACCGATGCCTTGTGGCATGAGTTGGATAGCTTGGCGCAGGCTGGTGTGAAGAAAGAAGCGACAGCGGTTACGCCATCACGCAAGGCAGTCGTAGCCGATTTCGGCAAGGCGCGTCAGACCATGGATGACAGCAAAGAACTGTTCGAAGAGATCGTCAGATTGTTCCTAGAGGACGCACCGCCGCATCTTGAGAAGATCAAGAACGGCTTGGCACAAGGTGATGCCGATGCAGTCCGTCACAGTGCTCATGCGCTGCGTGGCATGGTCGGTATCTTTGCCGCTGAACGCACGATGAAGGCGGCAGCTACGGTCGAAGAGTTGGCGGGTAGAACAGGTCTGGACGAAGCCATAGCAGAATTAGCAGAATCTTTGGCCGAGCTGGAAGCAGCTATCCGCGCGTATCAGTGGTGAGCAGGGTAGGGGTGTTATAGAACCTACGCGGATGCCTTATCAATGATGATTGGCAATGAACGGCCCCTCCTACTTTACTAATAACCACCCAAATCCCCCTCTATTTCCCCCTTTGATTTGACGCCCTCTCCCGATAATAGCCATAAGCCGTGATAGCCATTTGGCAGGTCGGGCAGGTTAAAGGGGGCTTCTATAAATTCAAAGTTCTAAGCAAGACAAGGCGCGAACGAAAAATTGCGACGCGGC
>PNNY01000089.1 GCA_013824485.1 Sideroxydans sp.
TTCCTGAGGGTTTGTACGAGCCGAGGTCTGGTTTGGGGTGCTGAGTTCGGCGTTGTCTGTTGTGTCCGATGAGACAGATGTCTGCCTAAAGAAATCGACGACTTCGCCTCTAAAAAAGATGGCCATTGCCAAGACGAAGACGCCAAGAAAGATGAATAGCTTGATCTTGGCTTGCTGTCTCTGAGAAACCAAGCGCCAGTATTCATCTTCGAGAGCAGAGCTTGATGTCGATGCGGGAAGGCGTGCATCTCGGTACTGCTGGGATTCGTTGTAGTAGTCTCGCTCGTCAATGGACATCGGCTTGATCTAGCAAATATTGGTGTGCAATGAAGTGTGCCGAAGCCTATCAGCTAGAACATTCATTCACCATATGCCAAATGGTATATGCCTAGGTCTATATCTTTTCGCTCAAAAACGTCAATTCGATATAAGCACAAGGTCCATATGTTGTGGACTAAATCGTGAGGGATTGGTGATACTGGAAGATGAATTTTTGCCTATTCACTGATGAGCGTGAATCGCTGCACAGCCTTCCCATCCACCTGCACCATCTCAAAGAACACGTCTTTCGGCCTTGCCCAGGTCGAGCCATCGTGTGAGCGGTAGATCATCATGATGACGCTCGGGTCTGATTCGAGTTTGGCTTCGCACACGATCTCGTAGATGCCGCCTTTGTAGTGCCTATATCTCATGCTTGGTCGCCTTTCTAACTGCGTTTAATGGGTTAGATTCAATACTAACTGCACCTGCCCTGCCTTAATAGGTAAAATGCCGCGCTCTCAGGAGGCATTCATTGGAAAATCCCTACAATATTCTTGGCGTGTCGCCCACAGCTTCGACCGACGACATCAAAAAGGCTTACCGCGCCTTGGCCATGCGCCATCACCCGGACAGGAATCCCAACTCTAACGCTGAAGTGCGTTTCAACGCCATCAAGAAGGCGTATGAGTTGTTGTCCGATCCGCAGAAGCGCGCTGAATACAACTATAGCCTCAACAACCGTATCGTCATCGATCCTGAGAATGAAGCGCAGAACTTGTGGAGATCACTCTTCACTCGCTGCGGTGTGACCCTGTAATTGCAATACCGTTAATCCACTAGAAGACAAAAAACATGAAAAGAATCCATCCCGAATTCGCTTACCAGTCGCGTGAGCTTGGCATCCAGATCGAAGACACGCTGGGTGAGCCGCCAGACCGTAAGAACTATCAACGCGTCATCGATTCTTTGCTGGGCGAATTCGCCAACGGCACGGAGATCGATGATGTGAATCTGTTGAGCTTCGCTTTAGTCGAGCACTTGCAGTTCGATGATGTCGCCGGTTTGTTGGTGGCTGGTCAGCAATATGACGAAGGCGATGCGGCGAAGGTCGTGAAGATGGTATCGACCACCCACTCGGCCACCGCTGCTGCACTGACATCGGTGTTTTCCGACAATCCTGAGTTGGCCCGCAAAGCCATCGTCACCGCGTTCTTGTTCAAGAACGGCAAACGTTGGACGGATGAGGACCATTCTCTCGATGCCTTGCAGGCAGAGGAAGACAAAGAGAATGCTGAGAATGAAGACGATGATCAGATGGCTGGGACTGAGGACATAGAACAGTTGTTCGATTCACGCGGAGACGACAATGCCTGATAAGAAGAACCTGCCAGCGATACAACTTCAGATCACTGAACTGGTCTTGGCCGGTTCGACCGAGCACGCCGAAGAAGCCATCAATGAGACTGCCGAGAAGTTCGGCGACCTCGCTGTGGTCGAGGTGTTGAACACATTGGAGCCGCAAGTGGCTTCGCTGCACCTCTCCTCTTTCGATGGCGGCAAATTGTCTTTGGCGACGCTGCTCATCCCGCCCAAAGTATGGGCTGAGAGCTTGGCCTACTTCGCCGCCACGTGGGACGAGGATTGGATCGAGGATGAGCCAGAAGTGTTGTCTGAGTCACTGTTCGCACACATTCACGGTGTGATCTTCTCCACCGACGATGCAGAACGCCGCGCCGAACTGATCCACGAAGCCCTCTCCACCGATTGGGGGACGACCGCATTTGCCGTGTTGTTCTCCACCGCCGCCGAAGAGATCATCGAGATCGCCAACGACATCCACAATCTGGGGGCAGCCAGAAGCGGCACGACGACTTCGGACCACGATGTCATCCCACTCGCACTGGAGATCGCCCGCAGTAATGAAGAGGCATGGGATCGCGTGCTGTTCGAGATCTTCCCCGACTGGATGCCCGGTGAGAACCAGCTACAAGTCAGATCGGAAGAAGATGATGACGGCGATGATGATGACGACGAAGACCGTGAGCACGAGTTCGCGATGGGCCGCACGACCAAGGAATTATTGCTGCGCCTGCGTAAGCAAGTGCCGAGCAAATCGGTCAGTACGCCTAAGAAAGGCCGTCGTCCGAGCTTGGGCGAAGATATCTTCTCTTGACCCTCATGCAGATCACCCATTTCGAATCCCGTCCGCCACAGCTAGTACAAGCGCTAGAGGCACTCGCACAGCGTGCGGATAGCCGCGAAGCAGCGGAGATAATGTTTGATGAGCTGTGCGGGATCACGGTGCTGGTCGCCAAGAAGTTCACCAACGACCGTACCGCCGATGGTATCCAAGATGCATTCCAATTAGCAATCGGCTGCATCTCGCTAGGACTCAGCCAAGCCAGCATCCCGCAAGGCAAGGACGCCAAGCTTGAATTCCTGTTACAACACGGCGCAGAGCATGTGTTCCAGATGGGGTTCCGTCACATCAAGGAATTGTCTGCCCTGCCCTACGTCGCTTTCGTTTCGGATTTCGACAACGATCCCTTCATCCAACAGCGCAACCTCAAAGCCATCTTCATGGAGATCTGCAGCGCCGATCCCTCTTCGAATTGGAGTGGCGACACGGTCTATGCTAACGAGTTGTTGGATAGAAGGCGCAACCAGAAGCTCATCGACTGTGCGAAATGGTTACGCAAACATAATTCCGATGGGCCGGTAAAAGATTCCGAACTGGATGCGAATGCGGCGATCGCCATCGCCATCATCTTCGCCATCGCTGGCAACGGGCAGATCGTTGCGCGTACGTCTCAAAGCGCCATCGAGAGCCTCATCAAATACACACGAGAAGTGCGTCCTGATGTCGAAGCGGGCTGGGAAAGATTCCTGAAAAAGATACCGCCTGAGCATCAAGCCATCCTGCGCGAACGCATGGAAGAGCTGAAAGGCACCATCATCAAAAAGATCTATTCAAGAACCAAGATCAAGACCGTGCTCACGGAACTGCAGGATTTCTATGCGGGGAATGAGCAGGACATCGAGTATCCCTGATCGAGTGCTTAGCTTGCTTTGAACGGACTCCGTTCATTCAGTTCGTCCACATATTCCGAGATGGCATCGGCCTCTTGTTTTAGATAGTTTTCCACTGCTTGTGCAAACTGCGGATGAGCCAGCCAGTGTGCCGAGCGCGTGGTCACGGGTAAGAATCCGCGTGACAATTTGTGTTCTCCTCCTGCGCCACCCTCGAACGTCTTGATGTTGTGAGCAATGCAGTATTCGATAGCTTGGTAATAGCAGACTTCGAAATGCAGCCCCGAGTGGAATTCGAATGTGCCCCATGAGCGCCCGTACAAGGCTTGATCGGTTTTGTAGTTGAGTGCGCTCGCAATGGGGCGACCTTCGCGTGAAGCGATAACCAGCAAGGTGTGTTTGGGAAGAGCCTTGCCGAGACGCTGAAAGAAATCGGCGTTGAGCTGGTGGGGTGAGTTATAAAGTTGCGCGGTGTGCAAATAGCAGGATGCGAAGAAAGCCCAGTGTTCAGCTGTCGCCCCTTCTCCGCCGATGCATTGCAGCGTGATCCCTGCATCTTGTACCTTGCGCCGTTCTTGTTTGATACGTTTGCGTTTGTCGCGATTGAGCGAGGCAAGGTACTCATCAAAGTCGCGATAGCCGGGATTCTGCCAATGGAACTGTACGTCTTGGCGCAACATCATGCCTTGCGACTGTGCTTCGGCCACATCGTTTTCATTCAAGAATAGGCAATGCAGTGAAGACACGCCGATGTCTTTTGCGTATTGCAATGCGTGTGACAGCAACAAAGCGCGCATCTCGCTTGAAGCCGCCAAGAATCTCGATCCTGTCACAGGCGTAAATGGGACGGCACACAACAACTTGGGGTAATAACGTAAGCCGTGTTGTTGATACGCATTCGCCCAAGCAAAGTCGAACACGTGCTCACCAAACGAATTCATCTTGAGATAAAGCGGCATCGCGCTGACCAACTTTGCGTCCTGCCATAGAGTGAGGAACTGCGCCTTCCAGCCAAACTGAGGCGTGGTACAGCCGCTCTCTTGCAGTGCAAGGAAGAAGGCATGCGACAACATAGGATCACTGCCCGTCAACGCATCCCACTGCGCAGCGGGAATCTGTGCGATGTCGTCGATGATCTTTAGGCTAGTGGAATTCATGTCAATCAAATACAGGGTATATCTACCTTGCAAAATAAAACTCCGCACAAGGCGGAGCTTCGATATTCGGTGTACTACTTTGAGGCACTGCAGCGTAAGCAACGCTGTTTAGTTTATTTTGCATCACAATATTTCAAGCAACCTAAATATTCTCTTTCTGCTTTTCGTTGGTGGTGGGTTCAAAGTCAATATGGAATGACAAAGGTTGTGCCTTATCTTCTGCAACTGGGGGCGCAATCTCTTCGGCGGAGGACTCTTCCACTGCCACAGCCTCTTCGGTGAATTTTGGTTTGTCATCGATTACGAAATCGATAGGGAACGCTTTGTCTTGAACATGCTCGTGGGCGTCGCTGGCATGGTGTTCTGCCTCTTCTACGGTGGCGACCTCGTTAGGTGTCGTATCTTCGGCCAACCAATCAGCCGCTTCGTCGGCTTCCATTTCAGCACTATCCTCAGATTGTTGTTTCAGTAGCGCTTCGTTCAATTGCGAGTGGTTGATCATGCGGCGCGTCAGCAGGTAGTTGCCGAAACGTCCATGCTGTTTGGGATCGAACTCGCCTAAGCAGTTCGCCATGTCTTGGGCGGACAGATATCCCAACTCGATGAGGATGTCGCCGATAGGGCGTTGCTTGGTGGTCTTGGATGGCAACCACAATGCGCCCAATTCATGGCTTTCTTCTTGGTACAGTTCGTTGTCTTTGTCCAGTGTGCGGCCTAAGGCTTGGATGGTCTTCCAATGCGGGCTGTTCTTGTTGTGGCTCAAGAATTTGCGCGAGGCTTTTTCGAACTCGGCGATCTGCGCATTGGATGAATAGATGGACAACAACAACATCCACGCATTCTCGCTCTTGGGAAGTTGCACGAGGAACTCCAGCAAGATGCGGATGGCTTTGTCTGGGTGTCCGTACACGGCATACAACTCTGCTTCTTCCAGCACGGTCTGCTCTTCTTTGCTAGATGGGTCTACATCAGCCATTGATATTGGAACATCCAAATCATCTTGTAATGCTTGGAGTGCTTGGTATTGCCTAGAGCTTGTGGGATGCACGATACTGAGGGTGGATTCACCGACGGGGGCTGGCTGCGGCGAGTGTTCTTCTTCCGCCAGTTTCTCCAGCTTCGGCGCGCGCGCCCTCATTTCTTGGTAGTGACGCACACCGAATGCGGTCAGTCCGATGGCGGCCAATCCGGCCAATATCTTCAAGATGAGTTGCCATGTGTCCGCTGAGACCAGCGGTTCTGCTTTCTTTGCTTCGATCTTGGCGGTCTCCAAGCTAGCTAACTTTTGGCGGATGGTTTGAATCTCTTCGCTCATCGCCTTCATCTGGTATTGCATGGCGAGTAGGTGCGCGGTCTGGTCGTCCTCATCCAACATCTTGCGTTGTGCCGAGATGACCTCACGGTCGTTCGCACTCAATTTCCCGACGCGGGAGATATCCAGTTGCCCGCCGCTCAATTGCAGCTTGAACTCTGTCTTGCCTTGGGCTGAACGCTTGGGGGCTGACGATACTGCGGCCATCTTTTTGCTGGTCTTTTGAGGGACGGGTACTGGCTCAACGGCAAGTGGCGTTTCCTCCAATAGCTTGGCGCTATCGACCTGACTGGGTGCCGGCTTTGCTACGATGACTACAGGTAGACGGGGTGCAACGGGTTTGGGCGCAATGGCAGCCGCATGTACTACCTCAGCGCTAAACTCTGGCAGCACGGCAAATACTTTAGTGTTGCTACTGATCGAAGATTTGCATTGGATCTTTAAGCTGAATTCCGCCACAGGCTCGTTGAGTGGTCGTTTGGATCTGATCTCGATCTTGTGCGTCGTCTTATTGAACCTAGTGCTCAAACCAGTTTGCAGAAGTGCGTTGCTGCTATCGACAGCGCCTTCTTTCACTGCTGCCAAGGACAAGCAACCATCGTCGATGCTCTCGCCGTTACCCAATTGCAAATCTATATAGGCTTCTACGCGCTCGCCTAGTCTGCTAGCTAAAGTTAGTTCACCGATGCCAACAGCCATCGCTTGCGAGGATGCCAAAGCAAGGAGTGACGAACAGACAAGGAGCTTGGGATGGAGGATATTCAAAGCGCAGGTTGATTTAGGTTAGTGAGCCGCAAACATTTATCTCTATAGCTCTGTGTATGCGTCGGAGACCCGAATATTACTGAAGCCACAACCCTAAAGCAATCTTACAGGCCACTTAACACCTTGATATGCGCCATGGCGCTGCGACCTAAAGCATGTAGTTCATAGCCCCCTTCAAGCACGGAGACGATACGCAACTGTGCATATTTAGCGGCGATGCGTTTCAACTCTTCGGTCACCCATGCGTAGTCGGGCTCGGACAGGCGCATGGAACCCATGTCGTCATCACGATGGGCGTCAAAGCCGGCGGAGATGAAGATGAACTCGGGTTGGAATCTCTCCAAGGCAGGCAACCATTGCTCGACCACTGCCGTACGGAACTCTCCCCCGCTGGTGCCCGCTTTGAGCGGCACATTGATGATGTGGTCGCTGCTGCTATCCGCACCACAATAGGGATAGAAAGGATGCTGGAAGGTGGAACACAGCATCACGCGCGGGTCGTTACGAAAGATGTCTTCCGTACCGTTGCCGTGGTGCACATCGAAATCGAGGATGGCGACGCGGCTCAAACCGTGAGCAGCCAGCGCATGGGCAGCACCGACGGCGACGTTGTCAAAGATGCAAAAGCCCATGGCTCTGGCATGTTCGGCATGGTGACCGGGCGGGCGGATGTTGCAAAAAGCATTCTCGACTTGCTGTGCCATCACCATGTCCACCGCCATCACCACCGCCCCAGCGGCGCGCAATGCGGCAGGATAGGTGTACTGGTTCATGATGGTGTCACCATCCAGATCCAAGATGCCTTCTTTAGGCGCTTTGGCGGCGATGTCGTCCAGATAGGCGCCATCGTGCACGCGCAAAAGTTGTTCGCGAGTCACCTCAGGCGCATCGTGATGTTGTAGGTAACCGAACAATCCCGAGGCGATGAGTTGGTCTTCGACCGCATGGATGCGTGCTGGACACTCCGGATGGTGTGCTCCCATGTCGTGTTTGAGACAAAGCGGATGGCTGATATAAGCGGTTTGCACGGTTCACTCCGTCATTATTTTGTAGTGCTGCGGTGCTATCATAACGACCTCAAGCAAGACCTCCAAACTACTCGTACACAATCATGGGCAAGCACTATTTAAATCCCCTCTTCGCTCCGAAGTCGGTGGCCGTTTTCGGCGCTAGCGACCGTCAAGATGCAGTCGGTCAAATCGTATTCCAGAACATGTTGCAAGGCGGCTTCAAGGGTAAGCTCTACCCGATCAACGCCAAGAACGCCGAGGTACA
>PNNY01000090.1 GCA_013824485.1 Sideroxydans sp.
ATCCCCGCCCCCGGCACGTTGCAACACACCAGCCGTTACCCCGAGGATGCAGCAGTTCTCCAAGCCGTGAGCGGTAAAGGTGTCCCCGTGGTGACCGTGCTTCTTTCAGGCAGGCCGCTGTATGTCAACGACCTGCTCAACCTGTCCGACTCTTTTGTTGCGGCATGGTTGCCCGGAACAGAGGGTAAGGGAGTCGCGGATGTCTTGTTTAGAAAGCCCGGCGGGGCCATCGAGCATGACTTTCAGGGCACATTGTCATTCTCGTGGCCTAAGTCAGCCTGCCAGACAGCGCTCAACAAAGGGGACGCGAAATACGATCCTTTGTTTGAGTTGGGTTACGGTTTGAACTATGGCAAAAAGGCGACGCTAGGCAAGTTGGACACCGAGGTGCCGGTTGCTGGTTGTGGTACGGCGACGACCTTGTCCCTCTTCAATCAGGTAAGTAAAGCGCCGTATGCACTTTACATTTCGAGTGCAGATAGCGGCTTGGCCGAAACTGCGCTTGGAGATGACTTGAATGCCGTCATAGCGTTGCCGACTTCACAACCTGCCTTGAAGATCCGTACGACACAGATCAACACTCAACAGGATGCAAAACAAGTCACTTGGTTGCGAGCCGGGCAATTCCATGTGCGCTCAGCACAGGCGACCAATTTGCGTTCCTATGCGGCGGCGAATGGCGCGTTGCAGTTTGACATGATGATCAGTCAAATGCCTCAAGGCGCGGTGAAAGTCTTGATGGGGTGCGGTGCCGGATGCGGAGGTGCCGTCGATCTCGGCGCATACTTCAAGAGCAGCAGCGACAATGCAAAACATACCGTCAAGATACCGATGGCCTGCTTTGTTGCGCAGGGTGTGAATATGGAAAAAGTGGTTATGCCGTTCGGTATCCTTGCGGATAAGCCACTCATTGCGGCATTCTCAAGCATTCAGATTGTTGCAGGCGCTGCCAAGGATGCTGATGCAGTGAAATGTGGCGACAACGGTGTGGTGAGAGATTAGCGTACATCGCTGTGGGTCTTGGTATCAGCCGACTTCGCTCATTTTGTCTTCATACTTGCGAGACTAGGTGAATCAATAGACCTCTCAATAGGTCAATTCAGTGCCGCCTCAGGCAAATCTAGGGAGTCCAGACGTAAGTAGCAACCGCCCCAGCGGGCAGAGATGCTGGAAACGTCAGTCCACCCTGCCGCACGGTGAAATTGCTCGTCACAGCGTGAGCATTAGCCACGATTAGCACTAGCGAGCCATCGTCCGCGTTGCGGAACGCGACACTATCCAGTCCATTGCTGCCGCTACTCGAAGCGATGTGTTGCGCACCGGGACGCACAAATTTGCTGGCATGCGCCAGAGCGTAATACTCCTCGTTGCGCGTTACGACACCCGTGACAGAGTTGATGGTCACGACACCCCGGCAGTTGCTGCAACCGCCCAAGTGTGGTCCATGGTTCTCGTCCAGCGCGAGATTCCACAGCAATACCCCCTTGGCCCAGTTGCGCGTCGCACCTATGACCAGTGTGCGCGTATTCCACAGCAGGTTGTCAGACCACACGGATGCCCAGTCGCCGCCCGAGCACTCGGTGAAGTATGTCTCCTTGTCGGGATATGCATCATGCACTGCGGTCTGTGTGCCAACACCACCTGCGTAACAGTGCCAGGCAACACCATCCACATAGGGTCGAGCTGTGGCATCGTCCAACACCGCCTGCGGAGAAGTCGGATTGTCCCAGTTATGATCCCAGTCCAGCAGGCGTAGCGGTGTGGCGCGTTGCGCTAGCAGGGGGCCCAGATGCTGGCCAACCAGCGTGGCGCGGGCTGTCGAATCGAGCAGCATGCCGGGATAGTCGGCTGGTTCGAAATTCGGTTCGTTCTGTGCAGTTAGGGCATACAGCGGAATCCCTTCAGCTTGCATCGCATCGGCGAATTTCACCAAGTATCTGGCGTAGGCATCGTACGCTTGCGGAAGCAAGCTGCCCGTCACTAGACTGTCGCTGCTTTTCATCCAGGCAGGTGCGCTCCATGGAGAGGCCATGACGCTGATGTTGGGGTTGACGACCAATGCGGCTTGGATAGTCGGCAACACCGCAGTTCGCATCGGAACGATGGAAAAATTTGTCAGGGGATAGTCCGTCTGTCCTGCGGCCATATCATCCAGGCTGTAGTGGCTCAGAGAGAAATCCGAGGCTCCGATCGTCAGACGGATGAAACTTAAACCGATACCCGTAGTACGACCAAACAGGTCATCCAGCAGCGCTGAGCGCTGCACGTTGCTCATCTTGTTCTGAATGACCCATGCTGTGGCATCCGTTATGGCGGCACCAAAGCCAACCATCGTCTGATAGTGAGTGTCCTGATTCACATCAATGTGGCTGCTGGCGATTGCGCAGCCCGCAAAGATCAGATCTGGCTGGCGCGCCAGCAACTTGCTCTTATCCGCGCTGGTGACCCAGGACTGAACCGTTGCCCCGGTGGACGATGTTGTCCCGCCGCAACCTAAAGAACTCTCTGCATCACCACTCGATCCGCCACCACAAGACATTACTAACGCAAGTGTCAGTAACCATGAAGTAGTCTTTATGGCTCGATATCTCATCGTCATCTACTTGCGTATTTAGGCTCAATGTTTAGCGGCGTGCAACCAAGCCTGTTTGCTTGCGCTATCGCTGACATGCGAAGCGATTATCCTAATTACCGCTGTTGAATTGAATGTGGGTGTGAATTCATTCGCGTCTACATAAGGCATATAACACCATGTGCGCTGTTGGCGTAACGGCAGGACATCTCAAGATGTTATTTCAGAACCGCATTGCTAACGTTTGGTGAGAAATAATTTGTACCACTTGCCGCTGAGTTTTAGTGTTCGTTGCTGCGTTGGATAATCAACATATACTAATCCAAAGCGCCGGTTATAGCCTTCGGCCCATTCGAAATTATCGAGCAGACTCCACGCGAAATATCCTCTGACGGGTAGGCCGCTCAAGATGGCATTCTTCACGGATGTTAGGTGGCGAGCTAGATAGCTACGCCGTTCAACATCGTTAATGTTCCCGTCTGGGGTGACGACATCGTCGTAGGTGGATCCGTTCTCTGTAATGTAGATTTCAGCGGGCGCGTAGTCTTGGGAGATTCGTGCAATCAAAGTAACCAATCCATCAGGATTTACCTCCCAACCAAAATCTGTGCGTTCGATATTCTTAAGATCGATAACGCGCGTGGCGATATTCCCAGTTCCCGGGGCGTTTGCGACACGCTCCGGAAAATAGTAGTTCACACCCAGAAAATCGGTTGGGGTGGCAATGACTTGAAGGTCTCCAACTTCGACCACTGGGACATCATTGCCGCACTGTTCCCAAGTGTCTGCTGGGTAACCGCGGCCGTATAATGGATCCAGAAACCAGCGATTACGTAAACCGTCATGACGAATGGTCGCATCTCTGTCTTCCTGGCTATCCGACGCGGGGATGAGCGGATGCAAGCTCAAGGCGATTCCTACTCGTGCAGCGGGTGCGTTAGTCTTGATTGCGGGAATCGATGCTCCATGTGACAGCATTACATGATGGCAGACCTGTAGCGCAGTCTTGAAGTTCTTAAGGCCTGGTGCGTGGATGCCTTCGTGGTTGCCCAGAAAGGCTGTACACCAAGGTTCGTTATGCGTGATCCAGTTTTTGATACGGTCGCCTAGATGTCGGCTCATCACATCTGAGTAATGCACAAATGCGGAAACCGTATCGCGGTTGTTCCAGCCGCCCTTGTCTTGCAGAGCCTGCGGTAGATCCCAGTGGTAGAGAGTAGCCCACGGGTCGAGTTCGCGTTTCAGCATGCCATCAACGAGCCGAGAATAAAAATCGAGCCCCTTTTGATTGGGAGTCGATCCGACACCGTCGGGGAATATCCGGGACCATGCGATGGAGAATCGATATGAGTTCAGGCCGAGTTGCTTCGCAAGATCAAGATCCTCAGGCCAGCGGTGGTAGTGATCGCAGGCAATGATGCCGCTGGATCCATCGCGGATGGCATCGGGGCGCGCGCAGAATCTGTCCCAAATTGATTCGCCGCGCCCATCTTCTAAAGCGGCGCCTTCGATCTGATAAGACGAAGTTGAACATCCCCAACGAAAGTCAGCTGGAAAGTCGCTGCGTTCAATAATGTAAGGTGCCCCGTTATTATTTTGAGTCATATTGATGTTAGGTCGAAAATTCGGTAACTCACTCGATAGTTAAGTGTGGCATCACGGCCCATTTACGGCCAACACCAATTGGAAAGCTTTCCAATTCTAGCGAAAAATGAAGGCGTGTGGGAGATATTTTGGAGTCTAGGAGCGTCTCCTGATCTGCGGGAACGCAACTGAAGCTCGCAGTGTTACGCTGATTGGGTATTTGCGTTTGACGGGGAGGGCAAGGCCGTAGCATTTGTTGAGTAGCCAATAAAGACCGCTCAAGGTGACATCATCCCACGGGATGTGGACCGAGGTGAGGCCGGGGGAAGCGAACTCTGCCGTTTGTGTGTCATCGTAGCCCAGTACCGAGATGCTTCCAGGTACGGGGATGCCGGCCTCCTGAAATTTGGACAGCGCGCCGATAGCCATTTCATCGTTTGCACAAAAGACGGCTGTGAATTTTTGTTTTGACTCCAGCAACATGGCAGCGGCCTCTCTTCCCCCTGCTGAGGAGTAGTTGCTTTCGATTATCAAGACCCCAGTTGTGTTGATTCCATTTTTTTCAAGCTCTGACATGAAGCCGGAGATGCGGGCTACGTTGTCGGGAGAGGAGGACGGCCCAGCAATGACGGCAAATCTACGATGTTTCTGATCAAGCAATGTTCGAGCAGCGAGTTTTCCACCTAGTTTGTGATCTGCGGAAAAACATTGTTCTTTGATTACTTTGTAGTAGTGGTTCAGTACGACTAGATTGGGTTGTTGTGTGCGCATAGATACGATGTCATCGTCATGCAAAGCATCGCAAATAATGACGAGACCATCGCAGCCTCGATCAATAAGGAATGCGATGCCCTCGATTGCTTGTTGTCTCGGATCACCATCCCCTTGTCCGAAAGCCACGACCATATGTTGACCGTTGGCGCGGAGTCCCATATCGAGGACCTGCAGGATAGATGTATAGAACGTACCTTTAAGAACCGGGATATACACCCCAATCATCTGCGAGGATCCAGATAGAAGAGAGCGGGCTGCATGGGAAGGACGGAACTCAAGTTGTTCGATTGCCCTCCTTACTCGCGCTGCCGTGGATGGGGAAACAGAGCCCTTGCCGCTAACCACTCGCGAAGCAGTCCCTAAACCAACGCCCGCCAAGCGGGCAACATCTTTAATTGTTGCCACAAAATTCCTTTCAATAAAGCACTCAAGACTAAGGGGCAGACCAATTTATAAATAAAATCCGCAAGATCCAGAGCTATGGCGATTGCTCAATATTTTACGCCGAGATATTGTCATTGAACTTTCAATATTGTGATTGCAGGTAAGCGGACAGATGGTAATGATCGCTATGGGGGGCGGTCTGACACGGCGATAGAAGTAATATATCTTGTATGACCGCTTAGACCAACACAGCGGACATATGTGAGAGGAACATCAAACGTCCGTTGTGGCCGATGAAGAGACGGCGGTTGTACGGCCAAAGCGGACAAATCCCCATGTGGTTGAATTAGGCAGCTAAGCTGACCAAAGCAGACAAACACGTTCGAACTCGGCAGATGGAAAGAAGCGCAGCCTTTTGACAGTTCGTTGAAAAAAATTGTTAGATGCCGGATCGCCGCATTTCATGTAAGGCATGTGGGCTATCCTTAAGATGAAGGGGTACGATGATCCTGTCGATATCAAGCAGGATTCCATCAGAGAATCCCCGACATACCTCGTTGAACAGATGCCACGCCAAATCGGAGAAGTGTCGAACTTGGGTAGTCAACCACGCCGCCGTATCCTTCCGCGATTGCTCCCGCATATCGTTCAGCTCTGCGTGACCAAGAACATCAATCATTGTGTCTAGGAGGGTCAGCTTCGCCAATTCCGGGTCTGCCAGCCGATGACGGTGCTCGTGAACGTGTGAGCCTCGATCTTTGATGAGGGGCGCCAGCTGTTCTTGTACGAACTCCGCGAGAGAATCACCTACTTCAGTGACAAATTCGGTGAAGTCAGCATCCTTCTTGTAGCGGCGTTGGATGAACTTGATGAGATCAAGCAACCTGCATTGGAAGATATATACCTCGTTCAAATAGGTCTCCATCCAAAAAGTCACGGTGGCTGTATGTCGCTCTGGCTCCATGGGATCTATGGATTTGGATGCGAGATCTCGAACGAGGTCGAGAGTTTGGCATGACTGAATGCACTCATGAAACAGATTCCAAAAGTCTCGCAAAAACCCGAATTCTCGGGATACGCCGACTGTGGAAAGTTCAGTTTCCCAAGGAGCCTCGATTACCTGCATGCTACGCATTTCGGCCAATTCCCGATGAGTCTGATCGTTCTTCCATCGAGTAATGGCAGGCGTTCCTAGAGCGACCATATAGCGCTTGATGTAGGAGGGTAGGTCGCGTTCCACGGGAGACCTAAGTTTTGAGTTCAGGGCGCACCGCCGATAGGCGGAGGGTCCCCTGTAACGATTGGTTAGCCAGCATGGGGATCCTCTTCTCTCGTTATTGAAATTTTGCCCACACAGAACAGCCAATAGAGAGGAACCTGCGAAACTAAGCCGCAGGCCTTGCATTGCATTTGTTCGGTCAAGTAGAGATGCGCGGCGTTACTTCTGTTTATGCGCAAGGGTGCCTCACAGTGGATGCACTTCAGGAATGGCTTGAGGCTCTTGTCTAGCATACGAGCTATTGGTTGAGTGCTGCCTCGAAGAAATAGAGCTTCATAACAGCCCATGGTTGTTATCACGAGATGGCTGAATGTTTTCTCGTTGACCTTGAGGATCAAGCCGAAGCATTCGAGGGTTACTTGTGTGACAAAGATCAGCAAGTAGGGAAGCTTCGAGTAGAGGAGATCGAAATAGTGGTCGGCGTCAGGGCGCTCGAAGATGAAGTTGATGGTGTAGTCCTCGGTCTTGAGGAGCTCGCCTTGGGACGTTATCAGGTGTGTGGCGCGTTGCCATACAGGCTCATATCCAGAACTCGCAGTCTTAGAAAAGATGATATCCCTGAGAGTCTCGGCGTCAAAAGCATCGGGCGTGGCTAGTTTCTTGATCGCAGCGGCAAGAATTGACGTCTGTTGATCCTTACCAAGCCCGTTAAGGGTTTGATAATTATTTGCGGCGAATCGCTCCAGGAAATCGGCTTCGTTACCCAGCAGCCACGACAAGAATAGAAGGTTTTCTTTGAGCGGCTTCCGCAATAGTGAGAACGCGACAGCAAACTTTCTCTTCTCGAAACAGGTAAGCGCTTCATACAGGAAGTGAAGCATGTCGCTCGTTAGTGCGAGAACTAGGTGACTGACGAGGTGGTGCCTATAGGGTTCGATCAGATTGTGCTCCTTCATAAACGAGAGCATGTCGACCTCGCCATCGTTCACGTTGTGTTCGGCGAGCACCTTATGAAAGGCCTCTGTTACCCAGTTGTGGGCGCCGCTCGATTCGTACTCGATAAGAAGACGTGCGAGATTGTCATGCAGGAAGAAGCAAAATTCATGTGCTTGCCAGTGTCTTGGCGGAAGGAACGCAAGCCTACTTTCATCCAGTGTTCCGAGCGTTTTCATCTGGC
>PNNY01000091.1 GCA_013824485.1 Sideroxydans sp.
GACCTGACTTCTTCAGGACGCTCGAAGCTCAATGCGTACTCTTCGATCAAGGCAGTCACCTGATCTGGTTTTGCATTCAACTCGTGTTTCTTGACCAACTCAGCCAAGATCAAGCCCAGCTTGACGCGCTTGGTCGCACGTTCAGCGAACATATCGATGGGCAACTTCATGCCCTTAGGGATCTTCATGCCGCGCTGCCCCATGTCTTGCAGTGTCTGCTCCATCAGGCGCTCAGATTCGCTATCTAGCAAGGCCTTCGGCACTTCCAATTGAGCGACCTTCAACAACACTTCCATGGCGCTGTCTTTGTTACGCACTTTGACGCGACGTTGCGCTTCACGGCCGATGTTGTCGCGGATCTCTTGCTTCAATTTCTCGACATCACCCTCTGCGACGCCCATCGCCTTGGCGAACTCGGCATTCACTTCTGGCAGGATTGGCTCTTCCACACTATGCGCGGTGATAGTGAATGTGACTTGCTTACCTGCCACATCCTTGCCGTGGTAATCCGCAGGGAAGGTCATGTCGAATGACTTGGTCTCGCCGGCCTTCATGCCCACGACTGCTGCTTCGAACTCAGGCAACATACGGCCCGCACCAGGCACAACGGTAAAGTCTTTCGCTTCACCGCCTTCGAACTTCTCACCATTCAAAGTACCCACGAAGTCGATCTTGACTTGGTCGTCCTTCTGCGCGGCACGGTCAGTCTTCTTGAACTCTGCACGTTGCTTGCGCAAGGTAGCGATGGTCGCCTCGACATCCGCCTCGCTCAGCGCGAAAGTGGCGCGTGTCACGCTCTCGTTACCAACATTGCCGATCGTAACTTCTGGATAAACTTCGAAGGTTGCACTGAACTCGATCTCAGGGGCGTTCAAATCAGCTGTTTTGATCTCGAATTGAGGATAACCCGCCACTTGCAACTTGTTTGCGATAGCGGCTTCAGCGAAGGAACGTTGCAAGCTGTCGCCTAGCACTTCTTGCTGTACGGACGGACCGTATTGCTGCTCCAACACCTTAAATGGGACTTTGCCCGGACGGAAACCGTGCACTTTGGCGGTACGGCCCAAACGCTTGAGGCGATTCTCGACTTCACCACGAATGATCTGCTGTGGGATGGATGCATTCAAACGACGCTGCAATCCGCTTAGGGTTTCTACGTTAGACATACTGATACTTCCTTCGATTAGAGAGACTTTGAGAACAAAACAGGTGCCGAATGATACATCAAAGCGGGCGGGATGACCCGCCCGCCTGCTTACTCCTGATGCGCTTTGACTTGTGGTAAGTGCCACACATCACGGTTGTAATCCATGATGGTGCGATCACTTGAGAACTTGCCGCTGGTCGCTGTATTGATGATGCTCATACGCGTCCAATTCTCTTCATCCTGATAAGCCACGTCCACGCGCTTCTGCGCATCGATGTAGCTACGGAAATCGGCTAGCGTCAACCAAGGGTCGTGTGGATTCAAGATGGATTGCAAGATAGGTTCGAACAAACCCGGCTCGAACAGATTGAAGTGGTTACTCTTCAACAACTGGATGACGCGTTTCAAATCCTCATCTGCATTGACGATGGCAGTTGGATCGTAATGGCCGCGAGTCGCTTCGACCTGCTCGGCGGTCAAGCCAAACAAGAAGAAGTTGTCATCCCCAGCCTCTTCGCGAATCTCGATGTTGGCACCGTCCAACGTGCCAATAGTCAACGCGCCGTTCATCATGAACTTCATGTTGCCGGTACCGGACGCCTCTTTACCTGCTGTCGAGATCTGCTCGGAAAGGTCGGCCGCTGGGGAGATGATCTCCATCGCAGTGACGCGATAGTCGGGCAAGAAGACCAGTTGCAACAAGCCTTTGGTGTCAGGGTCTTGATTGATGATCTCAGCCACCGCCGTCACCAGACGGATGGTGCGTTTCGCCATCACGTAGCCGGGCGCCGCCTTGCCACCGATCAACACACAACGCGGCGTCCAATTCTTCGTGTCGCCACGTTTGATGCGGTCATACAGATGGATGACGTGTAACACATTCAGCAACTGGCGCTTGTATTCGTGGATACGCTTCACCTGCACATCGAACATCGCGCTCGTGTCAAACTTCACACCGCAATCGCGTTCGACCAACGCAGCCAAACGCTCCTTGTTACCCAGCTTGATCGCACGCCACTTGGCACGGAAATCTTTTTTCTCAGCGAACTTGGTCAGACCGCTCAACTTGGACAAGTCCGTACGCCACTCTTCGCCGATGGTGTTGTCGATCAACTCGCTCATGGCTGGATTGCTCCAAGCCACCCAGCGACGCGGCGTCACACCGTTGGTCTTGTTGTTGAATTTGCTTGGCCACAATTCATAGAAATCATGGAACAGATGTTGTTGCAACAATTTTGAGTGCAGTTCCGCCACTCCGTTGACAGAGTGACACGCAACAACCGCCAGATAAGCCATGCGCACATGCGGCACATGACCTTCTTCGATGATGGACATACGGCGCTGACGCGCCACATCGCTAGGCCAACGCAAGGCCACTTCAGCCAGATAGCGCGCATTGATCTCGTAGATGATCTCCAGCAGACGTGGCAACAGACGACCGAACATGCTCACAGGCCACTTCTCTAATGCTTCTGGCAACAAAGTATGATTGGTGTAAGCCATGGTCTTGCTAGTGATCTTCCACGCGGCATCCCATCCCAAGCCTTGCTCATCCATCAACAAGCGCATCAATTCAGCCACCGAACAGGTCGGGTGGGTATCGTTCAGCTGGAACGCGTTCTTCTCGGCAAAATGCGTGAAGTCCTTGCCGTGCTTGCTCAC
This sequence comes from Sideroxydans sp., assembly GCA_013824485.1. GTDB lineage: Bacteria > Pseudomonadota > Gammaproteobacteria > Burkholderiales > Gallionellaceae > Sideroxyarcus. The sequence continues at coordinate 2,810 of PNNY01000091.1, forward strand.
CCAACGACGCAACACATCTTGCAGACTGGCGGATGCCAACAGATATTGCTGACGCAGACGCAACTCTTTACCGTTCTCACTGGCATCGTTCGGGTACAGCACCATGGTGATGTGCTCTGCCGCATTCTTCGCAGCAACCGCTTCGGTGTAACTACCTGCGTTGAATTCTTCCAGATTGAATTCATCCGTCGCCGTGGATTTCCACAGACGCAGCGTATTCACTGTACCGTTACGATAGCCGGGGATTGGCATATCGTAAGGAACCGCCATCACATCCTGCGAATCTACCCAGCGCGCATGTAGCTTGCCGTCTATATCCTTGAACAACTCACTACGACCGCCGAACTTGATGCGCACCGCATATTCAGGGCGCTCGATCTCCCAAGGATTGCCGTTGCGCAACCAATGATCTGGGTCTTCCAACTGCGCACCATTCTCCAAACGCTGGCGGAACATGCCGTACTCATAGCGCAAGCCATAACCAGTCACCGGCAGCTGCAAAGTAGCGCAACTATCTAGGAAGCACGCTGCCAAGCGCCCCAGACCACCGTTGCCTAGACCCGCATCACTCTCTTGATCTTGCACGTCTTCCAGCGCCACACCAAAGTTGTGCATCGCCTCAGCGACTTCTTGCTGCATGTCCAGATTGAGCATGGCATTACCCATCGCGCGCCCCATCAGGAACTCCAATGACAAGTAGTAGGCTTGCTTGCAATCCGATTCATCGTAAGCGCGTTGGGTGTTCCTCCAACGCTCGATCAGGCGATCACGCAGGGTCGAAGACAAGGACGAATACACTGGGTACCCGGACAGAGTCGACTTCTCCCATCCCAAGGTGTGGCTGAAATAACGGCGAAAATCCTCCATCACGCTGATGGAGTCAGTACCCAAGGCGGGCATCTTCAAGATACTGTGTTGTTTGGGGATTGCGGGATTGATAGGCGTATTCACGATAACTTCCTAGGACGAGTCGATAATTTAGGGGCGAGATTCTACCAAACTTAGCCTTTAGAGCCGAGCTTTGATTAGGATGTACGCCCTGAAAGCATGGCCGCACCGATGATGCCGGCTTGGTCTTGCGCTTGAGATAAACGAACTTCTACTTTGCCACGTAATGCAGGGATGAGTTCCTCGTCCAAGCGTCGCTCAAACGCCACTTGCATCAATGGCCATGATCCACTCATGCCGCCGCCAATCACCACGTCGCCCACATCAACGACTTTGGCGATATGCGCAAGTGCACTGGCGAGGTATTCCCCCGCCTGATCGAAAGCTTGCACTGCGGCACTATCTTTCTGTTGCGCCGCCTGCGCAATGTCATAGGCACTAAGTGTCTCACCCGTCAGCTCGGCATAGGTCTGCACCACCCCATTGGTCGAAGCATACTGCTCCAAGCACCCGCGATTGCCGCAGCCACACAAACGACCTCCGCGCTCGACAGTGATGTGTCCAACTTCCATCGCGACACCATGTACTCCACCATGCAGTTTACCGTTCAAAACCAAGCCCCCGCCGACTCCTGTGCCTAGACCCATATAGATGAGATTGCCGTTGCTTTGTTTTGACAAAGCATATTCACCATAGGCCGCAGCAGAAGCATCGTTCTCTAATGCCACCGAGAGACCGCTGCGGTGCTCCAAAGGCGTGACGATGTCAGCATTCGAGAGATTAGGAAGATTGGGGGAAGAAATGACCTGCCTAGTGAGCGGATCGATAAAACCAGGAAAACCGATACCGATAGCACGAATAGCGGGATACAAGATTCGAGCTTCCGCCACCGCATCGTTCAAGGTACTAGTAATTGTTTCCAACGCTTCGGTAGCGGATTGCTTGCGACACACACCAGAGAAATCAGCCTGGAAGCGTCTCTCCCACACCACACGCAAATCTTGGACGACACCTAGACGGAAGTTGGTTCCGCCTACGTCGATACCGATGAACACATCAGACACGGATCAAACCAAATCTGAACGGCGCATCGTGCCGCCTGCTGCAGGGTCTCCCCCACCTACGCTGATGACATGCTGCAAATCGACAGGCGCAGGCAGCTTGAGTAGACGATAGAGATTCGCCAGATTCTGGCGGAACAGCAGATCGAAGGAAGATACACTCTGAGCAGAATTGTAATCACCAAACCACCAGAACCAATCAGAGCCTTCGCAATCGGCAAGTTGTTCAGTGGCCAAGCGCAGTTCCTCGGCATTCAAGCGACCACTGTTAGTCACGATGTCGTAGCTACGTTTCGCTTCGCACAAAAGATCCCATCCACGATTCTTGTCTGGCGATCCGATCCACGTACTGAAGGTGCCATACACCCAGCTACCTGAGACCAGTTGCTTTAACTTTCCTGTTTCCGCTTTAGATTTCTTGGACTCAATACCGTTTACACACTCATTGAATGTCGTAGTCTGGATGAAAGGATGCTTTTCCAACTTGGCATAAAGTTCGGACAAGAAGTAATAGCCGTTGTAAGGAAAATACTCCCATGCATTCTCACCATCCAAGATCACAGAAACGACTGGATCATGGTCATCTGGTGAGTTTCGGTATATCTCTTCTAAGTGATGAAGCATATCCGCAGCAGCATCATCACCTTTCCATTTCGCGTATTCGAAACCGATGCGATCGGATAGCTGATCATCGCGGAAGAAGGTGTAGACTGGCTTAGCCATATCCGCCATCACGTATGGCTTGTACAGATAGGTAGACTTATTGGGCAGTGGATTGCCATTCATCTCGCGTTGCAAGCTGTGCGCGAGCACCGCCTGTCCAGTCGCAGCCCATTTACACCCGTGCTCACCCAACAGTTTCAGCGTCGGACGCGAAAGACTGCCTTCCGACGGCCACATCCCGTTCGGCCTTACGCCGAAGTGCTGTTGATGGCTCTCCACCGCTTTCGCTAGATGTGCTTGCGCACGACGCAATCCACCGGGGTAGTAACTGGCTTGAGGCAACGGCGCGTTCGGCTCACTTTCACGTGCTGAATTAAAATCCAACAACAAGGGCAAGATCGGATGGTTGTAAGGGGTGGTGGATATCTCTACCTGTCCACGATCTGAGAGTGCTTTGTAACGAGGAATGACACCTGCGATCAACTCACCGATCAGATTGAACAACTCCATGCGCTCCGCGAAAGTGAACTGACTACCCTTGGTCATCAGACGCGCGACAACCTCGCTCTCACGACGCACGCTTTCACCCATCCAGACCAAGTGATACCAGACTAGTAGATCAGCCATATATTGGCCGGATAGATAGGTCACCGTCTCGCGCCCACGGCCTTCCATCATCTTTTGCAGATCGTACAGATGCTGATAGGCACGGTAGGGTTGTAGCATCTTGGTGTGATTGCTCTTGAAGCAACTATCCAAAATGTGCAGACGATCTGGCTCGTTGAGATCATCCAATTGCTCCATGCACAACATCTTGAGCAAACCATCTTTCACCTTGCCCGACTTGAACTGCTGCTCGTAGTCAAGTAGCTGCTCGACTAAGATAGGCACGAAGTTCACGACCGCTTTGGCTTTTGGATGCTGCTCCAAGTGATACGCCATGTCGGTGTAATCCTTCATGGCATGCAGGTAAGTCCACGGCAAAACAAACTCGCCAGTCAGATAGTTGCGATAGTCAGGTTGGTGCATGTGCCAACACAGGACGAGCTGCAGTTTTTTTTCAGAGGCTTTTTTGTTGCGATGCGGCATAAATAATTCCGTGATTGATTCTTCAAGATACTGAGTTGTTCGTGCTTTCCAACTGTGCGGCAAACACGAACACCTCTGTTTATTTAGCGTACGTGGTGAATGGACTGCCCCAGCATATCTGGTGTGACGAGCGTGATGCCACCTTTTGATACATGGAATCGTTTCGCATCTTCCTCGCGATTGAAGCCGATCTGCATGCCGTCAGGTATCTCGCATCTGTTGTCCAATACCACGCGATGTAGCTTCACATTACTTCCGATGCGGCAGCCCGACAGAATCACGGAATCGGTCACCTCGCTACGCTCTCCGACGCGAACATCTGAGAACAACAGGGTGTGCTGAACGCGCGCACCGCTGATGATGCAGCCGCCCGACACCATGGAGTCGATGGCTTCGCCGCGTCGTCCATCGTCATTGAAAACGAATTTAGCGGGAGGCAACTGTTCTTGGTAAGTCCAGATCGGCCACTTCTTGTCGTAAAGATCGAGGTCTGGAACGACGTTGACCATCTCCATATTGGCTTCCCAATACGCATCGATGGTTCCCACATCGCGCCAGTAAGCTTGCCCACCTTCTTTAACACCAACGCAACTATGCTCATAGCGATGGGCATAAACACGATAACGCTCGATCAGATAAGGGATGATGTCGTGACCGAAGTCGTGCGTGGACGACTTGGTATCAGCATCGCGTACTAGTTGTTCGTACAAGAACTTGGAGTTGAATACGTAGATACCCATGCTCGCCAAGGCACGTCCTGGCTTGCCTGGCAATTCGGTTGGATTTGCAGGCTTCTCAGTGAACTTCACGATGCGGTCTTCCTCGTTCACCGTCATCACGCCGAAGCCAGTCGCTTCTTCTACCGACACCTCGATGCAGCCAATGGTCATATCCGCTTCGCTACGCACGTGTGCGGCCAACATCTCGCCATAGTCCATCTTGTAGATGTGGTCGCCTGCCAAAATGACGATGTACTCTGGGTTGTAACCGCGCAAGATGTCGATGTTCTGGAACACCGCATCTGCCGTACCGCGATACCACTCTTCTTGGATACGCTGCTGCGCAGGCAACAAGGCGACGAACTCGTTGAATTCACCACGCAGGAAACCCCAGCCCTTTTGGATGTGTTCGATCAGACTGTGCGCCTTGTATTGCGTCACCACACCGATACGGCGGATGCCTGAGTTCATACAGTTGGAC
>PNNY01000092.1 GCA_013824485.1 Sideroxydans sp.
GTCGTGGCGCGTATTTCAGCGCCACCAATCCTGCGACCTTGTCATCTGGCCTTTCCAATGCTCTGTCAGGCATCAATACGCGAAAGGGAGCGGCAGCGGCAGCGGCAACAAGCACCCTGAATCCTGTGGCGGGAAACAACTTCGCATATGTAGCCAGCTACACAACTGTAGCCTGGAAAGGCAATCTGGAAGCGCGTGGCATCAACACCGATACTGGAGTTGTCAGCGAGAATGCTACTTGGTGTGTGGAGAATGTACCTGCAGGGACATGCGCCTCACCAGGCGTTGTCGTAGCAGAAACCAGCGGCGATACCACCATCTACAACTGCGTCATACCGAATACTGTCGTATGTGCCGGCGGAACTCAGGTGGGAACTGACTGCAAGATACCTGTGGCTACAGCATGTACCGGAACGATGAATAGTAAAGTTGCCGATGCCAGTGACACCCGCACCATAAAAACGGCGAACAGCACTGGAACTGGCCTCGTTGACTTCGATGCGGCGTATGCGACCACTAATCCAAGTTATTTCTCTGCCGCACATATCGGCACACTCAGCCAATGGACTTCCCTCACAGCGACACAGCAAGCAACGGCTGAAGGAGCGAACCTAATCAAATATCTACGGGGTCAATATGGTCATGAAGACCGCACAACTAATCTAGTCGTTGATCGCCTATATCGTTATCGTGAGGCGGTATTAGGTGATGCGCTTGAATCCCAGCCCACGTTCATTTCAAAGCCAGTTTTCAGCTACCCATACGCTGGTTACAGTACTTATAAAACAAATGAATCAACCCGTGCCGGTACAGTTTATATGGGAGCGAACGATGGCATGATGCACGCCTTCGCATCAGATACAGGCATAGAACGCTGGGCGTATGTGCCAAGTATGGTGATCACCAATATGTGGAAGTTAGCCGACATGAATTACGCCACATCACACACCAACTTTGTGAATGGCAGCCCTATCACTTCAGATATTTGTACGGCCAACTGCAACGATGCAGCGACTGCTGTTTGGAAAACTATTCTAGTTGGCGGCCTAAATGGTGGTGGTCGCGGCTACTATGCACTAGATATCACTATTCCCAACTCGCCTGCATTGCTGTGGGAGTTCACAACAACGACTGGTATCGGCAAAGTGAAAGATGATGATGTCGGCTATGGCTTTGGCCAGCCAGTCATCACCAGAAAGACAGACGGTACTTGGGTAGTGCTGGTTACATCTGGCTACAACAACATCAGTCCGGGCAGTGGCAAAGGCTACCTCTTTGTCTTAGATGCGGCTACTGGATCTATCATAAGCAAGATAGCGTCGGGAGGTGTAGGCGACACGACAACACCAAGCGGCTTGGCCAAAATAGCCGCATATAACGACGAACCTGCTGGCAACAAGGCTGGATATGTTTACGGCGGCGACCTATTGGGCAATTTGTGGCGCTTCAATATCAATAGCGCTGTGACAGCGACTATCGGAACAGGAGATGCCTTTAAATTCTCGACCTTGTTTTCAGATGTTGCTAGCACGGTGCCTCAAGCTATAACAACGACTCCCGTATTAGGCAAGATCAATCAAAAACGTGTCATCTTTATCGGCACTGGTAAATATCTTGAAACCTCTGATTTGAGCAATACTCAGAAACAAACGATGTATGCCATCATGGACGACGATGCGACTGCGACCTTAAACAATCCACGCAATACGTTAGTTAAACAAACAATCTTCAACAATCCCGATGGAACCGCTACTCGCCTCTCCAGCAACAATGCGGTTAATTTCTATACGGGGCGTGGTTGGTATGCCGACTTCCCAGACACAGGCGAGCGTGTAAACATCGACAGTCAATTGGTACAAGGTATTGTCTTGGTTCCTACAACAGTCCCCTCAAATACTGCTTGCTCTCCAGGGGGATACAGTTGGATGAATTACTTTGACTATAAGACAGGCAATACGCTGTCTGTCAAATTCGACGCGACCATCGTTGGCTTCAATATAATCTATGTGCAAGGAAAACCAATCGTTGAAATCGTCACATCAAGCAACCCGACGCCGGAGAAACCACCCATTGAGCCCGATTTCAATGGCGCTCCGGCGGGATTCACTGGGAAACGTGTCATTTGGCGAGAACTTCCTCAGTAGATTCCTCAACTGATGCAAAGCAAAAGCGACCTTATGGTCGCTTTTGCTTTGCCACTATATGCATTTAACTTCGTTAACCAGCTACTAATCAGTTAAGCGCCTTAGGGATTGGAAACACCACATTTTCTTCGATTCCCTCGAGTTCGCGAACGCGCTTCACACCCAATTCGTTCAACCGCTCGATGACTTCCTGCACCAACACCTCTGGCGCGGAAGCGCCCGCACTGATCCCCACGCAGCGTTTTTCTTGCAGCCATTCGACTTTCAATTCGCTGGCGTTATCCACCAGATAAGCCGACACATTCAAGTTATGCGCCACTTCACGTAGACGGTTTGAATTAGAACTGTTGGGCGAACCCACCACAATGACCAGATCACATTGTTGCGACAGCACCTTCACCGCATCTTGGCGGTTCTGAGTGGCATAGCAGATGTCATCTTTCTTGGGCCCTGTGATGAAGGGGAAACGCGTCTTCAGCGCAGCGATGATGGTGCTGGCATCGTCCACCGACAGCGTGGTCTGCGTCACATACGCGAGATTCTGCTCATCCTTCACGAGCAACTTCGCCACGTCGGCTGGAGATTCCACCAGGTACATGCCACCCTCACTCTGCCCCATCGTGCCTTCCACTTCTGGGTGACCTTTGTGGCCGATCATGACGATCTCTTGGCCGCGCTCACGTAGACGCGAGACTTCGATGTGGACTTTGGTCACTAGCGGGCAGGTGGCATCGAACACAGTGAGGTTGCGCGACTCCGCTTCACGACGCACGGATTGCGGCACACCATGTGCGCTGTAGATGAGGATGCTACCTGCAGGTACGTCTTTCAACTCTTCGATGAAGATAGCGCCCTTGGCCTTCAAACCTTCGACCACGAACTTGTTGTGCACCACTTCATGTCGCACGTAGATAGGTGCGCCGTGCAAAACTAAAGCACGTTCGACGATCTCGATCGCGCGATCGACACCCGCACAGAATCCGCGCGGGTTAGCTAGCAGCAGTTCCATTTTTCTTTCCTTTGAAACTATCCAAGATCATCAATGCAGCGCCACAGGTGATGGCGGAATCAGCAAGATTGAAAGCTGCGAAATGAGCGTTACCCCAATAGAAATCGAGGAAATCCACCACGTATCCGTAAGCGATGCGGTCGATCAGATTACCTATCGCACCACCGAGGATGAAGGCCAGCGCGAAGCTGAATAATTTCTCGTTCTGATGTTTACGCAAAAGCCAGACGATCCATACCGAGGCAACGACAGCAATGGCAGTGAAGATCCAACGCTGGATGCCCCCCGCGTCACTCAAGAAACTGAACGCAGCCCCCGTGTTGTGTGCCAACACGAGATTGAAGAACGACGTGACCGCCATGCTTTCGCCATGAACAAAATGGCTAGTGATGGCGGCCTTGCTCAACTGGTCGAGGACGATGACGACGACCGCCACCCACAGCCAACGTTTAAGCATGACGGCGAGTCTCTCCGGCGCCAAACAAGTTACTCACGCAACGTCCGCACAAAGTGGGATGTTCCGCGTTCGCACCCACGTCGGCACGATAGTGCCAGCAACGGTCGCATTTGGCATGTGTGCTTGGTGTGACTTTGATCTCCAGCTCTCCCTCATGCAGATGCACATTGGCACGTGAGGTGATGAACACCAGACGCAGGTCATCGCCCAAACGTGACAACAACTCGAAGGTCGCCTTCGGCGCATAGACATCCACCTCGGCTTGCAATGCAGAACCAATCGCGCCTGCACCACGCTGCTCTTCCAACTTCTTGTTCACTTGTTCACGCACGGCACGAATATCGGCCCACGCACTCACTGCTTCGCCCTTCATTCCAGAGGCAGGCAACTCATACCAGAGCTGCTCGAACACACTCACGTCGTCCTTGCCCGTCAATGTCGCCCACACTTCTTCACCGGTGAAACTCAAGATCGGCGCGATCAAACGCGAGAGTGATTGGGTGATGTGATACAGCGCGTTCTGTGCGGAACGACGTGCTTTTGAGTTCTCGCCAGCGGTGTAGAGGCGGTCTTTCAAGATATCCAAATAGAAACTACCCAAGTCTTCCGAGCAGAACGCCAGCAGTTTTTGCACAGCGAAATGGAACTCATAGCGCTCGTAATCGGCGCACATCTCGTCTTGCAACTTCTGCGTCAGCGCCAGGGCATAACGATCGATCTCCAACCATTCCGCAACAGGCAACGCATCACGCTTGGCATCGAAGTCGGCGATGTTCGCCAGCAAGAAACGCAATGTGTTACGAATGCGGCGATAGCTTTCCACCACACGTTTGAGGATCTCGTCCGAGATGGTCAATTCGCCAGAGTAATCTGTCGATGCCGTCCACAAACGCAGGATGTCTGCCCCCATGGTGTCGAATATCTTTTGCGGTGCGACCACATTGCCCTTGGATTTGGACATCTTGTGTCCGTGACCATCCACCACGAAACCGTGCGTGAGCAATGCATCGTACGGTGCACGATCATTGATGGCACAGCCCGTCAGCAAAGAGGACTGGAACCAGCCGCGATGCTGGTCGGAACCTTCTAGATACAGATCGGCAGGAGAACGCAGCCCTTCGCGTTTCGCCAATACGGCATAGTGCGTCGCACCGGAATCGAACCACACATCTAGCGTGTCGGAGAGCTTGCGGTAATGCGCCGCATCTTCACCTAACAGATCGACGCTATTCAAACTGAACCACGCTTCGATGCCCGATTTCTCAACCAACTTGGCGACCTGCTCCAACAACTCCGTCGTGCGCGGATGCAGTTGCATCGTCTCTTTGTGCACGAAGAAGGTCATCGGCACGCCCCAGTTACGTTGACGCGACACACACCAGTCGGGACGGTTCTTGATCATCGCTTCCAGACGCGCACGTCCCCATGATGGGAAGAACGCAGTCTCATCGACCGCTTTGTTCGCCAAAGAGCGCAGCGACTTCTTGTCGCCCTGCTCCATGCCGATGAACCACTGCGGTGTGGAACGGAAGATGATGGGCGTCTTATGACGCCAGCAATGCGGATAACTATGTTTGAGTTTCTCTTGATGCAACAGATGGCCGCTGGCTTGCATCGCTTGCAGCACGATGTCGTTCGCCTTCCATACGAACACGCCCGCCAAGGCCACATCGCCAATCGCAGGCGTGGTGGAGATGAATTTGCCGTCGTCGCCCACAGGATTGTCATTCGGCAGGCTGTACTTCTGGCCGACCACATAGTCATCCACACCGTGCGCAGGCGCGGTGTGCACCAATCCCGTACCCGCTTCTAGCGTGACGTGTTCGCCACAGATGATGGGAACGATGCGGTCTTGGAAAGGATGCTGCAAAGGCAAACCTTCCAAGGCGCTGCCATAACAAGTCGCGGCGATGCCATCGCCTCTGTCGTTGCTGCCCCCCAATTGGTAACGCTTCAGACAGGCCTCGACCAGATCAGCGGTGAGGATGAGATAGCCTTTCTCGGTACGTACCAGATCGTATTCGTAGGTGGGATGCACACTCACCGCTTGGTTGGCGGGCAAAGTCCACGGTGTCGTCGTCCAGATGACAGCGAACACTTTGGCATCACCAGACAACGAAACGCCGAATGCTTTTTCTACCGCGTGTTTGTCTTTGACTTCGAAACCAACATCGATGGCTGCGGATACCTTGTCTTCGTATTCCACCTCAGCTTCGGCCAGCGCGGATTGGCAATCCAGACACCAGTTCACCGGCTTGCGACCTTGATACAGGAAGCCGCGCTCATGGATCTTTCCCAGCGCACGGATGATATCGGCCTCAGTCTTGAAATCCATGGTGAGGTAAGGTTTGTCCCAATCACCCAACACGCCCAAACGGATGAAGTCTTTCTTCTGACGCTCGACCTGTTCCTTCGCGTATTCGCGGCACAACTCGCGGAACTGCGACGGTGGGATGGCCTTGCCGTGTTTCTTCTCCACCTGCAATTCGATAGGCAAGCCGTGGCAATCCCAACCCGGCACATAAGGCGCATCGAAGTTGCTCAAGGTCTTGCTCTTGATGATGATGTCCTTCAACACCTTGTTCACCGCGTGGCCGATGTGGATGTCACCGTTCGCATAGGGTGGTCCATCATGCAAGATGAACTGTTTGCGCCCTTTGGCCGCTGCCCGGATGCGTTGGTAGCGCTGTTGCGCTTGCCATTGCGCGAGCATCAGTGGCTCGCGTTTGGCCATGTCGCCACGCATCGGAAAAGTCGTGTCAGGTAGATTCAGCGGATATTTTTTCTTGTCTTCACTCATGTTCTCTAAACCATTGTTTTGCATTTTCAACATCCAACGCGATCTGCCGCGTCAGCGCTTCCAGATTCGGATACTTCTCCTCGTCTCTCAACTTCTCTAAGAACTCCACGCGCAGATGTCTGCCGTATATCTGCCTATCGAACTCGAACAGATGAACTTCCAACACCGGCTTCGCATCCTGCTTCACCGTCGGACGCACGCCCAGACTCGCTACGCCCTGCAACACGCCCAAGCCATCCGAATGCACCTCGACCACGAAGATGCCTTTGAGCGGAGGTTGGTTGTGCTTCAACTGCAAGTTCGCCGTAGGGAATCCCAACTTGCGCCCCGTCGCGTCACCATGCACCACACGCCCACTGATGCTGTAGGGACGGCCAAGGTAGCTTCTTGCCAATCGAACTCTTCCATCCGCCAATGCCGCACGTATCGCAGTGCTAGAGACACGCACACCGTCATGCAACACGCTGCGCATCGCCCGCACCTCGAAACCACGTTGCAGACCGACCTTTTCCATCAGTGCGAAGTCACCAACGCGACCACTACCAAAACGAAAATCGTCACCGATCAACACGAACTTTGCATGCATCTTTTCTGACAGCGCATGCATGAAATCTTCCGCTGTCATCTTGGCGAAGTGCGCGTTGAAGCGGCACACATGCACCCGCTCCACGCCTATCGTACTGAACTGCTCCAGCTTCTCGCGCAGACTGGTCAAACGCACTGGCGCTTGTTGAGGCGTGAAGAACTCGCGCGGATGCGGCTCGAAGATGACGACGGCAGTCTTCAAACCACCTTGTTGCGCAACCGCACGCAACTCATCGAGCAACGCCTGATGACCCAGATGCACACCATCGAAGTTTCCGATGGTGACTGCGATTGGGTTCGTGTCTGGGGAATAAAGTCCGCGTAGAATCTGCATATCGGGCGCGATTATACCGTGAGAAGCCGACTGGACACCCCCACACATAACAGGAAAAACAGCATGGATTACCCGCAAGTAGCACTCGATTTCATGAACCATGACCATGCGGAATTCGTTGCCTTGCGCGATATCCTACTGGGACAACTGGATGCGCATGCACCTGCCGAGGCCGTGGATGCCTCACTTGATGAATTGCTGACGCACACCCAACATCATTTCGCAGAGGAGGAGCGCCTGATGCGCGAGGTGAACTTCCCGCCGTCCCCTGTCCATAAGGGGGATCATGAT
>PNNY01000093.1 GCA_013824485.1 Sideroxydans sp.
TTCTCCAAGCTGGTGAGTGAAGGTCGTTTGAGCGTGATCGAAACATTGTCGGTCTCCGCACCTAAGACCAAGTTGTTGTCTGACAAGATCAAAGGGATGGGTCTGCAAGACGCACGCCTGCTGATCATCACCGACAACATCGATGAGAACCTGTATCTGTCATCGCGCAATCTACCAAACGTATTGGTGGTTGAGGCTCATCAAGCTGACCCAGTCAGTCTGGTGCGTTTCTCCAACGTTCTGGTGACACGCGGTGCGATCGCTAAAATCGAGGAGTTGCTGGCATGAGCACACCTAAATTCAATGAAGAGCGTTTGCTGAACATCTTGCTGGCTCCACAAATCTCCGAAAAAGCGACTTACGTTGCTGAGAAGAACGAGCAAGTGATCTTCCGTGTCGTGAACGATGCGACCAAGCTGGAAGTGAAGGCGGCTGTTGAGAAATTGTTCAGCGTCACTGTAGACAGCGTGAACATCAGCAATGTCAAAGGCAAACAAAAGCGCTTTGGTCGTTCTATCGGTCGTCGTCAAGACTGGAAGAAGGCCTACGTATGCTTGGCAGCAGGTCAGGAGATCAACTTTGCCGCAAGTGAGCAGGGGTAAAACATGGCAATCATTAAACTAAAACCAACTTCTCCTGGTACCCGTGCCGTTGTGCGCGTGGTCAACAAAGAATTGCACAAGGGTAAACCTGAAGCGTCTTTGCTGGAAAAGAAGACACGTACCGCTGGCCGTAACAACAATGGCCATATCACTACCCGTCATATGGGCGGTGGGCATAAGAAACATTACCGTATCGTTGACTTCAAGCGCGATAAAGATGGTATCCCGGCAAAGGTGGAGCATTTGGAATACGACCCAAACCGTACCGCACACTTGGCATTGCTAGTGTATGCGGATGGCGAACGTCGTTACATCATCGCTCCAAAGGGTATCTCCGCAGGTGCGCAACTGATCAGCGGTTCTGAAGCGCCGATCAAAGCAGGCAATGCTTTGCCACTGCGTAACATCCCGGTCGGTTCTACTATCCACGCGATCGAGATGTTGCCTGGCAAGGGTGCGCAACTGGCTCGCTCCGCAGGTGCATCCGTGCAGCTGTTGGCGCGTGAAGGTAGCTACGCTCAATTGCGTTTGCGTTCTGGTGAGATCCGTAAGGTGCATATCGATTGCCGCGCTACTTTGGGCGAAGTCGGTAATGGCGAACACTCTCTGCGTTCCATCGGTAAGGCCGGTGCGAATCGTTGGCGCGGTATCCGCCCAACCGTACGTGGTGTGGTGATGAACCCAGTCGACCACCCACACGGTGGTGGTGAAGGTAAGACCGCAGCAGGTCGTCACCCAGTAAGTCCATGGGGTGTGCCAGCTAAGGGCTTCCGCACACGTCGCAACAAGCGTACGACCGGCATGATCGTTCGCCGTCGTTTTCAGGCTTAAGGGGTAATTAGATATGGCACGTTCAATCAAAAAAGGCCCGTTCGTCGACCTGCATCTGCTGAAGAAAGTGGAGACAGTTCGCGCAACCAACGACAAGCGTCCAGTTAAGACTTGGTCGCGTCGTTCTACCGTGTTGCCTGACTTCGTCGGTTTGACTATCGCAGTGCATAACGGTAAGCAGCATGTACCTGTTTATGTTTCCGAGAACATGGTTGGCCACAAGCTTGGTGAGTTTTCTTTGACTCGCACATTCAAAGGCCACGCTGCTGATAAAAAAGCAGTCGCTAAGAAATAAGGAGACATAGATGAGTACAAAAGCAGTCATTCGTGGTGTTCGCATCTCTGCACAGAAGACACGCCTGGTCGCTGACCAGATCCGTGGTCTTCCTGTTGCGCAAGCGCTGAACATCCTCGCCTTCAGCCCAAAGAAAGCCGGTGGCATCCTCAAGAAAGCTTTGGATTCCGCGATCGCTAACGCCGAGCATAACGACGGTGCTGATATCGATGAGTTGAAAGTCTCCACCATTTACGTGGACAAGGGCACTTCTCTGAAACGCATGATCCCACGCGCTAAAGGCCGTGGTACAGGCATCGAGAAGCAGTCTTGCCACATCACGATCATCGTCGGGAGCTAAGCCATGGGTCAGAAAATTCATCCAATCGGATTTCGCCTGAGCGTCCAAAAAAACTGGACCTCCAAGTGGTATTCCAATAGCAAGCATTTCTCTGAGCTGTTGCTCAAAGACATCGAAGTTCGTGACTATCTGAAGAAGAAGCTGGCAGGCGCTGGCGTTTCCAAGATCGTCATCGAACGTCCTGCCAAGAATGCCAAGATCACAATCTACACAGCACGTCCTGGTGTGGTGATCGGTAAGAAAGGTGAAGACATCGAGCATCTGCGCAACGAGTTGAAGAAGCGTATGGGCCTGCCCGACGTTGGCCTGAACATCGAAGAAGTGCGCAAGCCAGAGATCGATGCTCAGCTGATCTCCGAGTCCATCACTCAGCAGTTGGAAAAGCGCATCATGTTCCGTCGTGCAATGAAGCGCGCGATGCAGAACGCAATGCGTCTGGGTGCTCAAGGCATCAAGATCATGAGCGGTGGTCGTTTGAATGGTATCGAGATCGCGCGTACTGAGTGGTATCGCGAAGGCCGTGTGCCATTGCATACACTGCGTGCTGATATTGACTACGGCTTCTCTGAAGCAAAGACGACCTACGGCATCATCGGTGTCAAGGTGTGGGTCTACAAGGGCGATGCCAATTCACAGCAAGAAGTCGCAGCAGTAGTGGCGGCTGAGCCAGAAAAGAAAGTAAGAAAGTCGGGAGTTAAACATGCTACAGCCAGCTAGAAGAAAGTATCGCAAAGAGCAAAAAGGCCGTAACACCGGCGTTGCTACACGCGGCAATAAAGTGAGCTTCGGTGAGTTCGGTCTGAAAGCCGTTGCGCGCGGTCGCTTGACTGCACGTCAGATCGAAGCAGCACGTCGTGCGATGACTCGTCACATCAAACGCGGTGGTCGTATCTGGATCCGTATCTTCCCAGATAAGCCGATCTCACAGAAACCTGCCGAAGTCCGTATGGGTAACGGTAAGGGGAATCCAGAGTACTACGTCGCCGAGATTCGTCCAGGCAAGATGTTGTACGAGATGGACGGTGTGGATGAGAAGTTGGCGCGCGAAGCGTTCTTGTTGGCCTCTGCAAAATTGCCGATTGCCACGACATTTGTAGTTAGACAGGTAGGGGCGTGATCATGAAGGCGAGTGAACTGAAGAACAAATCGGTAGCCGATCTGCAAGCAGAACTGCTGTCCTTGAACAAGGCGCAGTTCGGTATGCGTATGCAATTGGCGACACAGCAACTGAGCAATACCAGTCAGTTGAGCAAAGTCCGTCGTGACATCGCGCGTGTAAAAACAGTATTGACTGAAAAAGGTGTGCAGCAATGAGCGAAACCACTCTGAAACGTGCGCTGACCGGAACAGTAGTCAGCAACAAGATGGACAAGACCGTCACTGTGTTGGTTGAGCGCAAGGTCAAGCACCCAGTCTTGGGTAAGATCGTCCGTGTTTCTAAGAAATACCACGCACATGCCGAGAACAATGAGTTCGGGCAAGGCGATGTGGTCACTATCGAAGAGACACGTCCGCTGTCTAAGACCAAGTCTTGGCGTGTGACAAAGCTGATTGAGAAAGCTCAAGAAGCATAATTTTTCATTTAGTGCTTGCGCATGGTGGCAAGTTTGAATAGAATGCGCGGCTTCGTTTCACCGTCGCTTGCGGCGGCCTAACCCGAACGGGTTCCAAAACTAGCCGCCGCAGGCGGACAAAGTTGGAGATTGATAAATGATACAAATGCAGTCTGTTTTGAATGTGGCTGACAACACTGGTGCACGCTCTGTTATGTGTATCAAGGTGTTGGGCGGTTCCAAGCGTCGTTACGCTAGCGTAGGCGATGTGATCAAGGTCAGCATCCGTGATGCCGCTCCTCGTTCACGCGTCAAAAAAGGCGAAGTGTACAGCGCAGTTGTGGTGCGTACCGCTAAGGGCGTTCGCCGCTCTGATGGTTCTCTGATCAAGTTCGACGGCAATGCAGCAGTGTTGCTGAACAATAAGTTGGAGCCAATCGGAACGCGTATTTTCGGACCAGTCACTCGTGAATTGCGCACTGAGCGCTTCATGAAGATCGTGTCCCTGGCGCCGGAAGTGCTGTAAGCGATAGTCGAGGATAAATCATGCGCAAGATCAAAAAGAATGACGATGTGATCGTCTTGGCCGGTAAAGACAAAGGTAATCGTGGCAGCGTGTTGAGCGTTGCAGATGAATTTGTGCTGGTGAGTGGCATCAACAAAGTCAAGAAACACCAGAAGCCGAATCCGGTGAAGGGTACGACTGGCGGAATCGTGGAAATCGAGAAGCCAATTCATATTTCCAATATCGCCATCTATAACGCGTCCACCAAGAAGGCGGATCGTGTTGGCGTGAAGTCGCTGGAGGACGGTCGCAAAGTGCGCGTGTTCAAGTCCAGTGGCGAAGTGATTGCGTAAGGGGTAATAAATGGCTCGTTTAAACGACTACTACACGAAGACCGTTGCGCCGCAACTGATGAAACAGTTCGGCTACAAGTCTGTGATGGAAGTGCCGCGTATCGACAAGATCACACTGAACATGGGTGTGGGCGAAGCGGTTGCGGACAAGAAGGTAATGGATCATGCGGTTTCTGATATGCAGAAGATCGCAGGTCAAAAGCCGGTTGTGACCAAATCTAAGAAATCTATCGCGGGATTCAAGATTCGCGAGAACTACCCTGTTGGTTGCAAAGTGACTTTGCGCCGCGACCGTATGTTCGAATTCTTGGATCGCTTGGTGACTGTCGCGATTCCTCGTATCCGTGACTTCCGTGGTATCTCCGGTAAGTCTTTTGATGGCCGTGGTAACTACAACATGGGTATCAAAGAGCAAATCATTTTCCCAGAGATCGAGTACGACAAGATCGATGCGTTGCGTGGTATGAACATCACCATCACAACGACTGCGAAGAGCGACGAAGAAGCCAAAGCGTTGTTGTTGGCATTCAAATTCCCATTGAAAGGCTGAGTGCAAAATGGCAAAGATAGCTGTATCTAACCGCGATCTAAAGCGCCGTGAAATAGTGAAGAAATTCGCTGCTAAGCGTGCTGCGTTGAATGCGATTGCGACAAATATGTCGTTGAGCGATGAAGAGCGTTTTGCTGCTCGTCAAAAATTGCAAGCGTTGCCGCGCGATTCAAGCCCGGTGCGTCTGCGTAATCGCTGCGCGCTGACAGGTCGTCCGCGTGGTGTGTTTAGCAAGTTCGGTTTGGGGCGCACCAAGTTGCGTGAATACGCGATGCGCGGTGAAATTCCCGGTGTAGTTAAGGCCAGCTGGTAAGGGTGAATCTATGAGTATGAGTGATCCGATCTCCGACATGTTAACGCGCATTCGTAATGCGCAAATGGCGGAAAAAATAACGGTTTCAATGCCTTCTTCGAAGATCAAGACGGCGATTGCTAAAGTGTTGCAAGACGAGGGCTATGTAGACGGCTTCAAGGTCACTGACCATGATGGTAAGCCTACATTGGAAATCGGCTTGAAGTACTACGCTGATCGTCCTGTGATCGAAAAGATCCAGCGCGTGAGCCGTCCAGGTCTGCGTGTCTACAAGGGCAGCGAAGATATTCCACGTGTGATGAACGGTCTGGGTATTGCGATCGTTTCCACCTCCAAAGGTCTGATGACGGATCGCAGTGCTCGCGCCAATGGTATTGGTGGCGAAGTTCTCTGCATCGTCGCTTAAGGGGGAAACATGTCTAGAGTCGCTAAAAATCCTATCGTAGTTCCGTCTGGTGTCGAAGTGACGGTTGCTGCTGACAAGATCTCCGTTAAAGGCCCATTTGGTACTTTGACTCAAGTGTTGAAGGGTGATGTCAAAGTTGAGCGTGATGGCGATAAGCTGTTGTGCAAGGCTACTGATGACTCCGCTCAAGCGGATGCGCAATCCGGAACCATCCGCGCACTGGTGGCCAATATGGTCACAGGTGTGAGCAAAGGTTTCGAGCGCAAGCTGACTTTGGTTGGCGTGGGTTACCGTGCCGCTGCTGCCGGTGATGCTGTCAATCTGACGCTGGGTTACTCGCATCCTGTTGTGCATAAGATGCCAAAGGGTGTGAAGGTCGCTACACCGACCCAAACAGAAATCGTATTGACTGGTGCCGATAGGCAGCAAGTCGGTCAAGTTGCTGCTGAGATTCGTGCATATCGTCAACCAGAGCCTTACAAGGGCAAGGGTGTGCGTTATTCCGATGAGGTAGTGATCCTCAAAGAAACCAAGAAGAAATAATCGAGGTTGATATGTTGAATAAGAATGAAGCGCGTCTGCGCAGATCACGTAAGACCCGAGCAAGAATCGCTGAACAAAAAGCGATTCGCCTAGCGATCCATCGCACCAACCTGCATATCTATGCGCAGGTGATCTCGGCTGACGGTGGCAAGATTTTGGCAAGCGCCTCCACGCTTGAGGCTGAAGTTCGCAAGACTATCGGTAACGGTGGTAATGCAGCGGCAGCGGCAGCGGTGGGTAAGCGTATCGCTGAAAAAGCAAAGCTCGCCGGCGTGACGGCAGTGGCATTCGACCGTTCAGGTCACAAGTACCATGGTCGCATCAAGGCGCTGGCTGATGCAGCGCGCGAAAATGGCTTGCAGTTCTAATCTGGGGTGAATCATGGCACAAGCTAAACAAGGTAAGAATCAGCAAGTAGAAGACAAAGGCGACGGTCTCATCGAGAAGATGATCCACGTCAACCGCGTCACCAAGGTGGTGAAGGGCGGACGTATCATGGGTTTCGCCGCGCTGACCGTAGTAGGTGATGGCGATGGTCGCATCGGTATGGGTAAGGGCAAATCTAAGGAAGTGCCGGTTGCCGTACAAAAATCGATGGAAGAATGCCGCCGCAAGTTGGTCAAGGTCAATCTGAAGGATGGCACATTGCACCATGCAGTGATCGGTCGTCACGGTGCAGCTAAAGTTGTCATGCTGCCAGCTTCTGAAGGTACGGGCATTATCGCGGGTGGCGCGATGCGTGCTGTGTTCGAAGCGGTTGGTGTGCGTAACGTGTTGGCTAAATGTATCGGTTCCAGCAATCCTTACAACGTCGTTCGTGCAACATTGAATGGCTTGCAGTCGTTGAATTCTCCTGCCGAGATCGCTGCAAAGCGCGGCAAGAGCGTAGAAGAGATCACGGGGTAAATCATGGCACTCGCAAAAACATTGAAAGTGACGTTGGTGAAAAGCACCAACGGAACCAAGCAGACACACCGCGCCACTGTGCGTGGTCTGGGCTTGCGTCGCATCAACCACACAGTGATGTTGGAAGACACACCAGCGGTACGCGGCATGATTAACAAAGTGTATTACCTGGTCAAGTGCGAGGCATAAATGCAACTCAATCAAATTAAACCTGGCGAAGGTGCCAAGCATTCCAAGCGTCGCGTAGGTCGCGGCATTGGTTCTGGTCTGGGCAAGACTGCGGGTCGCGGTCACAAAGGTCAAAAATCTCGCTCTGGCGGTTTCCATAAAGTCGGTTTTGAAGGCGGTCAGATGCCTTTGCAA
>PNNY01000094.1 GCA_013824485.1 Sideroxydans sp.
GTAAGCCGAGTTTACGTGCACTGTAGCTACCAAGGAAATAGGCCTTTAGCCTACCTTCCTCAACGATGGTGCGGCGTTGTGCACGCACCCCTTCATCATCAAAAACACTGCTTGCTAAGCCGCGCGGGATATCGGGAATGTCATCGATACGCACGATATCAGAGAAGACTTGCTTATCCAGTTGGTCCAGCAAGAACGAAGACTTGCGGTACAAGCTGCCACCACTGACCGCACCCACAAAGTGACCGAACAGGCTGGCCGCGATAGGCGCTTCGAATAAAACTGGGCATTGCGTAGTTGGCAGTTTGCGCGCCTTGAGTCGGCGCACGGTACGTTCGGCTGCGATGCGACCGATCTCATCCACACGCAATATCTCCTTGGCATCGCGGGCCACGCTGTACCAGTAGTCACGCTGCATCCCATCGCCCTTGCCGCCGATAACAGAGCAACTGACGCTGTGTCGCGAAGCAGGATAGCCGCCAATGAAACCCAAGCTATTGGCATGGATGAAGTTGGATTCATTCACATTGACGCTCGCCCCTTCGGAATTGACGATGCGCTTGTCTGTTTTGAATGCGGCCTCTTCACACTCGCAAGCTAACTCGATCGCCTGTTCGACACTTAGCTGCCACGGGTGATAAAGGTCAAGATCGGGAAAGCTAGTCGCCAGCATGCTTTTCTCTGGCAAGCCGGCACAATCATCTTCCGCAGTGAAGCGTGCGATATTGAGTGCGGCATCCACAGTGTCACGCACCGCTTGTGCAGAAAAATCGGATGTGCTGGCATTGCCGCGCTTTTGCCCCATGAACACGGTAACGCTCAATCCTTTGTCACGGTTGTATTCGATGGTCTCGACTGCACCTTGGCGCACGCTAATGGTCTTGCCCAAGCCTTCCGAGACGTCACACGCACTAGCGGATGCACCCTTTTTTTTGGCATAAGCCACGATATCTGCGGCTAGCTGACTCAGGTTAGAAGACTTCGAGGGCGATGATTTTACGGAGGGATGCATAAATTTTGGTCAAGAGAATCCTGCAAGGGCGCTATCATAACAACATCCTTTGTTATTCCAGAATAGATGATGAGACCGCACCAACCACACGAAGACGACTTGGAAGAGTTGCCACCCAGCAAGACCAAGATCAAGAAACAAATGATCGAATTGCAAGAGTTAGGCGAAGTGATCGCAAACTTGCCCAAAGATAAGTTACGCCAATTAGAGCTTCCAGAAAATCTAATGGAAGCCTGCACTGAATACAAACGCATCACTAAGTTCGGCGCCATCAAACGCCAGATGCTCTACATCGGCCGCTTGATGCGCGATATCGACACCGCCCCCATCCTTGCCAAGATGGAAGCTTGGAGTGGCACTTCGCGCCAACATACCGCTTGGCTACACCAAGTCGAGCAATGGCGTGACCGCCTGATCGACGATGACGACGCACTGACCGAGTTGCTGGCCGCCTATCCAGAAGCCGATGCGCAACATCTGCGCACGCTGATACGCAACGCCAAAAAAGAAAAAGAACTCGCCAAGCCGCCAAAGAATTACCGCGAGATATTCCAAGTGTTGAGAGAGATCATTCCTCAACCATGACCTCCTCGAAATGCGTTTGGGCGGCTTGGCGGCACTCCCCGCACCTGAGGGCTTCGCCCTGCCGTGTCCGTACCGCCCCACCTAAGAACTACCGCGAGATATTCCAAGTATTGAGAGAGATCATCCCGCAACCATGAGTTCAGTTTTGCCGCACATCACTTTGCAAACGGGGAAGAATCCGACTTACAGCATCATCTGGCTGCATGGCTTGGGCGCGAATGGTTCTGACTTCGTCCCCGTCGTGGACGAGATAGCGTTGCCGCACGCAGTGCGCTATATCTTCCCACATGCACCCAAGCGTCCTGTGGCCATCAATGGCGGCTTCGTAATGCCGGCGTGGTATGACATCCGCAGCGACGACATCGCTGAAGCACAGGATGCGGAAGGTATTCGTGAGTCGCAACGTGCTGTGGATGCACTCATCGCGCAAGAGATCTCATCAGGCATCGCACCCTCCCACATTTTCTTAGCTGGATTCTCGCAAGGCGGGGCGATCGCTTTGCACTGTGGCTTGCGTTCTGAAAAGCGATTGGGCGGCATACTCGCGCTCTCGACTTATCTACCCTTAGCTGAAACAGTAGTTGCAGAGGCGCCCCCCTCTGCCTTGGAGACGCCGATCTTCATGGCGCATGGCCGCAACGACCCTATCGTGCCTTACGCGTTAGGCAAAGCTTCCTTTGAGAGATTGTCCGCACTTGGATACAAAGTGGAATGGCACGAATATGCGATGCAGCATACTGTTTGCATGGAAGAAGTTGATGCGATAACGTTGTGGCTTAAAACAAGGATGTAAAGCTGCTCCAGCCTACCTCATTCATCCTCACTAACTTCCTGCTCCATCATGCGATAGCGAGCGAGGTCGTAATCCTCACCGCGTTCTATCAGAGCCAATGGCAACAACAGATACTCTTTATCTTCAAGCTGCATGACAAGACTACGGTTGATGGCGAAAGTCTCTACCTTCATCAGCAGCCACGCTTCCCCACTGGTGTCATTGGGACGATTCAAATAAAGCCCCAACATCCCCGCATCTGCCCCCGCTTTAGCACGATCGGCAAGCGGCACGCCAACGAAACGAGAGCTCAGCACCTCTACACCGATATGCAAATTGTTCTGTGCATCTCGACTCAAACGACGCACGACGCCCGCCCCCCAATGTGAGACGCTCTCAGGTCGACTACCCACCAATGTCCCGATCTTGACCCCTTCAGCGCGCGCCAAGGGTATGACACTTCGGAATCCTGTGGCACTGATGTCCTCGACTTCCCATGACTCACTTTCATCCGCTCCAAAATTCAAACCAACATCGGTCTGTTCAAGCATCTTAAAGAAACCATTCGCGACCTTCAAATTCACTTTGATCTGGCGGCGAGGGTTGCGTCGTGTCGGAGGCGGTAGCGTAAGACTCTGCATCAATGAATTGGCGATATCTCGCACCAGCTCCGATTCAAGCTTCGCCCCATATAAATTCAGCGAGTCAGGGATGATGCCTTTTTCTAATGTCTTGATGAGACTGTCTAGTTGCTGGCGCACGCCTTCGGCTTCGATGAAACGCAACGCAGGATGGATAGTGGCCTCAGCCGTCGCGCGCATCGGTGGCGTAGGTTGTGCCGTGTCGAAGGCAAAGATGCCGATACCGTTATACGAACTGGATATCTGCAACCCCTTCCCCAAATAAGAGAACAAGCGCTCAGTGATATGCGCATGCAAGGGAATCATCGTGCCCGCAGTAGAGCCGAACCAAGTGACCAGCACTGCGAATTCTTGCGCCACGGAGGTGTTCACCCCGGGATACATCGTCACCGCATCTGTCTGCACGCTCTGCGCCTCGGCATAGCTATAGAAGGCAGCAACATGCTTCCACAAGGTGGGGTCGACGATCGAATAACGCGCGACAGACATCTTGAGGCGCCCCGTGTTGGCAGAGATAGCCCGCGCGCACACCAAGGGCAAATCAGACTTGATGGTAGAAGCGCCTTTTGCACCTTCACGGTAACGCGTAAAGACATCGTAATGACTTAACTCGGATTGGGTATAGAAGGCATCCAATAAAGTCCACAAGCGGTTCTCTTGGAACTTGGAAAGGGCTTGCAAGGGAAAGTAATCATGCAACAATTTTCGTACGTGGGATTGTGCAGCTTGATCGAACATTCGCAACACTGCCCATTGGTGATCGAGCTTGAAATCGTTGGCATGTTCGCGTATCGACTCTATCCACTCACTAAGCTCTTGCAATGCCTTGAGCGAATCTGTCTTGGGAATATCGTCCAGCAACTGTTGGGCAGTCTTTAAGTCTGCCAAGGGGTGATCCGATTTTTTTCCAAACAGTCCAAGTGCCACAGCTGCCTCCCCCGCGCTTTCGCGCCTTGTCGGGCGCAATATTACGCCCATAATATCAACCCACTCATTCAACGACTGGAGCGACTTCCGCCCAGCCCATTAGCTGAATAGCTAGCAATGTTTATGCCATATATAACAAAGCCTCATCCTATAACCCTTCAGACACTGAATGAGGCGCGCACTGTCGACACGATGACACCCTCTGACGGGGCTGGGACAATCTCACTATCCTTCTTAGGGTTGAATAATGATCCCCATTCTGCAAGCTGATATCAGTTTCCCGCCTGTAGGGCGCGCCCTAGCCAAGCCCAACGGGTTGCTAGCGGCAGGCGGCGACCTATCACCAGCGCGACTGCTTGAAGCCTATCGAAACGGTATCTTCCCGTGGTTCAGCCTAGGTGACCCCATCTTGTGGTGGAGCCCAGACCCCCGCATGGCTCTCTTCCCATCCGAGTTCAAACTATCGACTTCCCTGAGAAAAACCTTAACAAAAGCTAACTTCGAGGTAAGGACGGATCACGCCTTCGAGCAAGTGGTCAGAGCCTGTGCCGCGCCGCGTCAAGGCGAGAACGGCACTTGGATCGTGGAAGAGATGATCGCCGCCTATGGTGAATTGCATCGCCTTGGTCACGCGCATTCGGTCGAGGTGCGGATGGAAGGCGAGCTGGTAGGCGGCCTCTACGGTGTCGCCTTCGGCAAGATGTTCTACGGCGAATCCATGTTCAGCCGCCGCACGGACGGATCGAAGATCGCCTTCGCCCACATGGCAAGACAACTGGAACGCTGGGATTTCGGCATGATCGATTGTCAGATGTACACACCCCATCTTGCTTCTTTGGGTGCACGCGAGATTCCACGTGCGGAATTCATCGCCCGCCTGCAAGACTTGATAAACTGCGAACCCATGCAAAACTTCCAATTCGATAGCGACTTGTTCTGATGAGTTTATTGAACGACATCCCGCTCTCCTCCATCCAGCTCTATCTGACTGCGCCCTATCCTTGCAGTTATTTAGAGGGCTTGGAAGCGCGCTCACAAGTCGCCACCCCCGCCTTTCTCATCACGACGCCCATCTATTCGGAGTTGGTGCGTCACGGTTTCCGCCGTAGCGGCACCTTCACCTATCGCCCGCGTTGTGATGCTTGTCGGCAATGTGTACCCGCTCGCGTAATCGTGGCGGATTTTCAACCCTCACGCTCACAACGCAGGAGTTGGAAGCGTCACCACGACCTGCAGATCGATATCCTGCCCTTGCAAGACAAGCCAGAATATTTCGAGCTATACCAACGCTATCAACAGACACGGCATTCCGAAGGTGGCATGAAAGATGACGGGCCCGAGCAGTACCGCAACTTCCTACTGCAAAGTCATGTGGACTCGTTGCTGGTGGAGTTCCGCGAAGGCGATGCCTTGCGTATGGTGAGCATCGTGGACGTATTGGCAGACGGCCTATCTGCCGTCTACACCTTTTACGACACAGACATGCCCAATGCCAGTTTCGGCACGTTCAATGTGTTGTGGCAGATCGAGCTATGTCGAAAACTTGGCCTACCTTTTCTCTATCTGGGATACTGGATACGCGATTCACACAAGATGGCCTACAAGGCAAGGTTCCAACCCTTGCAAGGTTTGCAAGACGACCAATGGCAGATGATCAATACACTCCAAGAAAGTACTGAATGAAGACTCGCCTCGCCCTATTCGTCAGCGCTCTGCTGCTTTTGCCTTTTGTAGGACTACTCCTGAGTGGAGGCGAGTGGGCCGACCTCGACACAGCTACCACCCTTCATGCCAGCAGTTTTCCGCTCATCGTCGTGATACTGACGTTGCTGGCTTTGCTGTGGTTAGCCAACCGCATGCTTTTCGCACGCAGTGGCAACGCGCCGCTCACCGTACAGCGGAATTATTTTTCCGCGATGGCGCTGGCCGGCAGCGTGTTGGGCTGGTTGCTGCTTTATCTCAATCACTATGTTGCGACTTGGCTGTCTCTCGCAGGATTCGACTTCGTCAACGCTGTGCTTCTCACATTCGTATTCGCTGCCCTCACGCCCGCCGTATTGCTGACGCGCGCTTGGCTGGGTTCGTTCCCCAGTCTGCTCAAACGCTTTGCGCATCTGCACACCTTGCCAGTCCCCCGCAGCGACACTAGCACTTTTGTGCTCCTCGCATGGGCGCTGCTGTTGCTAATGAGTTGCACCGCATGGCCAAGCTACATCAATGGCATGACGTGGCTCGCCCCTTTGTTCCTTTTGTTCGTCCTGCAACTATTGTGGGGTGAGAGCACCATCCTCGCTGGCGTCCCGCATGGTGACTGGGGACGCGTGGCATGTACCGCACTGGCGGGCATCGTTGTCGGCGATCTCGCACTGGGCACGTTCTTCCTCAGTGGTGGCGAGTTACAACAGCTACCCAACTTATTCTTCGTGCAACTCGGCTTGGCGCTCTTTGGCCTGACCTGTTTGCAACTTGGCGATGTCATCGCCGAAGCTTGGCGCGGCAAGACGCGCGCTGAAGTGTTCAAAAAGAAATCCTTTCCTATCCCTGTCGTGGTCAAAAAATGAATCCCTACAACCTACTCCGCCCAGCCCTGTTCACGCTCGACCCCGAGACAGCACACGATGCCACCCTGACCTCGCTCAACACAGCACATTGCCTCGGACTTTCGCGCTTGATACCCAAACCGCAAGATGATGTTCGCAAGGTGATGGGCTTGGACTTCCCCAACCCAGTCGGACTGGCAGCTGGTCTAGATAAGAATGGTGACTGCATCAACGGCCTTGCCGCGCTGGGTTTCGGATTCATCGAGATCGGCACCATCACGCCGCGTCCGCAACCAGGTAATCCACGCCCGCGCTTGTTCCGTCTGCCTGAAGCTGCGGCCATCATCAACCGTATGGGTTTCAACAATCACGGTGTGGATGTCTTGGTGGCGAATGTCGAGCGTGCGAACTTCAAAGGTATGCTGGGCATCAATATCGGGAAGAACGCTGACACCCCTATCGAGAAAGCGGCAGATGACTACCTCATTTGTTTACGCAAGGTATATACACATGCCAACTATGTGACGGTCAACATCTCCTCACCCAACACCAAGAACCTGCGTCAATTACAAGGCGGCGACGAACTGGATGCTTTGCTCACGCAACTCAAATCAGAACAAGAGAAATTGGCGCAACAACATGGCAAGTATGTTCCGTTGGCTTTGAAGATCGCACCCGACTTGGATGCAGAGCAGATCAAGCAGATCGCTTCCCTACTCATCAAACATCGCATCGACGGCGTGATCGCCACCAACACAACCTTGTCGCGCGAAGGTGTGGAGGGTTTAGCACATGGAAATGAAACAGGTGGATTGAGCGGCGCACCCGTGAAAGATAAATCGACTGCAGTGATTCGCGCACTCTCCACCGAACTCGGCGATGCACTCCCCATCATCGGCGTTG
>PNNY01000095.1 GCA_013824485.1 Sideroxydans sp.
GAAAAAGGCAATCAAGAAGCGACCTCGGGCTAAGAAAACTCCAGTAGTTTGCGCCCCTGAGACAATCAAGGATGGGAGTAATAAATGAAGAGAATCGTCATCTTGCGGTGCGTGTTGTCACTTTCTGCGTGCGCGTCTAGTGCATCCAAGGACGCTGTAAAAAAAGAGATAGGCACGCAAATGGAAGCTGCTGTTAATAACTCCACCCAGCCGAGTAAGCAGGATGAAGTGAACAATGCTTTGTTGCCTCCTTTGGCTACACCTGCAGAAAAGTCAGACGGAGCACCTGTTGAAGCTAAGTTCGACTTAGCAGTGAGCAACACGCCAGCTCAGCAAGTATTCATGGCGATCGTATCAGGCACGCGTTACAGCATGTTGCTGCATCCAGATGTGAGCGGTAATGTTTCCCTGAACTTGAAAGACGTGACCGTATTCGACGCACTTGAGGCGATACGTGAGATGTACGGTTACGAGTACAAGATGGATGGAAACCGTATCTATATTCAGCCACTCGGATTGCAGACGCGTATCTTCCAAGTGAACTATTTGACTGGTCAGCGCGATGGAAAATCGAATCTGCGAGTTGCTTCGGGCTCTGTTGCAGATTCGGCAACGGGAAGTACGGGCACGACCAATACCGCAGCGACTACGAATACCACCAATCGAGACAGTAGCAAGGTGAGTATGACCTCCAAGTCGGATTTCTGGGAAGAGTTGAGCGAGGCGCTGAAAGCGATCGTTGGAGCTGAAAAGGGGCGTAGTGTCGTGATCAGCCCAATGTCTGGCGTGATTGTTGTGCGTGCTACGCCTGATGAGATGAAGAATATCGCGGCGTATTTGAAGGCATCCCAGATCTCTATCGAGCGCCAGGTGATTCTTGAGGCCAAGATCGTAGAAGTACAGTTGAACGATTCGTTCCAATCGGGTGTGAACTGGGCTGCATTTGCCAACGGCGCAGCTAAACGTGCGAGCGGTGGCATGGTGACTTCTGGAAGTACGCTGACCTCTGCTACGGGTACATCACTTTCCAATTCCGTGCTTACTTCAAAAGTCGGTACGGATCTGGTGGCCACTGCGGCGACCGCATTGCCTACAGGCGCGGTTGCGGGAACCATGTTCGGTCTCGCATTCCAGACAAGCAATTTTGCTGCGCTCTTGAACATGCTTGAGACGCAAGGTGATGTACACGTTCTTTCTAGTCCGCGCATTGCGACTTTGAACAATCAAAAAGCGGTACTCAAGGTGGGAACGGATGAGTTCTTCGTCACCGAAGTGACTGGAGGGACACAATCTACGACTGCGATAGCTGGCACATCACCCACGGTAAAAGTACAGCCATTTTTCTCGGGTATAGCGTTGGATGTGACACCACGTATCGATGAGAATGACGACATCATTTTGCACGTTCACCCGTCTGTCAGCACCGTTACTACAGTAAATAAGACAGTCAATCTAGGATCGTCAGGTGGGACATCCAATATCTACAACCTGCCACTAGCTTCAAGCTCGGTTTCGGAAACGGATAGTATCGTTCGGGCGCGTGGTGGTCAGATTGTGGTCATTGGCGGATTGATGCGTCAGGCATCGTTTGATGATCGTTCCGGTTTGCCAGGATTGCCAAAAATGATATTCGGTCAGGTGAGTCAGCGTACTGAGAAGCGTGAATTGGTAATCATGATCAAACCTACCGTTGTAAATAGCGACAAAGATTGGTCCGAAGACATCACGCGTAGTCGGGATCGTATCAATAGCATGTCTCGTTAAGTATGTATCTGCGTCACTTTGGACTTCGCGAAGCACCGTTCTCGCTGACGCCAGATACTAGCTTCTTCTTCGCCTGCTCTAACTATCAAGAAGGGCTGAATACCCTGCTCGTTGCTGCCCGTAACGGCGAGGGTTTCATCAAGATCACGGGTGAGGTGGGCAATGGCAAGACGCTATTGTGTCGCAAGTTCCTCGCTACGTTAAATCAAGGTAAGCAATCCACCAATCTGATCGGCACACAAGATGAAGCGACCGAAGCGAGAGCGGGGTTGCATTTCATCACAGCCTATCTCCCCAATCCCTATCTCGAGCCGCGTAGCCTGTTGATGGCATTGGCGGATGAATTTCGAATCGAACTGGATAACAACGTCGATCAACATCAATTGCTCAAAGAGATCACGCGGGCTTTGTTGAATTTTGCACGCGAAGGAAAGCGAGTTTTGGTCTGTTTGGACGAAGCGCAAGCGATGCCGCTGGAAAGTATGGAAGTATTGCGTCTATTGACCAATCTTGAGACAGAAAAGCGCAAGCTGCTTCAGGTCGTACTGTTCGGGCAGCCAGAGTTGAATGATCATTTGCAACACCATTCCGTGCGTCAGCTACGTCAACGCATCAGTTTTCAATATGAGCTTAAAGGGTTGCGTCAGGATGAGTTGGAGCGCTACCTGCGTCACCGGTTGGCTGTCGCCGGATATGCGGGAGATACACTATTCAACAAGTACGCAGTCGCCAAGCTGCATCGAGTCACAGGCGGAACGCCAAGACTCATCAATATCGTCGCGCACAAGGCCTTGATGCTCGCCTTTGCCGATGGGCGTCAGCAGGTCACGCGAAAGCATATCTCTTTAGCTGCAGTGGATACCCCGGAGGTGCGTCGTGATTGGCAACCGTGGGCGCTGTGGTTCGGTGGGGCGGGTGTGGTTGCGCTGATCACTTCTTTATTAGTATTGCAATGAGTCTAATCAATGAGGTCTTGAATCGGCTGGAGCAGCGAGGAGCACACACCTCGCCGAGCCAGACCGAGATTAGAGCAGTGGCAACCCAAACTGAGCGTAATTGGAAGTGGCCTTTACTCGCTCTATTGGGTGTTGCAGTCCTGCTATCGGTGGTGTGGTCGTGGCCAAAACAAGAAGCGGTCAATACCTCATTGAAGATAGTTGAGGCGATTCCTGTCGAGACAGCGTTTATCAAGTCGCAAGAAGTGTTGCAAGAAGTCGCTGCGGTGCCCGCCTCAAAATTGAGCTACGAACTAAGTATCGTTCCTTCGCAGGAAGCACTGGTTGAAGTTATCTCACTCAGGCCAAATAGTTCGCAAGCAGAAAGCAAATCAATTAAGTCGAGGTCTAACCTTGTAGCTCCCTCACAGCGTGTAACAGCAGAAGCCAAACCAGTCAGCCTTCCACCGCCAACCATGGTTGGCATACCACTCAAGCAAGTCAGTCGGGCCCAACAAGCGGAAGCTGAATTGCGCAAAGCAACGGCATTGCAGCAGCAAGGCCATATTGTCGAGGCATTAGCAGGTTATGAAACAGCACTTTCACTGAATGCACAGTTGGATACGGCGCGTCTGGCGCTTGCCGCATTGCTCATGGAGAGTAGACGTAGTGCAGATGCAGAAAGAGTGTTGCATGAGGGATTGAAGATTAAACCGCTGCAACTTGGGTTCAGTATGGCATTGGCACGTGTGCAAGTTGAGAATGGGGCAATCGAGTCAGCGTTGGCAACGATGGAACGTAATCTATTGCAGGCAGATAACAAAGCAGACTATCAAGCTTTCTATGCCGCACTGCTGCAACGCAAAGATCGACACAAAGAAGCGGTCAATCACTATCAGATCGCTCTCCAACTAGCACCGAACAATGGCGTGTGGTTAATGGGGTTCGGCATTTCCTTGCAAGAGATTCAGCGTTTCGAAGATGCTAAAGCCGCATACCACAAAGCGCTTGCCACAAATTCTTTAAGTCCCCAGTTGACTGCATTTGTTCAGCAGAAGCTAAAAGGACTTTAGATCTGCTCATGGTGCGGCAACGTCCGCGCCACTACCCAAGCACTTACCTCCCTTGCGCCCGCTTGCTTTAGCGTCCCCGCTAGCTCACCCAGCGATGCACCTGTTGTCATCACATCGTCGATGATCGCCACATGCTTACCTTGAATATCGACATCAGGCCGCATAGAGAAGGCATGGTGCATATTCTTATCGCGCTCTTTCCATGGCAATGATGATTGTGGCGGCGTGTCGCGTACGCGCTGGCATGCATCGGTGAGTAGTGGGATGTCGAGGCGTTTCGATATGTGCGTAGCCAATAGCTGTGATTGGTTGAAGCCACGTTCGCGAAGTCGTATCGGGTGCAGCGGTAAAGCGACAACACAGTCTGGCTTGCTTGTCACGCGTGAGGCCAATTCATTTGCAAGGAATTTGACCAAGATCAGGCGTTCGTGGAATTTCAGCGCCTTGATGAGTTGATCGATGGGGAAGCTGTAACTAAATGCCGCGACCGCATGGTCGAAGGTGGGCGGGTGTTGCAGGCATCTGCCGCACACTTCACCTGCCAGTGTGGGCAAGGCGCAGGTCGGGCAGTGCATCAGCGACAAACGCGGTAACTCCGAGTTGCAGGCGGCGCAACACAGGCCGTCACGACTCAAAGCGCCGCACAGCAGGCAGGGCTGTGCGGGCAGTAATCGTCCAAATTTCAGGCCGATGTTAAGTAGATGCTGCGATAAAATAGACAAGTCGTTCCAGTCCTGAATCAAGGGGGCGGGTTTCGTTCCAACATTCTAATGGCAGGTCATCCTTCTTATGCAAACTCAAACCGTCGAATTCATCCGTCCCGTTAAGCCAAAGACCACACCGCAACGCTGGAGCGTGGAAGCGGTAGAGGAATTGTTCAAGTTGCCGTTCTCGGACTTGATGTTCCGCGCGCAACAGATCCACCGCGAACACTTCGATCCGAACGCGGTGCAACTTTCTACGCTGCTATCCATCAAGACTGGCGGTTGTTCTGAAGACTGCGGCTACTGCCCACAATCGGCTTTCCATGATGCAGGTGTCGAGAATCGCAAGATGTTGGAAGTGAGCGAAGTGGTGCGGGCGGCCAAGGCGGCGCAAGAGGCGGGTGCGGATCGCTTCTGTATGGGGGCGGCATGGCGTGAGCCTTCCAAAGAAGATATGGAATCCGTGGTGGAGATGGTGAAAGCAGTGCGCGGCTTGGGCATGGAGACTTGCGCCACATTGGGCATGTTGAACGATGAGCAGACCGAGCAGTTGCGTGTCGCTGGTCTTGATTACTACAACCACAACCTTGACACTTCGCCGGAGTTCTACGGCGACATCATCAGCACGCGCGACTACCAAGACCGACTCGATACGCTGGAGCGTGTGCGTAAGGCGGGTATGCATGTGTGTAGTGGCGGCATCGTCGGTATGGGAGAGGATCTGACGCAACGCGCAGGTCTCGTCGCGCAACTGGCCAACATGGAACCGTATCCAGAAAGCGTGCCTATCAATAATCTGGTCAAGGTGGAAGGCACGCCCTTGGCCGACACAGCCGATTTGGATCCGCTCGATTTCGTGCGCACCATCGCCGTGGCGCGTATCACCATGCCGACCGCGCGTGTGCGCCTATCCGCAGGTCGTCAGCAGATGAGCGATGCCATTCAAGCGCTGTGTTTCCTAGCAGGTGCCAACTCGATCTTCTATGGTGATCAACTGCTGACCACTGGCAATCCCGATGTCGAACGCGACCGTGCGCTGATGGATAAGTTGGGGATGTATCCATTCGCTGAAAAGCACTAAAGACGAATCACCAAAATAATTACGGTCTCGATTGTTGTCTCGAATGCCATTTTCAGAATTGCACCAGGAGTTGGCCGAGCGTGCAGCGCAGGGCTTGCTACGCGTGCGTCGCACTCTGACCACGCCGCAATCCCCGCACATCGAGGTGGATGGCAAGTCCTACCTCGCTTTTTGCAGCAACGATTACCTCGGTCTCGCCAATCATCCGCAACTTATCTCTGCGCTACAGCAAGGTGCGCAGCAATGGGGGGTGGGTGCAGGCGCGGCACATCTGGTGAGTGGGCATTTCGAGCCGCATCACTTGCTCGAACAGCAGCTTGCCGCCTTCGTCGGCAAACCTGCGGCGCTACTTTTCTCAACGGGCTACATGGCGAACTTGGGTGTGGTGCAGGCCTTGATGGGCAAAGGCGATACGGTGTTCGCCGACAAACTCAATCACGCCTCGCTCAATGATGCGATGTTGTTGTCACGCGCTGATGTGAAGCGCTATCGGCATGGCGATTTGGCGCAGTTGGAAAAATTATTGAGTGAAACGAGTGCAGGTCGAAAGCTGGTCATCACCGATGCCGTCTTCAGCATGGATGGCGACATTGCGCCTTTGCGCGAGATGTTGGCGCTGTGTGAACAGCATGATGCTTGGTTGTATGTCGATGACGCGCATGGTTTTGGCGTGTTGGGTGAGCAAGGACGAGGCTCACTTTCTCATTTCGATATTGCCTCTGAGCGCATCATCTATATGGCGACATTAGGTAAGGCGGCAGGCGTATCGGGCGCATTCGTCGCGGCAGAGCAAGTAGTCATCGACACACTCATCAATCATGCGAACAGCTACGTTTACACCACGGCGACACCGCCTGCCTTGTCGAGTGCTCTATTGCAGAGTCTGCAGTTGATCGAGCACGGTGATGAGTTGCGTGCGCATCTATTGCGGCTGGTCGCAAGATTGCGGAACGGTTTGGCGGGATTGCCGTGGTCACTGATGGAGTCGGATACGGCCATTCAGCCACTGCTCATCGGTGACAATCAGCACGCATTGGAGTTGAGCGCAGCATTGCGTGAACGCGGTATCTGGGTCGCCGCGATCCGTCCGCCTACCGTGCCACAGGGAACGGCGCGTTTGCGCATCACGTTGTCGGCAGCTCACACCGAGGGTGATGTGGAGAGATTGATAGAGGCGTTGCATGAACTTGCATGTTGAGACGCTAGGGAGTGGGACGCCACTTGTACTCATTCATGGATGGGGTATGCATGGCGGAGTGTGGGGTGATGTCGCGCAGCGGTTGGCGCAGTATTTCAAAGTCCATTGTGTCGATCTGCCGGGATTTGGAGCGAGCGCGGCATTACCCCAGACCGATCTGGACTCGCTAGTTCGATCGCTGTCGGGGCATTTCACTGAATGCGTGAACGTATGTGGTTGGTCGCTGGGTGGGCAGGTGGCCATGCATTGGGCGGCGCGCGAACCGACCAAGGTGACCAAACTTATCGTGGTGACGAGTACGCCGTGTTTCACCGAGCGTGATGATTGGCTGTTCGGCTTGCCGAGTGATGTGTTGGAGAAATTCGCGGCGGAGCTGGAGCATAACCATGCGGCGACCTTGCGTCGTTTCATCTCGCTACAACTACGCGGTAGTGAGAACGAACGCGAGCTCCTCACCAAGTTGCGCGAGCAACTGTTCAGTCGCGGTGAGCCGGATATGGGCGCATTGCGTGGCGGCTTGGAGATATTGCGTGATGCGGATCAACGTAGCGAGGTCGTGTCTATCCAACAGCCGACCTTGGTCATTGCCGGCCAA
>PNNY01000096.1 GCA_013824485.1 Sideroxydans sp.
GTGCGACCTACGGTGCTGATATGGCGACCTTCCAGTCCGCCATCAACAACCTGACCACACAATCGGTGAACACTTCTGCTGCTTACAGCCGCGTGATGGATACCGACTATGCGACAGAAACAACTGCCATGACTCGCAACCAGATCTTGCAACAAGCAGGTACTGCGATGTTGGCTCAAGCGAACCAAGTGCCTAACAACGTCTTGTCACTGTTGCGTTAAACGACTGAGGGATAGACCTCCCCGACGAAAACAACCGCCGGGGAGACTTAAAGTAAGGAGAGGCAAAATGCTCATCCAAAATACAAGTAATCTGGCAGTTGCACCGATGCCTGTAAAGCTTCCCAGCAGTGGGGAGCTCTCAGGCGTTGGTGCACCGTCTGATACGCCTCGCGTCGTCAGCAAAGAAGCCGTCGTACAAACGCCGAACGAGGCACAAGTAAAAGCAGAGGTCGCCAAAATCAACCAAGTGCTCCAGCAATCCAACAAGAATGTGGAGCTGAGCATCAGTGTGGACAAATCCACCAACAAGCAAGTCATTCGCTTGGTGGACAAAGACACTGGCGATACGCTGATGCAGTACCCGAACGAAGCCGTGTTGGCGATCGCGCGTGGCATCGACGAGTTTCAAAACGGTCTATTGTTAAGGCAGCAAGCTTAAACAGGAGGCTAGATCATGGCGACAACAGCTACATCAGGCACTTCAGGCATGGGCGTCGACGTCAATGCCATCGTCACGGGCTTGATGTCGATCGAGCGTCGTCCGATCACTCGACTCGACACCAAAGAAGCGAGCTATCAAGCAAAGCTGACGGCACTGGGAACCATCAAGAGCAAGATGGCGACTTTGCAGACAGCTGCGAACAACTTAGGTAGTTCAAGCACCAGTAGTCTTTTGGCCTTCAAGGCGACGCCTTCTGATGCCACCATCTTCTCCGCCTCTGCAGGCAGCACCGCAGTCGCGGGGACTTATTCTCTGAACGTGACGAGCTTAGCTCAGTCACAAAAACTGGTCGCCGTCGGTCAAGTCAGCAGTAGCGCCGCCATCAGCGATGGCACCGCCACCACAGTCACCATCGACATCGGCACCATCAGTGGCGGCACGCTCACCGCAGGCAAGTACAGCGGAGCGACCTTCACTTCGGGCGGCACGACCAAGAGTCTGACCATCGATGGCACCAACAATACCTTGGCTGGAATACGTGATGCGATCAATGCCGCAGGTGCTGGGGTGACAGCCACCATCGTGAACGATGGCAGCGGCACACCGTATCGTCTTGCCCTATCGTCGGACAATACCGGCGTCAGCAACAGTATCAAGATCAGCACCAGCGGGGGGGACGGCACCATCAATACCCTGCTCGCCCATGATCCAGCAGGTTTGCCTGCAGCACAGAATCTGAATCAGACCGTTGCCGCACAGAATGCCTTGTTCGATGTGAATGGCATCCAGATCAGTAAGAACTCGAACACCGTGACCGATGCGATACAAGGTGTGTCATTGACGTTGAGCAAAGTCACCACATCGGCTGCTACGCTCACCGTCTCGCGCGACACCGCCGCTGTCACCAGCGCCGTCACCAGCTTCGTGACGGCCTACAACGAACTCTATACTGCGATGAGGAACTCGTCGGCCTATAAATCCGGCTCTGCCTTAGCAGGAGACCCGACCCTACGTTCTTTCCAAACAGAGATGCGCAACATCGCTTCCACCGCCGTGAGTGGTGGAAATCTGTCTAATTTGTTTGACATCGGCCTGACGTTCAAGACAGACGGCACCATGCAGCAAGACACCGCCAAATTGGACAGCGCGATCGCCACCGGTTTCAGCAATGTCGCATACCTGTTCAATTCTGCGACCGGCTTTGGCACACGCTTCAATGACTGGTCGACTTCCGCACTCGCATTGGATGGCACGTTCGCCAACCGCACGAGCAGCCTCAATCAATCGATCAAAGAGATCGGCACCCAGCGCACAGCGTTGGAGGCTCGCATGTCGAGCCTTGAGACCATGTATCGTAGACAGTACACCTCGTTGAATGTCGCGCTGACCCAGATGAATCAGACCAGCACGTATCTTTCACAACAACTTTCTAGACTTTAATTGAGGGGCATCATCATGAACGCAAACACTGCCACCAAAGCCTATGCCAAGATCGAAGTCGAATCCGGCGTACATGCCGCCGATCCTCACAAACTGATCACGATGCTGTATCAAGGGGCATTGCTAGCGATCGCCAATGCCAAGAACGGCATCCTGCGCAAAGACATCCCAGCCAAAGGGGCAGCTATCTCCAAGGCCATCCTCATCATCAACGAAGGCTTGAAAGCCTGCCTCGATAAGAATGCAGGCGGC
Organism: Sideroxydans sp.; assembly: GCA_013824485.1. GTDB lineage: Bacteria > Pseudomonadota > Gammaproteobacteria > Burkholderiales > Gallionellaceae > Sideroxyarcus. The sequence goes on from PNNY01000096.1 coordinate 2,356, forward strand.
GAATTGGCGCATAACCTAGATGCCCTTTACGACTACATGTGTTCGCGCCTGCTCATCGCCAACATGAACAATGACACGGACGCATTGGATGAAGTCACACGACTGCTCAACGAATTGAAGGGCGCATGGGATAGCATCCGTCAGATCGCTGTCGCACCAGCACCACAAGCAGCAGCCCCCATCAAACAAGCTGCTCTTGTCTACGGAAGGATGTAAGTCATGCACATGATCATCGAAGACTACCAACGCCTTTCCAGCATCACTGAACAGATGCGGGATGCGGCTGCCGCCAGCGAGTGGGATAAATTAGTCGAACTGGAGCAACGCTGTACGCAAGAGGTCGCTGCCATCAAGCCACGCGACGTGGTGCCTACAGATGAAGTATCACGCAAGCAGAAAGCAGACCTCATCCGTAAGATGTTGGCAGATGACAAAGCGATACGCTCCTACACTGAACCTTGGATGCGCCAACTAGAACGCATCATGCAAAGCGCACGTAGTGAGCAACGCGTGCAGAGCGCCTACCTAGCTCAAGGTTGAGCATCGCAAAGCGATGAGTCATGCCTGTCAATCCGCTCGCTGCTGCACTCACCAAGCTCGCACTCAATGAAAAGCCGCTGATCGCAGCGGCCACAGACAAAGCCAATCCTAAGGTAGGTCTCAAACTCGAGCTCGGCCAGCAAGTCCAAGGAACCGTGCAAGCGCAGACTGCGCCCGGTCAATTCCAAGTCCGCATCGCAGACCATGTCGTGCAGTTACAGTTACCCGCCTTCGTGCGCAGTGGTGATCTCATCTCACTGCAAGTCACTTCTCTGCAACCGCGCCTCGCGTTCTCGCTCTCTTCGGCCACCAATCCTGTTTCCACATCGGAGCAGCTCAGCTCTGCCTCACGCATGTTGTCTTCAATGACGCAACAACCGCTGGAACAGCCTTACGTGAAACCCTTGCAGCGTGCGCCGCTATGGATAGCAAGCCAAGCCGCCGCACCCGACACCACTGTGTTGGCTGATAAATTACATAACGCATTGAGTCACAGCGGACTGTTCTATGAATCACATCAAGCGCAGTGGATCGCAGGGATGCGCAGCACACCACAACTGATGCAAGAACCGCAGAATCAACTCCCTCAACAAACAGCCCCCACTCCGAATGACGCCGCAGTGAAGCCGAACGTGACCTCTACACTCAACACCATTCCCGAACATCTACAAAACCTAGTACAACAGCAACTACACACCCTAGAGACACGACAAGTATTGTGGCAAGGCGTGGCATGGCAAGGTCAAGAGATGCGTTGGGAAGTGCGCGAAGAATCTCCACGGCGTAGCGCCACAGGCGAACAAGATGGCCAATGGGTCACGGAGATCCATCTCGACTTACCCCACTTAGGCAACCTGTCGGCGCGACTGAGCCTCAATGGTGGCGCAGTCAATCTGACGCTCAATGCGCGTGATGAAAAGACTCGCGAGCTACTGGGAAGCGCGAGTAGCCAACTCGTCTCTGCGCTGAACGAACGCGACATCCCTGTACTCCAGACACGCATCGAAAAGATGGAGACCACCTCCTCATGAACGCGCCTAACAAACGCCAGATGGCGGTCGCCCTCGCCTACCAAAGCGGTGACGCAGCCCCTAAAGTCGTCGCCAGTGGTCGCGGCCTCATCGCCCAAGCCATCATCGAGCGTGCCAAGGAGCATGGCGTGTATGTCCACGAATCCGAAGAGTTGGTCGGCATGTTGATGCAAGTGGAGCTGGACCAGCACATCCCACCGCAACTCTATCTGGCTGTCGCCGAGCTATTGGCATGGCTATACCGTTTGGAACGAGGGGAAATCCCCGCTATTCCACGCACCAAGCCCATCCTTAGCCCTTTAGAATCAAAATAAGACAAATCCAATATAGGCAGCATCATGCGTAGCAAAGAAGTCCCGCTCAAGATCGAGGTGTTCTCCAACGATGAAGAGAACGATTTCATCCTGCACGACCCAAGAGAGATCATCGCCGTCCTGCGCGACATTGCCATCCATCGCAATCGCGTGGCACTCTATTTCAACGACGACAACAGCATGGTGCTCACACTGCTGCTGGCTGTGGACGAGACGGGGATCTGGGTAGATGCTGCCCCCAGCCCACTGGACAATCGCCACATCGAACGCAGTAGTCGCATCGTGTTCGTCAGCACGCATAACCAAGCCAAAGTGCAATGGGTATCTACCGAGACATCGCAAGGCCTGTACGAAAACTCAGCTGCGTTCTTCGTTCCCCTTCCCAGAAAATTGCTGCGCCTACAACGACGTGATTTCTACCGTTTGATGACACGCGAACCCGAAGCGCTGACCTGTCTCATCCGCCCCTTGCCTGATCAAGCACATATCCATCACAAAGTGACCGTGATGGACATCAGCATCGGTGGCGTAGCGCTTGTCTGCAAAGAGGACGGCGTCGATCTGGAGCCGGGGATCCAATATCAGAACTGCGAGATCGAGCTACCCGATATCGGCACCATCAATGCCACCATCGAAGTGAAGAACACATTTGAAGTGACCGCCCGCAACGGCAACGTGAGCCGCCGCGCAGGTTGCGTGTTCGTCAAACCGAGTGGGGAAGCATCAAAGATGTTGCAACGTTATGTAGCGCAGATGCAGCAACAACAGGCAAGAAAGAATCTAGAGAAATTATCGTAGGTACGGACAGACCGTACCGATCTTTATCCTGTGCAAAAGAACGTCAAACCTGCATATTCATGATGTCGTTATAGGCCGCCACCATCTTGTTACGCACTTGAACGGCGGTCTTAAACGAGATGTCCGCCTTCTGCATGGCGATCATGGTGTCGCTCAAACTCACTTTATCGTCCCCCAATACAAAGGCTTTTTGCATGTCTTCAGCCTGACGTTGCACCTGATTCACGCCATCTAAGGAATTCTTCAGCACATTGGCAAAATCGGCCCCGCTGGTGGCCTTTGCCGCTGGGGTTGGCTGGCCTTGGGCAACGGCTACCGCCGCCCGCATCTGGGCTAACAAGTTGTCCACATTACTCACGTTCATGCTCATTTCATCTCTCCTTGCGCGGTATCCATGGCAGCCACTGTACGCGCGTGCGCAAGCCCTTTAGCGCCCGAAAAGCACCCTATTTCCCCTCCTTTTCAAACCATCGTTATTGCTTCACAAGCCGATAATTTGCACCGTGTGATAGTGAAACAAGACCCAAGCAGGTGATAAAAAATGGCTGATACAGACATCAATACGACCCCTTCCATGGCACAGCAGATGCTGGGCATGCCCAGCCAACAGAAGCTGGGGCTGATGGTGGCCGTAGCTGCCACGGTAGCGCTACTGGCTGGCCTATGGATGTGGGGACAGACCCCTGATTTCCGCGTGCTCTACGCCAATATGTCCGAACGCGATGGCGGCGCAGTCGTCGAGGCATTGCAACAACAGAACATCCCCTACAAGTTCTCTGAAGGCGGCACACTGATGGTGCCTGCCGACAAAGTGCATGAAGTGCGCCTGAACATGGCTGCACAAGGCTTACCCAGGGGCGGCACGGCAGGCTTCGAACTGATGGAGAACCAGAAATTCGGTACCAGCCAGTTCTTGGAACAGATCAACTACCAGCGCGCATTGGAAGGCGAATTGGCGCGTTCGGTTCAGACCATGGCTGCTGTGGCCAACGCCCGCGTACACCTAGCCATCCCTAAACCTACGGTATTCGTAAAAGAGAAACAGAAACCCAGCGCTTCCGTTGTTTTGGCATTGAACGCTGGCCGCTCACTGGATGAAAGCCAAGTGAACGCCATCGTGCACCTGATCTCCAGCAGCGTACCCGACATGCCCGCGCAGAACGTCACCGTGGTCGATCAAAGTGGCACGCTGCTCTCCGCCGCCCGTGACGGCACGGGGCAGATGTTGGATGCGACCCAATTGAAATACGTGCGCCAAGTCGAGACCGATTACGTCAAACGTATCGAAGACATCCTGTCACCCATCACCGGCATCCAGAATATCCGCGCCCAAGTCACCGCCAGCCTAGATTTCGCTGTCAGCGAACAGACATCGGAGATGTACAAGCCCAATCAGCCGCCCAATGAGGCTGCGGTGCGTAGTTTGCAAAGTTCAGAAGTGTTGGATGGCATCAAGGCTACAGGCGGTGTACCGGGCGCGCTCTCCAATCAGCCTCCAGTCCCTGCGACTGCGCCGCTGGTCACGCCAGCCAGTGCTGTCGCGGGTGTCGGAGGTGGCACGACAGCGAACAACTCGCACAAGGAGATGACCACCAACTACGAAGTGGATCGCACCATCCAGCACACCAAGATGCCCACCGGCAATATCAAACGTATCGCCGTCGCGGTGGTGTTGAACAATCGCAGCGTCACCGACAAAGACGGCAAAGTGGTATCCACCCCTTATACCGATGATGAGAAAGCTCAGATCACCTCGCTCATCAAAGAAGCAGTGGGCTTCGAAGAGAAGCGCGGCGACAGTCTCAACCTGCTCAATAGCGCCTTCAACGACACCAGCGAAGTATTGCCAGAGATACCACTATGGAAACAGCCAGACATGATCGCGTTGGCCAAAGAGATATTCAAATATCTTCTGATCGGCGGCGGTATCTTCTTCCTGCTGTTCGGCATCATCAAACCCGCCTTCAAGAGCGTCGCCGAACAAAGTGCGGCCCAACAAGCGGCTCTAGAAGCTGCTGGCGGTGAACACATCGGTGGTGGCATCAACTATGCCGTCGGTGGTGGTGAACATTCAATGCAACAGGCGGGCGTCTCGTATGAGAGCAATCTACAGCTCGCAAAACAACTGGCCAAGGATGACCCCAAGATCGTCGCTACGGTGGTCAAGGAATGGGTGAACAAAGATGAGTGAAATCGGCATCAATAAGAGTGCGATCCTGCTCATGACCTTGGGCGAAGATGAAGCCGCCGAGGTGATGAAA
>PNNY01000097.1 GCA_013824485.1 Sideroxydans sp.
TCCCAATGCATCCCATCCACATCGCAACGCAACGTGCGTGCGCTACCGCTATCCCAATCGCCTAACACCCAACGTTCGCAGTCGTGTCCATCTACTTGATGTGAGTGTTTGTCAGGGCGATGCGTGTGGCCGTGGATGAGGCGGGGGTAGTGGAGCTGTCTCAATAGTTCGTTCACTGCATCGGTGTTCACGTCCATGATGTCCATGGCTTTGATGCGCTTCGACTGTTCGCTTTGTGCGCGCAGTTGTTCGATCTGCGCTTTGCGTTGTGCGAGGGGTTGCGCCAAAAACTCGGCGCGCCATGCGTCACTGCGCACCATGGCGCGGAACTGTTGGTAGCTGGCATCGTCGGTGCACAGTGCATCACCGTGGGTGAGTAGAGTGGGCGTACCGTAAAGGTCGAGCAGTGTTGGGTCGGCCATCAGTGTCGCGCCACATGCGGTGGCGAGTTGTGCATCCATCAAGAAGTCGCGGTTGCCGTGCATGATGAAGATGCGCGTGCCGTTCTCGCTCAACGCTTTCAACGCAGAGCAGATGGATAGGTGGAAGGTGTCGTTGAGGTCATCATCACCTGCCCAGTATTCGAACAGGTCACCCAAGATGTAGAGCGCTTCTGCTTTGGGGGCGGTATCTGCGATGAACAGGTAGAACAGTTCTGTGCTGAGCGGATGTTCGTTGCTCAGGTGTAGGTCGGAGATGAATAAAGTGTGGGGCATGAAAGTAAAACGGCGCCGAAGCGCCGTTTGTTATTTCGCTACGACTTCAGCCTTGATGATGATGACGTCTTCTTTCGGTACGTCTTGGTGGAAGCCGCTACTGCCGGTCTTCACTTTGGCGATGGCGTCGACTACTTCCGTGCCTTCGACTACTTTGCCGAATACGCAGTAGCCCCAGCCGTCTTGTCCTGGATAGTCGAGGAAGCTGTTGTTCTTGGTGTTGATGAAGAACTGCGCTGTCGCAGAGTGTGGGTCGCCCGTACGTGCCATGGCGAGGGTGTATTTGTCGTTCTTCAGACCGTTCGCCGCTTCGTTCTTGATCGGTGCATTCACTGCCTTTTGCTTCATGCCGGGCTCGAAGCCGCCGCCTTGGATCATGAAGTTAGGGATGACGCGGTGGAACACGACGTTGCTGTAGAAGCCGGCGTTCACGTAGTCGAGAAAGTTCTGGGTGCTGATCGGCGCTTTTTCAGCGTCGAGTTGAATGGTGATGATGCCGTGGTTGGTGTGGAGCTTGACCATCTTGGTTTTTCCTTGAGTTGTAGAAGCGGCGTGAACTGGCAACGCGAATAGTGCTGCCAAAAGAATTGAGGTGATTACACGGATGATTTTCATTTATGCGGAGCCTTCGTAAATGATCTTCCAGCGTCCATCCTGTTTCATCCAGTACTGACGCTTGAGCATGCGGTTAGAAAGATTGTTGCTCGAATAATCCTGTTCGAAATTGACCACGACCAAGCCTTGTTGGCTGGGGTAGGGGAAGACACTCAGCTTGGACAGTTTCACTTTGATCCAAGTCTTGCCCGAATTGACCTTGCGTTTCTGTTCGGCAAAATCCTTGAAGGCGGTGTTGCCGGTAGAGAAGTCGCGCGCGTAGTGGTTGAGATAGGTGTCTGTCTCTCTGCTTTCCCAATCACTGCGCCACTTCTCGATAGAGCTCATGAGTTCAGCGCGTTCGTTCGCATCGTTCTCATCGCTCCACTCCATGTGGTTGGTGATGATGATGGGCGTCACACCGACTTGGATGTTCTTTCCCAGATGGGTGAAGTCATTGTTTGAGAGGACGACGCAACCGTTGCTGGCGCGCGGTGGGCGGCTATAGGTGTCGCTTGGCGTGCCATGAAGCCAGATGCCGTGGCCGTTGCGTCCTTGACGTTTGTCCCACTCGTTCGGATAGCTGATGGGGTAGGCGCCGGGGCCGTAGAAATCGGTGAGCTTGGCCGAGGGGATGTGTTCATCGACGAAATACACGCCGAGCGGTGTCTTTTGGTCACCTTCGCTGACCTTGGCCGAACCTTTTTTGCCCACGCTGATGTAGTAATCAGCGACATAACGTGGTTCACCTTTTACGTTCTCGTAGAGATAGAGCGTGGATTTGCTGGTGTCCACCACGACGGCGAAGCGTTGTTGTGCATCCAGTTGCCATAGATATTTGGGGACGGCGATGGGTTGCTGTTGCTGTACGCGGTGCAAACGTGCGTTGGCTTCTTCGCGCAGGTCTTGTACACGGTCACGCGGGGCGTTGGGGGCATCACCAAAACTGTTGATGGGTTTCGAGCGCGCCATCAACAGGTCGCCGCGAACCAGTTGCGCCAACTTGAAGTTGGGATGGGCTTTGAGTAGCGAATCGACTTCGTTCAGCGCTATGTCGAGGCGGTTGTTACCGACCGCCTGCAAACTCTTAGCCAGCGCCTGCTCCATGTCACGCGAGGCTTGCTCTGCAGCTACGGGCGTGGTGAGGCAGATAGAGAATAATAGGGCGCTTAGCGTGCGAAGCTTCATCTGGCTCACTTAGCGGAACGTTCTTCCGTGATCTGCCAGTGTCCGTCGTTCTTAACCCATACCAAGACCTTGCTGGACGATGTCTTCAGGTGGCTGGCACGGTAGCTTTGCTTAAAGCTGACACTCGCATGTTTGCTGTCTTGTTCTTTCACTTTCGCATCTTGCACTTCGACCTTGATGGAAGCCGGTTTCGCGATACGTTCTTTACGCTGCGCTTCCCACGCACTGCGGCTCATGCCATCTGGTGTGATGAAATCCTTGGCGTAAAAGGCAAGATACTTGTCGCTCTTTTGAGCAGACCATGCGGCAGCCCATTCGCGAGTGGCTTTCAACACCTCGGCACTGACGTCGACAGCAGGCTCTGCTTTGGCAGGGGCTTTCGTTGCGGCGGCGGGAGTGGGGGCTGAGGCGACTACGATCGGTTTGCTGACGACGGCAGCCGTAGGGGTTGTCGTCGTGGCGCTGGCGGCGACGACAGCGCTAGAAGTCTCGGGTGCCGTGGTCACTGCAGCGACAGCCGTTGGTTTGGTGGCGCGTGGTGTCTTGCTGAACAGGTCGCGAATCAGCGCCAACTTGGTTTGGGTGCTGGTGTTGCTCTTGTCCAATTGCAACGCACGGTCATAGGCTTGGCTGGCCATCTTGGCGTAGATGTCGCCCAAGTTCTCATGTGCGGTGGAATAGCTAGGATGGGTGCGGATCGCCATCTCAAGTGCGATCTTGGCTTTTTCGTATTGGCCTTGGCTGGCATAGAGCACAGCGAGGTTGTTGTAGGGTTCGGGCAGCTCCGGGTAGTCGTCGGTCAGCCCTGTGAAGATGCTGATCGCTTCGGTGGCGTTGCCTTGTTCGTTGACGATCAAGCCTTTGAGGAAGCGTGCTTGGGCGTCTTTTGGCTTGGTGGCGAGGAACGCGTTCACCTTCTCAAGGGCTTGCGCATTCTGTCCTTGCTTGAACAGTTTGTTGGCGTCTTGGATTTCGTCAGCGAAGCTGAGTGGGCTGAAAGAGATCAACACACAAAGTGCAGTGGTCAGAGTGAATTTATTGAGCATAGCCATCGTATATTTTTTCGTGATTGGTCATTGACGGGGACGGCCCGTCGACAGGGCGCGATTCTATCAAAGAAGACGCGGACTTACACGGTTTGACTGAGCATTGAACAGGGCGTCTGGCAAGCGCTGGTTTCGGGTAAAATCCCGCACCTTCTTCTACGTACATTTTTGGACACAAAATGAGTAGTAATACCCCTGTTTCCGCCGCCCCCGTTTCCAATTTCATACGCACCATCATCGATGCCGATCTGGCCTCCGGCAAGCACAACGCCATACAGACCCGATTCCCGCCTGAGCCGAACGGTTATTTACACGTAGGCCATGCTAAATCCATCTGCCTTAACTTCGGGCTGGCTAAGGACTACAACGGCTTGTGCAACCTGCGTTTCGACGACACCAACCCGGAAAAAGAGAGCAACGAGTACGCGCAATCCATCCAGGACGACGTGCAGTGGCTGGGTTTCCAGTGGAACGGCGAAGTGCGTTGGGCGTCGGATTATTTCGATGCGCTATACGACTTTGCGGTCGAACTCATCAACAAAGGCTTGGCCTATGTGGACGATCTGACGCCGGAGCAGATGCGCGAATATCGCGGTACCTTGAAAGAGCCGGGCAAGAACAGCCCGAATCGCTCGCGCTCTGTCGCAGAGAACTTGGACCTGTTCAAGCGCATGAAGAACGGCGAGTTCGCCGACGGTGCGATGGTGCTACGCGCCAAGATCGACATGGCTTCGCCCAATATGAATATGCGCGACCCCGCCATCTACCGTATCCGCCGCGCGCACCATATCCGCACCGGCGACAAGTGGTGCATCTACCCGATGTATGACTACACCCACTGCATCTCCGACGCGCTGGAAGGCATCACGCATTCCATCTGCACGCTGGAGTTCGAAGACCATCGCCCGCTTTACGACTGGGTGCTGGACAACATCACCATCCCTTGCCATCCGCGCCAATACGAGTTCTCGCGTTTGGAGTTGCACTACACCATCACCAGCAAGCGCAAGCTGCTGCAATTGGTGAACGAGAAGAAGGTGAGCGGTTGGGACGATCCACGTATGCCCACTATCAGCGGTATGCGTCGTCGCGGCTACACGCCCGAAGGCATCCGCGAATTCGCTAAACGCATCGGCGTCTCTAAGAGCGAGAACAGCGTGGACATGGCGATCATGGAAGGCGCGATCCGCGAAGATTTGGAGCTGCGCGCACCGCGCGTGATGGCTATCATCAATCCACTCAAAGTGACCATCACCAATGCCGAAGGCGCGCAGACGCGCGAAGCGGATTTCCACCCGAACGTGCCGGAGCTAGGCAAGCGCGTCGTGCCTTTCTCAAAAGACTTGTTGATTGAGGCGGACGACTTCGCGGAAGTGCCCCCCGCAGGATGGAAGCGCCTGACCTTGGGTGGCGAGATACGTTTGCGCCACAGCTACGTGATGCGCTGCGACGAAGTGGTGAAGGATGCTACGGGCAACGTCGTCGAACTCAAATGCAGCATCGACCATGCGACATTGGGCAAGAATCCTGAAGGACGCAAAGTGAAAGGCGTCATCCACTTCCTGTCACGTGAGCACGCACTCCCTGCAGAGATACGACTGTATGACCGCTTGTTCAACGTGCCCGAGCCAGATGGTGACAAGGATGTGGATTTCCTCACACACATGAATCCGAATTCGCTCACGGTGGTGCAAGGTTGGGTGGAGGCGAGTGTGAAAGATGCCGCGCCTGAGACGCGTTACCAGTTCGAGCGTATCGGCTATTTCTGCACCGACCGCCGCGACCATCAAGCGGGCGGCAAGCTGGTATTTAACCGCACTGTGACCTTGAAAGATTCTTGGACGAAGGAGTAAGGCATGAACGAGATCATCGAATCTAACGAAGACAAAATGAAGTCACTGAAGACCATCACGCAAGTGGTGTATGTGCTTTACGCACTGTCTTACTTTACGGGGATCACCGGTATCGTCGGCATCATCATCAACTACGTGAAGCGTGAAGATGCGGCGGGCACTTGGCTGGAAAGTCACTTCACTTGGCAGATCCGCACCTTCTGGTATGGCTTGCTGTGGTGCATCATCGGCTGGATGACGCTGATCATCTTGGTCGGTTTCGTGGTGCTGTTCGCCGGTTTCTGCTGGATGGTGTATCGCATCGTCAAGGGTTGGCTCAATCTCAATGACAACAAACCGATGCCTGTTTAAATCCAATGCTGAAGATATACAACACCCTCTCCCGCGATAAGCAGGACTTCAAACCTATCACACCCAACACCGTTCGCATGTATGTATGCGGTATGACGGTGTACGACTATTGCCACCTCGGCCACGCCCGAGTGATGGTGGTGTTCGATATGGTCCAACGCTGGTTCAAGGCCAGTGGTTACGACGTGACCTACGTGCGCAACATCACCGACATCGACGACAAGATCATCAAGCGCGCGGCAGAGAACAAAGAATCCATCCATGTGCTGACACAACGTTTCATCGACGCGATGCACGAGGATGCTGACGCACTCGGCGTGCAGCGCCCCGACCATGAGCCGCGTGCCACACAGTACGTGCCGCAGATGCTGGAGATGATCGAGACGCTGGAGAAGAACGGGCTGGCGTATCAAGCTGCCGATGGCGATGTGAACTATGCCGTGCGCAAGTTTGAAGGCTACGGCAAGCTATCCGGCAAATCGCTGGAAGATCTACGCGCAGGTGAGCGAGTGGACGTGGCGACGGACAAGAACGACCCGCTCGATTTCGTGCTGTGGAAATCGGCGAAAGAAAGCGAAGCTGATGAAGTGAAGTGGGATTCCAAGTGGGGTAAAGGCCGCCCCGGTTGGCACATCGAATGTTCTGCGATGGGCTCTGAATTGCTTGGTGATCATTTCGACATCCACGGTGGCGGTGCCGATTTGCAATTCCCTCATCACGAGAACGAGATCGCGCAGAGCGAAGGTGCGCACCAGTGTCAGTTCGTGAACTATTGGATGCACAACGGTTTCGTGCGTGTGGACAACGAGAAGATGTCCAAGAGTCTCGGCAACTTTTTCACCATCCGCGAAGTGCTGAAGAAATACGATGCCGAAGTGGTGCGTTTCTTCATCCTGCGCGCGCACTACCGCAGCCCACTCAATTATTCAGATCAACATCTGGATGATGCGAAGGGCGCGCTGACGCGTCTCTATACGGCATTGAAAAGCGCGCCTGCCGAGGTCAAAGCCGTGGATTGGAGCGAGGCTTATGCGCAACGTTTCAAAGCGGCGATGGATGATGATTTCAATACGCCAGAAGCGGTGGCGGTGTTGTTTGAATTGGCAACCGAAGTGAATCGTACTCAATCAGAAGGTCACATCGTACAACTCAAAGCATTGGCGGGTGTGCTCGGACTTTTGCAGAGTAATCCAATTGAATTCTTGCAAGGCAGAATAACCGGGCAACTCAATGTCGCGTTGGACGATGTAGCTGTTCATGCAACTGGCACGGTGGGCTATACGCCAGAATCAATTGAGGTTCAAATCGAAGCCCGCCTCACAGCTAAAAAGT
>PNNY01000098.1 GCA_013824485.1 Sideroxydans sp.
GGATGAGCCCGCTGAACAGCTCGGGGCGGGCGAAACGTTGCTTCGCGCCCGTGCCGAGCAGTAGCACCTCTGGCTGCATTTGCAGGAAGAAATCGAAGTGCGCCGCAGTCAGGCTGTCGAAGTCGGCAGGCGCCCAATCGCTACGCACGCCATCTGCCGTCACCACCATGGGTTGGTGGAAGCGCTGGCCGTTGATGGCGATGTAGTCCACGCCGTGTCCAGTGAAGAGCTTCTGGTTGGTGTTGTTTTGTAGGTGTAAAGCCAATGCGGAGCCTCCAATTGTTGGCCGCATAGGGTAAAATCGCACCCCTTGCGGAAGTAGTTCGTTCGCGTCGGATTCTAACATCGGGCGAGCCAACGATATCCCTGACGACTAAAGTGAATAATCGTGAAACCCATACTTAAATCGACCAAGCTCTCCAACGTTTGCTACGACATTCGCGGCCCCGTGATGGAGCGCGCCAAGCAGATGGAAGAGGAAGGCCAACGCATCATCAAGCTGAACATCGGCAATCTGGCGCCGTTCGGCTTCGAAGCGCCGGAAGAGATCCAACAAGACGTGATCCTGAACCTGCCCAATTCAGCAGGCTATTCCGATTCCAAAGGCATGTTCGCGCCGCGCAAGGCCATCATGCATTACTGCCAATCCAAGAACATCAAGGGCGTGACGCTGGACGACATCTACATCGGCAACGGCGCTTCTGAACTCATCGTGATGGCGATGCAGGGGCTTCTCAACACGGGTGATGAGGTCTTGGTTCCCGCGCCTGACTACCCGCTGTGGACGGCGGCTGTCACGCTGGCAGGCGGCACGCCGCGCCATTATTTGTGTGATGAGGCGAACGAATGGAATCCTGACATCAAGGACATCCGCAGCAAGGTCACCGACAAGACGCGCGCCATCGTAGTCATCAATCCGAACAACCCGACGGGCGCTTTGTACTCCGACGAGATATTGAAAGAGATCATCCAAGTCGCTCGAGAACACGATCTGATCGTCTTCGCCGACGAGATCTACGACAAGATGTTGTACGACGGTGGCACGCACACCTCGATGGCTTCGTTGGCGGAAGATGTGCTGTTCGTCACTATGAACGGTCTGTCCAAGAACTATCGTGCCTGTGGCTATCGCGCAGGTTGGATGGTGTTGTCGGGCGAGAAGAAACACGCGCAGGACTACATCAACGGCCTGACCATCTTGGCTTCCATGCGTCTGTGCTCCAATGTGCCGGGGCAGTTCGCCATCCAGACCGCCTTGGGCGGCTATCAGAGCATCAACGATCTGGTCGCACCCAGCGGGCGCTTGGCAAGGCAGCGCGACTTGGCTTACAAGCTGCTCACTGAGATCCCCGGTGTCACTTGTGTGAAGCCCAAAGCGGCGCTGTATCTCTTCCCGCGTTTCGATCCCAAGATATATCCGATCCAGAACGACCAGCAGTTCATCCTTGAATTGCTGGAACAAGAGAAGGTGTTGGTCGTACAAGGCACGGGCTTCAACTGGAAGCAGCCGGACCATATCCGCGTCGTGTTCCTACCCAATGCGGATGATCTGACCGAAGCCATCGGACGTATCGCACGCTTCCTAGAAAACTATCGTAAGAAACACGGCACCAATTAATCCAGGTAAATGAAAATGAGCATCAAGCCAATCAATGTAGGTCTGTTGGGAATCGGTACTGTCGGTGGTGGTACGTTCACCGTGTTGCAACGCAACGCAGAAGAGATCGCGCGCCGCGCCGGTCGTCCTATCCGCATCGTGGCGGTGGCCGACAAGAATGTCGACCTCGCGAAGAAGGTCACTGGCGGCGCATGCCGCGTGACGGACGATGCATTCTCAGTGGTGACTGATCCTGAAGTGGATATCGTTATCGAACTCATCGGCGGTTACGGTGTGGCGAAAGAGCTGGTGCTGAAAGCTATCGCCAACGGTAAACATGTGGTCACTGCCAACAAGGCATTGCTGGCGACACACGGCAACGAGATATTCAAAGCCGCACAAGACAAGGGCGTGATGGTCGCATTCGAAGCGGCTGTCGCGGGTGGAATCCCCATCATCAAAGCGGTGCGCGAAGGTCTGACTGCGAACCGCATCGAGTGGATCGCCGGCATCATCAATGGAACCACCAACTTCATCCTGTCCGAGATGCGCGACAAGGGTTTGAGCTTCGACACCGTGCTGAAAGAAGCGCAACGTTTGGGCTACGCCGAAGCCGACCCGACCTTCGACATCGAAGGCGTAGATGCGGCACACAAGATCACCATCCTGTCTGCGCTCGCATTCGGCATCCCGATGCAGTTCGACAAAGCCTATATCGAAGGCATCTCCAAGCTGGATGCCATCGACATCAAATACGCCGAACAACTCGGCTATCGCATCAAGCTGCTGGGCATCACCAAGCGCACACCGGAAGGTGTGGAGTTGCGCGTGCATCCGACACTCATCCCATCTAAGCGCCTCATCGCTAACGTGGAAGGCGCGATGAATGCCGTTGTGGTGCAAGGCGATGCGGTGGGCGCAACGCTGTATTACGGCAAGGGCGCAGGCGCAGAGCCGACAGCCAGTGCCGTCATCGCCGACTTGGTGGATGTGACGCGTATGCACACCGCCGATCCGTTGAACCGCGTGCCACATCTCGCGTTCCAACCGAACGCGATGGCGGACCTGAAGATATTGCCGATGGACGAAGTGCAGACTAGCTACTACTTGCGTCTGCGCGTACAAGACAAACCGGGCGTGCTGGCCGATATCACTCGCATTTTGGCGGACGAACAAATTTCCATCGATGCTGTGATCCAGAAAGAACCAGAAGAAGGCGAAGAGCAGACCGACCTCATCATGCTGACGCACCTGACACGCGAGAAGCACGTCAACGCGGCGATCAAGAAGATCGAGGCGCTCGGAGTCGTTGCAGGGAAGGTCACTAAGCTACGTCTGGAAGAGTTGGGTAAATAATATGGGGCAATATCGAATCCTGTTCGATAAGTTGGAATGGCAGGATGGGATTCGGGGTGCGCGTTTCAAGGTGTTTCGCAGTAGTAACAAACAGATTCGCCTGCTTGAGTTCACATCCGAATTCATTGAGCCTGATTGGTGCGAAAAAGGTCATGTTGGTTTTGTGGTTCAAGGTGAACTGGAAATTGATTTTCGGGGAAGTGTGTTGCGTTATCCGCAGGGTTCAGCCCTCTTCATACCTTCTGGTTTGGCGAGTGGGCACAAAGCACGTTCTATTGCAGCAGTGACGCAGTTGTTTCTGGTCGAGGAGCTAAATTGAATAAAAAATCAGGCATGACATCAGAGCAATTCTTACAGCATTTGCAATTGCATGCCGAATCTTTTGCAGCCGCTGTCGCGACTAATGAGGGCGATTGGATCATCAAGGGGTTTATTGATATCCATGAGCAAATCTACACTATTTCCATTGATACAAAAGTTGTTTCAAAAGTGCTTGAGTTATTGCTCTTTCCAATGTTTGTTGAGTTTGGACAGCGGCATGGTCTGAAGCCTGTATTTCCGAAGCAACAGAATTCTTACCCTGACCTAACCTTTATTGAAGAGTCCTCTGGAAATAAATTTGCTGTCGATATTAAAAGTACCTATCGAGTAGATGCAAAAAATGTAAATGGTATGACTCTAGGCGCCTTTACGGGCTATTTCCGAAATCGCAAGGATGATAAAAATATTGAGTATCCCTATGAGGAGTATCAAGGGCATTTTGTTTTGGGTGTGATTTATTCTCACTCAGAAGAATCCATAGATGAAAGAAAGAAATATGCATTGAAGGATATAAGGACAATCCCTTCTGTTATTAAGGATTTTAGGTTTTTTGCTCAGCCCAAATACTGTATTGCTGCGACTGGTGTGGGGAGTGGAAATACGAAAAACATAGGCTCATCTGTGAAGATAGATCATTTATTAAATGGCACAGGTGTCTTTGCAAAATTGGGTGAGGAAGTCTTCGATGATTACTGGATGTATTACCTGACTAGAGATATGGCAGAAGCTCTAAAAACTGAGCGTCCATACATCAACTTAAAAACATATTATGAATACAAGGAACGTGGTATTGATAAGTTGCGTGAACATGCGAAGGATATTTCTGCATTTGATGATGAGGCAAACCCAGAGAAAGACCCGCAATGAGTTCGCCCCCACTGGTGCCGCCAATTAAATGCCAAGGCATAAAAACCAAGTTGGTCGGCGAGGTTGCCAATTTGGTTGGTGAGATGCCGAGTGGTCGTTGGATCGAGCCTTTCTGTGGCTCTGGTGTGGTGGCCATGAATCTTCAACCGAAGAAGGCCTTGCTCTGTGATTCAAACATTCACATCATTCAATTTTACAAAGACATTCAATCGGGTCGACTAACTTCGCTTGGAGCGAGAGAGTTCTTGAGTGAGCAAGGGGCGAAATTGCTTGCAAGCGGGGAAGATTATTATTACGAGGTGCGCGAGCGCTTCAACAATGTCCCCAATTCCTTGGACTTTTTGTTTTTGAATCGCTCTTGCTTCAATGGTGTGATGCGTTTCAATCGTGCTGGTAGATTCAATGTCCCGTTTTGCCGCAAGCCAGAGCGGTTTGCTCCAGCCTACATCACAAAGATTGTGAATCAGGTGCAAACCATTTCTAGAGTGGTGGCGGTGTCAGATTGGGAATTCAGAGTTGCCGATTTTAGAGAGTCGATTGCGACTGCTGAAGTTGGCGATCTGGTATATGCAGACCCTCCCTACGCAGGTCGGCATACAGATTATTTCAATGGGTGGTCAGAGCAGGATGAGGACGATTTGGCGGAATTGCTTGCCAACGTGCCTTGCAAATTCATACTGTCCACTTGGCACAGCAATGAGTTTAGAACGAATGTGCAAGTAGAGAAAAATTGGGCCTCAGACAATTTTCATGTGTTTACCAAGGCGCATTATTATCACGTAGGTGCGGCAGAAGAATTACGGCATCCCATGCTAGAGGCATTGATAACCAACTTTGGATATAACAAAGCTGTGGGCAGCCATGAGATGAGTCAGCAGTCATTATTTGTTGAGCAACAGCGTGCACGCTACCTCACTGTATAAAGCAAGGAAGAAAGAACAATGAAATACATCTCTACACGCGGAAACGCGCCCGCCAAGACATTCACCGAAATCCTGCTGGGTGGTCTCGCACCCGATGGCGGTCTGTATCTGCCTGAGCAATATCCGCAGGTGACACGCGCTGAGTTGGATGCGTGGCGCAATCTGTCTTACGCCGACCTCGCATTCGCGGTGTTGTCCAAGTTCGCGACCGACATTCCAGCGGCAGATTTGAAAGCCATCGTCAGTAAGACTTACACCGCCGAGGTGTACAGCAACGGGCGTGTAGATTCCAATGCCAAAGACATCACGCCGCTGCGTAAATTGAGCGAAGGTGTCTATCTGCAAGAACTCTCCAACGGACCGACGCTGGCGTTCAAAGACATGGCGATGCAGTTGTTGGGCAACCTGTTCGAGTACGCTTTGGCGAAAGACCATGCCGAGTTGAACATCCTTGGGGCGACTTCGGGCGACACGGGTTCTGCGGCGGAATACGCGATGCGCGGCAAGCGCGGTATCCGTGTGTTCATGTTGTCACCGAACGGCAAGATGTCGTCGTTCCAACGTGCGCAGATGTATTCGCTGCAAGACCCGAACATCTTCAACATCGCCGTCAACGGCATGTTCGACGATGCGCAGGACATGGTGAAGGCAGTGTCGAACGACCACGCTTATAAGGCCGCGCACAAGATCGGTACAGTGAACTCCATCAATTGGGGGCGCGTGTCGGCGCAGATCGTGTATTACTTCAAGGGCTATTTCGCGGCGACCAAATCCAACGACGAGCAAGTCGCGTTCTCAGTTCCCTCAGGCAACTTCGGCAACATCTGCGCAGGCCACATCGCGCGCATGATGGGTTTGCCTATCGGTCAGTTGATATTGGCGACCAACGAGAACGACGTGCTGGATGAGTTCTTCCGCACCGGCGTGTATCGTCCTCGCGGAACAGACCACACCTATGAGACCAGCAGCCCTTCGATGGATATCTCCAAGGCCTCCAACTTCGAGCGCTTCGTGTTCGACTTGGTTGGGCGCGACGGTGCCAAGGTGCGAGAGTTCTGGAGCAAAGTGGATGCGGGCGGTGCGTTCGACATCAAGGATTCTGACTACTGGAACGAGTTGTCAAAGTTCGGTTTTGCCTCCGGTAAGAGTACGCATCTGAACCGCCTCAACACCATCCGCGAAGTGTGGGAAGAGTACGGCGTGATGATCGACACGCATACCGCTGACGGCTTGAAAGTGGGCTTGGAACAACGTCGCCCTAGCTTGCCACTCATCTGTCTAGAGACCGCGTTACCAGCCAAGTTCGCGGAGACCATCCAAGAAGCATTGGGGCGTCAGCCAGAGCGTCCAGAGTCCATGGTAGGCATCGAAGATTTGCCACAACGTTGTGAAGTGATGGATGCGGACGTGGCGACATTGAAGGCATTCATCTCATCCAACATTCCTCGCTAATCATTTGGCGTAAAGCAGAGGCATGAACAACCTTCTCCTGCTCATCCTCTGCTTCATCGCCGGCATGCTGTTGCGCCGCTTCAAGCGCATGCCAGACAATGCGCCGGCTACGCTCAATAGTTTCATCATCCATGTTTCGCTGCCTGCACTGACCCTGTTGTATATCCACCAACTACAACTCTCTGGCGATGTCGTGCTAACGGGTTTGATGGCGTGGTTGGTGTTCGGCTTGTCGGCTGGATTTTTCTGGTTGATGGGGCGTTGGTTGAATCTGTCGCGAGCCACGACAGGGGCGTTGATATTGGTTGGCGGCTTGGGTAACACCTCATTCTTTGGCTTGCCGATGGTGGAGGCGTTCTACGGTAAGGAAGGGTTGACCACGGCCATCATCGCTGACCAACTCGGTTCGTTCTTTGCGCTGTCAGTGTTGGGCATCACGGTCGCGGGTATCTATTCATCAGGGCGTCCCACTGCGAAGCAGATCATCAAGCGCATCGCGTTGTTCCCTCCGTTCATCTCGTTGTGCATCGCACT
>PNNY01000099.1 GCA_013824485.1 Sideroxydans sp.
AGCGCGACCACGTGATAGCCAAGCTGCGACAGCATGCGCACCGCCAAGCTCCCCACCCCGCCGGTCGCACCCGTCACGATGATCTTGCCTTTATCGGGCGTCAGCTCGTTCTGCTCCAAACGATGGATGGCCAACGCTGCTGTGTAACCCGCCGTACCCAACACCATCGCATCAAACAGTGTCAGACCGGACGGAAGCGGTACCACCCAGTCAGCGGGAGCACGTACATATTCAGCGAACCCACCATCGTGCGCCACGCCCATGTCATAACTAGTGACCAGCACTTGATCGCCCGCTTTGAAGCGAGCATCGGTAGAACTCTCCACCACACCCGAAACATCCACCCCACCCACACAAGGAAAGCGACGAATGACCTTGCCAGCCCCCGTCGCCGCCAACGCGTCTTTGTAATTGACTCCCGAGTAGTGCGTACGAATGACGAGTTCCCCCGCATCCAAATCATCCAGCGACAACTGCACGAGTTTGCCGATTGATTTGCCGTTTTCTTCGAAGATTCGATAGGCGTTGAAACTCTTCATTTATATATCCAGCAACACACGCCCAGGATATTCCAGTGCTTCTTTGATCGTGCCCAAGAACTGCACCGCTTCACGTCCGTCGATGATGCGATGGTCGTAGGACAGCGCAAGGTAGTTGATGGGGCGAATGACGATCTGTCCGTTCTCAACCACGGGACGGTCTTTTGTCGCGTGGATACCCAAGATGGCGCTCTGCGGCGGGTTGATGATAGGGGTGGAGAGCATGGAACCGAAGACTCCGCCGTTTGTTATCGAGAAAGTGCCTCCGCTCAATTCTTCCATGGTGAGCTTGCCATCTTTGGCACGCGCAGCAAAAGCAGCAATCTGCTTCTCGATGTCCGCCAAGGACAGTTGATCGGCGTTACGCAAGATAGGCACGACCAATCCTCGTTCGCTGCCAATCGCCATGCCGATGTCGAAGTAGCCGTGATAGATGACGTCATTGCCATCCACCGAAGCATTCACCACGGGGAATTTTTGCAGAGCGATGACTGCGGCTTTGATGAAGAATGAAGAGAAGCCCAACTTCACCCCATGTTTCTTCTCGAAGGCGTCTTTGTATTTGTTGCGCAGATCGATGACGGGCTGCATGTTCACTTCGTTGAACGTAGTGAGGATGGCCGCGTTCTGTTGCGATTGCAGCAAACGTTCGGCGATGCGTTGGCGGATGCGCGTCATCGGTACGCGCTGCTCGGCGCGATCACCTACTGGCATACTCACTGGTGCTGCGACTGGTTGAGCCGCAGGTGCGGGCTTTTGAACCGCACCTAACACGTCTTCCTTAGTGACCAGACCATGTTTGCCGCTGCCTTGCAACGTAGAGGCATCCACATCATGTTCATGTGCGAGCTTTCTGGCCGAAGGCGAGACCGCAGCAGGCCCTGAAGCAGGTGTAGCGATTGCCGCGACTACTGGTGCAGCGGCTTGAGCCACGGCTTCGGTATCGATCTGCGCGATGATTTCGTTGCTACCGACTTTTGCACCATCTGCCTTGATGATCTTCACCAACACACCACTCTTGATCGCAGGAAGTTCGAGTACGACTTTATCAGTCTCGATGTCGATGAGGTTCTCACCTTCCTTCACCGCATCGCCGACTTTTTTGTTCCAAGTGATCAGTGTCGCTTCAGAGACGGACTCGGAGAGTTGGGGGACTTTGACTTCAATGATGCTCATGGTGTGCTCCTGGTTTGTTCTTCACGTTAAGATCGGGACGGAATGCGGCTTCGATCACTGCTTTTTGCTGTTCGTTATGCGTTGCCAGATACCCGGCTGCGGGTGATGCTGAAGAGGGACGCAATGCATATTCCAATCGCATCTCAGGACGCATCTGCCGCAACAAATAATGCTGGATACGATGCCACGCTCCTTGGTTGCCGGGCTCTTCCTGACACCACACGACTTCGGTCGCATTCGGATAAGCCGCGATCTGCGCCGCGAACTCTTCGTGCGGGAAGGGATACAACTGTTCCAAACGGATGATGGCCATATTGGCGATGTTCTTCTCACGGCGGTGTTTGAGCAGGTCGAAATACACCTTGCCACTACACACGATGATGCGACTCACTTTGGCAGTATCCAATGCATCGATCTCAGGGATGACGTTCTGGAATCCACCCCCAGTGAACATCTCCAATGGCGAGGATGCGTCTTTGCTGCGCAACAGACTCTTGGGCGTGAACACGATGAGCGGCTTGCGATATGGGCGCACCATCTGACGGCGCAACAAATGAAAGATCTGTGCCGCCGTGGTCGGCACACAGACTTGGATGTTGTAGTCAGCACAGAGCTGCAAGTAGCGTTCGATACGACCTGACGAGTGTTCGGGCCCTTGACCTTCGTAGCCATGCGGCAACAACATCACCAATCCGCACAACCTTCCCCATTTGGCTTCGCCGGAAGTGATGAACTGGTCGATCACCACTTGAGCGCCATTGGCGAAGTCGCCGAACTGGCCTTCCCACAGGGTCAGCGTGTCTGGCTCCGCAGTGGCATAACCATATTCGAACCCAAGGACCGCCTCTTCCGACAAGATAGAGTCGATGACCACGAAGTCAGCCTGATCCGGCGCGATGTTCTGCAGAGGGATATACAGGTCTTTATCCCATTGCTCTCGATTCTGATCATGCAACACCGCATGGCGATGGAAGAACGTACCGCGACCACAGTCCTCACCAGACAACCGAACGGGATAACCTTGAGTGACCAGGCTCGCATAAGCCAAGTTCTCCGCCATCCCCCAATCCAGTGCAAGCTCACCTTTGCTCATGGAGATACGATCCGCCATGATCTTTTCGACGCGAGAATGTAGCTTGAAACCTTCAGGAATATCCACCAGACGCTGCGCCAATTGTTGCAGACGCTCATGCGGCAAACTCGTGACCGCCGGAGTCTTCCAAGAGATGTCACCAACGTAAGGCGCCCAACTCACTGCGTGTCCGAATTTGTAATCAGTGAGCACAGGCTGAATGGGGTTGTGCCCTTCATCCATCGCCTGTTTGTAACTCGCCACCATCTCATCCGGTTCGTTAGGCGACAACACGCCCTGCTCGACCAAACGCGCGGCATACAACGCGCGAGTGCCTGGATGCTTGTTCACCTTACGGTACATCAACGGCTGAGTGACTAGCGGTTCATCCTGCTCATTGTGTCCCAACTTACGGAAGCACACCATATCGATGACCACATCCCGATTGAACTGCATGCGGAAATCAAGGGCGATCTCGGTGACCAACAACACCATCTCCGGATCATCCGCATTCACATGGAAGATGGGCGCTTCGACCATCTTCGCCACGTCCGTGCAATACAGCGATGAACGCATGTCGCGCACATCCGAAGTGGTGAAGCCGATCTGGTTGTTGACCACGATATGTACTGTGCCACCCGTGCGATAACCGCGCGTTTGAGACAGATTGAATGTCTCCTGATTCACGCCTTGTCCGCCAAAAGCAGCGTCACCATGTAGCAAGATAGGCAACACCTGATTGCCCTTCTTATCCTTGCGTCGATGTTGGCGCGCACGTACCGAACCTTCGACCACTGGATTCACGATCTCAAGATGGGACGGATTGAATGCCAGTGTCAGATGCATAGGGCCGCCGGGTGTGGCGATATCGGACGAAAAACCTTGGTGATATTTCACGTCACCGGAAGTCAGATGTTCGGTATGGATACCTTCGAACTCGGCGAACAACACCTTGGGCAATTTGCCGAGCGTGTTGACCAACACGTTCAAGCGGCCGCGATGCGCCATACCGATGACGGACTCTTTCACACCTTGCTCACCCGCGCGTTGCAACAAATGATCGAGCAATGGGATGAGGGTATCGCCACCTTCCAAAGAGAAACGTTTCTGCCCGACGTATTTGGTGTGCAGATAACGTTCCAACCCTTCTGCCGCCGTCAACCGTTCGAGGATGCGCCGCTTCATCTCTTTAGGATATTGCGCTTCGCCGCTCGCACCTTCGAGACGCGCTTGAATCCAACGCTTCTCGGCAACGCTGCTCATATACATGTATTCCGCACCGACGCTACTGCAATAGATGCGCTTCAGCCGTTTCAGAATATCGCGCAAGGTCATGCGCGCCCCCCCCACCAATGAACCTGTGAAGAAGGTCGTATCCATGTCCGCTTCGGTCAAGTTGTAATAAGCGGGATTAAGTTCGACCACTTCAGGCTTGGCGAAACGCTGGAGCGGATCAAGGTCAGCCACGCGCGCGCCAAGGAACCGATGCGCATTGATGAGTTGCAAGACGGAAGATTGCTTGCGTTCCAGCTCGGCATGTTGCGAAGTTTCAGGTGTACTTTGCGCGCGTGCCAAGAAGCCGCGCTGGATAGGGCTATGCGCCACGTCTTCCTGATTACTGGCTGCTTTCAGCTTGTCGAAGTAGACACGCCATTCAGCAGGTACGTTATCGGCCCCACTCAAGTAATCTTCGTACAGACTTTCAACGAACACATTGTTGCCCCCATTCAGCAACGATGTGTTCTGCATCTCCTGCATGTAGTTCTTTTCGGGGGCATTCATATAAGTCTCTTGTAACTCAGCGTTTTTTGATCGGTAGATAATCTCGGCGAGCTGCGCCACGATAGAGCTGACGTGGGCGACCGATCTTATGCTCGGCATCCGCGATCATCTCGTTCCATTGCGATACCCAACCGATAGTACGTGCCACCGCGAAGATCACGGTGAACATATTGAGTGGGATGCCGATTGCGCGCAGCACGATGCCAGAATAGAAGTCCACGTTCGGATACAACTTGCGCTCGATGAAGTAAGGATCGTTCAGTGCGGTCTTTTCCAACTCCATCGCCAAGGCGAACAGCTTGTCGTTCTCAAGGTTCAGCTCTTTCAGCACTTCGTAGCAGGTCTGGCGCATCACGGCCGCACGTGGGTCCATGTTCTTGTACACACGATGACCGAAACCCATCAGCTTGTACTTCTTGTCCTTCACGCCTTGCACGTAATCAGCGACTTTCGAAGGATCGCCGATCTCTTCCAGCATCTTCAGTGCAGCCTCGTTCGCACCTCCGTGCGCTGGCCCCCACAAAGCTGCGATGCCTGAAGCGATACAGGCAAAAGGATTCGCGCCGCTGGAACCTGCCAAGCGCACAGTAGAAGTCGATGCGTTCTGCTCATGGTCCGCATGCAAGATGAGGATGCGCTCCAAAGCACGTACCAAGATCGGATTCGGCACATAGTCTTCCGCTGGGGTGGCGAACATCATGTACATGAAGTTCTCGACGAACCCAAACTTATTCTTGGGATACATGAATGGCTCACCGACGCTGTATTTGTGCGTCATCGCGGCAATAGTCGGCACTTTTGCCAGCAGGCGTTGCGCCGAGATCTCACGGTGCTGCGGGTTATTGATGTCGAGTGAGTCGTGGTAGAACGCAGACAGCGCTCCCACCACCCCCACCATCACCGCCATCGGATGTGCGTCACGACGGAAGCCGTTGAAGAAGCGCGCCAACTGGTCGTGCACCATAGTGTGGTGCGTGATGCTGTTGACGAATTGGGCTTTTTGCTCGGTCGAAGGCAGTTCACCGTTCAACAATAGGTAACAGACCTCAAGGAAGTCCGATTTTTCGGCTAGCTGCTCGATAGGGTAACCACGGTAGTAAAGTAAGCCTGCATCACCATCGATGAAAGTGATGTTGGAAGTACAACTGGAGGTCGCGAAGAACGCGGGGTCGTAGGTGAATACACCCAGCTTGCTCAAGGTACGGATGTCGATGACATCAGGACCGAGCGTGCCGGATAAGATTGGAAACTCGATGCTACGACCATCATCCAGAGTCAGTGTTGCGACGCGTTGTTTTTCCATTTTCTTCTCACCCTTATCAAGCTTGCTTCAACCAATCCAACACCTCGCGCTGATGCGCTTGGGTCAGCTCTTTGTTTCCCGTCACCATATTCCACAGATCGTTATCCGCCAGATCCAACAATTCATCGAACACGACACGCTGCGCTTCGTTCAAGGTCGGATAGCGATGTTGGACGAAACGACCCAACACGATGTCCAACTCCAATAGTCCACGACGACAACGCCAGCGTAGGCGCTGCAATTCGACAGGATCATCCGTACTCATACTGCGCGTTTGACCATCATGTCTTTTATCTTGCCGATGGCTTCCGTAGGGTTCAACTCTTTCGGACAGACATCCGCACAGTTCATGATGGTGTGGCAACGGAATAAGCGGTAAGGGTCTTCGAGATTGTCCAATCGTGCCGATGTGTCTTGGTCGCGCGTATCTGCGATGAAGCGGTAGGCCTGCAACAGACCTGCGGGACCAACGAACTTATCTGGGTTCCACCAGAACGATGGGCATGAAGTCGTGCAGCAACCGCACAAGATACACTCGTACAGACCATCCAGCTCCAAACGATCCTTGGGCGATTGCAGACGCTCTGTCTCTGGCGGAGGATCGTTGTTCACCAGATACGGTTTGATGGAATGGTACTGCTTGAAGAACTGCGTCATATCCACGATCAAATCGCGAATGACTGGCAATCCTGGCAATGGACGGATCTCGATAGGCTGCTTGAGTGATGACAACGAAGTGATACAAGCCAAGCCGTTGCGACCATTGATGTTCATCGCATCCGAGCCGCACACGCCTTCACGGCAAGACTTACGGAAGCCCAAGCTATCATCCTGCTTGCGCAACATCATCAAGGCATCGAGCAACATGGCATCGCCCGACTCCATGTTCAATTCGAAGTCCTGCATGTAGGGTGCAGTATCGACGTCGGGGTTGTAGCGGTATATCTTGAATTTCATCGCCGCCTCCTTAGTAGACACGCGCTTTGAGCGGGAAGGTTTCGACGGTCAGCGGCTTGAGGCGCACTGGCTTGTAATCCAGACGATGGCCTTCGCTGTAGTACAGGGAATGTTTCAACCAGTTCTTGTCA
>PNNY01000100.1 GCA_013824485.1 Sideroxydans sp.
ATGGGCGCGTGTCCTAAGTGCGATGGCTTGGGTGTCATCTCTTTCTTCGATCCGGCACGCATCGTGGTCTTCCCTTCGCTCTCGCTGAGTAGCGGCGCGATCAAGGGATGGGACAAACGCAACCAATTCTATTTCCAGATGTTGGATAGTTTGGCGAAGCATTATGACTTCGACTTGGAACGGCCTTTCGAGAGCCTGCCAGAGAAGATCCAGCAGGTGGTGCTGTACGGTAGCGGACGTGAAGAGATCCCTTTCCAATACGTGAATGAGCGTGGCAAGAAGATGACGCGCGAGCATGCCTTCGAGGGCATCGTGAATAATCTGGAGCGTCGCTACAAGGAGACTGACTCTCCTACCGTGCGCGAAGAGCTCGCAAAATATCTGAATAGTTGTTCTTGTCCAGAATGCAAAGGCACGCGCCTGCGCGAAGAGGCTCGCCACGTGCGCGTTGCCGACCGAGCCATCTTTGAATTGAGCGCCTTGCCGCTGAAGCAGGCACTGACTTTCTTCCAAGGTGTGACATTACCTGGCAACAAGCAGGCCATCGCCGAGAAGATCGTACAAGAGATCGCCAGCCGCCTTACTTTCCTTAACAACGTGGGGTTGGAATATCTGTCGCTCGACCGTTCTGCCGAGACACTATCCGGCGGTGAGGCACAACGCATCCGCTTGGCATCCCAGATCGGCTCGGGTCTGACCGGTGTGATGTATGTGCTAGACGAACCCTCCATCGGCTTGCATCAACGCGACAACGACCGCTTGCTGGACACCTTGAAACGTCTGCGCGACATGGGCAATAGCGTGATCGTGGTGGAACACGATGAGGATGCCATCCTGACAGCGGATTATGTGGTGGATATGGGGCCAGGTGCCGGTGAGCATGGCGGTATCGTCATCGCCCAAGGTACGCCGCAGGAAGTGATCGCTAACCCGCAATCCATCACCGGTGATTATCTGTCTGGTCGTCGCAGCATCGGCGCCCCCAAGTCGTATCGCAAACCAGACAAAGAACGAAAACTTAAGATCATCGGCGCGTGCGGTAACAATCTTAAAGATGTGACACTCGATCTGCCAGTGGGCCTGCTCACTTGTATCGCTGGCGTGTCTGGCTCAGGTAAGTCCACACTCATCAACGACACACTGTACAACGCGGTGGCAAAACATCTCTACGGTAGCAATGCCGAGCCCGCACCGTATCGAGAGATCGAAGGTTTGGAGCATTTTGATAAGGTCATCAGCGTCGACCAATCCCCTATCGGTCGCACACCACGCTCCAACCCTGCGACCTACACCGGCCTGTTCACACCGATTCGAGACCTCTTCTCCGGCGTACCCACTGCGCGTGAGCGCGGCTATGGGCCGGGACGCTTCTCTTTCAACGTGAAGGGGGGGCGCTGCGAATCCTGCCAAGGCGATGGCGTCATCAAGGTAGAGATGCACTTCCTGCCAGATGTATACGTACCCTGCGACGTGTGCCACGGCCACCGCTACAACCGCGAGACATTGGAAGTCCAATACAAGGGCAAGAACATCCATCAGGTGTTGAATATGACGGTGGAGCAAGCACACGAGTTCTTCTCGGCCGTGCCCATCCTCGCGCGCAAGTTGAAGACATTGCTAGACGTGGGCTTGGGTTACATCACCCTCGGTCAAAGTGCGACGACATTGTCTGGCGGTGAAGCACAGCGTGTGAAATTGTCTCTGGAACTCTCCAAACGCGACACCGGTCGCACCTTGTATATATTGGATGAGCCGACCACCGGTCTGCACTTCCACGACATCGACATGTTGCTCAAGGTCATCCACACCCTCCGCGACCAAGGTAACACGCTCGTCGTCATCGAACACAATCTGGATGTAATCAAGACCGCTGATTGGGTGATCGACTTAGGCCCAGAAGGTGGCGATGGCGGTGGCATCATCGTGGCACAAGGCTCACCTAAGGATGTCGCAGCTAACAAAGATAGCGTGACGGGGCCGTATCTGAAGAAACTGCTGAAGTGAAAGATCGATCCCGCACATGCGGGATCGATGGAAACAACAAGGCCGGGATGAACCCGGCCTTGTACTTTGCTACTTATGCTTTGTCAGCTTACTCGCCAGCAACTTCAACTGGTTGAGCTTCTGCTGGACGGTCCATCAGTTCGACCAATGCCATTGGAGCATTGTCGCCTTTACGGAAACCGAACTTCAGGATGCGAGAATAGCCGCCGTTACGTGCTGCGTAGCGTGGGCCCAGTTCGTCGAACAGCTTGGTGACGATCTCACGGTCGCGCAGGCGAGCAAACGCCAAACGACGATTAGCCAAGCTTGGGTTCTTACCCAGCGTCAGGATAGGTTCTGCGACGCGGCGCAGTTCTTTAGCCTTTGGCAGAGTGGTCTTGATGACTTCGTGACGCAACAGCGAAACGGTCATGTTGCGCAACATCGCCAAACGGTGGCTGCTGCTGAGATTGAGTTTTCTAAGTCCTAAACGATGACGCATGATTTTCCTCTTTTGCTTTCTGGCCTGGCGTTAACCAAGCGAGCTTTATTTCTCGGCTACTGCCGACCAGTTTTCCAATTTCATGCCCAGTGACAGGTCGTGTTCGGCCAGCACTTGCTTGATCTCATTGAGCGATTTACGACCCAAGTTAGGGGTGCGCAACAAGTCTGCTTCGGTGTACTGAATCAGATCGCCGATGTAATGGATGCTTTGAGCTTTCAGGCAGTTCGAAGAGCGTGGAGTCAACTCCAAGTCGTCGACTGGACGCAACAGCATCGGGTCGACCTTCGGTGCTTGTGGCTTCTCGACTGGGGCTGGTGTGCCTTCCAGTGCGGCGAACACAGAGAACTGCTCAACCAAGATGCGTGCTGCATAACGGATAGCTTCTTCTGGATCGATGGCGCTGTTGGTCTCGATGTCCATGATCAGCTTGTCGAGGTCGGTACGCTGTTCTACACGTGCGCTCTCAACAGCATAGCTGACGCGAGAGATCGGGCTGAACGAAGAGTCCAGAGCGATGTGTCCTACTGGGCGAGTCGCGCCTGGTTGTTGGCGAGAGATAGCGGAAACGTAACCGCGACCTTGCTCGACCTTGATCTCCATGTCCAACTTACCACCTGCAGTCAGGTGAGCGATTACGTGGTTAGGGTTGATGACTTCAGTGTCGGCATCGACTTCGATGTCGGCAGCAGTCACTACACCAGCGCCAGATTTCTTGAGGTGCAGAGTCGCTTCATGCTGACCGTGCAACTTCAGAACCAGACCCTTGAGGTTCAACAGGATCTCGACTACGTCTTCTTGCACGCCGTCGATAGATGAGTATTCGTGCAACACACCTGCGATCTTGACTTCGGTCACAGCGTAACCGGGCATCGAAGACAGCAAGATGCGACGCAGGGCATTGCCCAGCGTATGGCCGTAGCCACGCTCGAACGGCTCCATTACCACCTTGGCTTGTGTCGCCGAGATGCGTTGAACGTCAATGATGCGAGGCTTCAACAGATTATTGTTAGGCATATTTCTACTCCGCGTGGATTACTTGGAATACAACTCGACCACGAGATGCTCGTTGATCGTTGCAGGCAATTCGGAACGTTGAGGCACAGCCTTGAATGTTCCTTTGAAGCCTTTGGTATCCACGTCGATCCACTCTGGGAAACCGCGTTGTTCAGCAGCTGCCAAAGAAGATTTCAAGCGCAATTGACCTTTAGAAGCTTCAGCCACTTCAACTACATCACCTGGCTTGACTGTGTAGGATGGGATGTTCACACGCTTGCCGTTGACCAAAACGCCGTTGTGGCGGACGGTTTGACGAGCTTCTGCGCGAGAACCACCGAAGCCCATACGATAGGCGACGTTGTCCAAACGAGATTCCAAGATCTGCAACAAGCTTTCGCCTGTGATGCCACGTGCCTTTTCAGCGCGCTTGTAGGTCAGACGGAACTGGCCTTCCAATACGCCGTAGATACGACGCAGCTTTTGTTTTTCACGCAACTGACCGCCGTACTCGGACTGACGGGAGTTCTTCTTCTGACCGTGTTGGCCTGGAGCGTAAGCACGACGCTCTACAGCACATTTTTCAGTGAAGCATTTCTCAGCTTTGAGGAACAGCTTCTCGCCTTCACGGCGGCACTTACGGCACTTTGCATCAAGATTTCTAGCCAAGATCTTTGCTCCTTAGATACGACGCTTTTTCGGAGGACGGCAACCGTTGTGCGGTACCGGCGTAATGTCCGAAATGCTGGTGATTTTGAAACCTGCGGCATTCAGTGCGCGCACTGCGGATTCGCGACCTGGGCCTGGGCCCTTGATGCGAACTTCCAAGTTCTTCACGCCACATTCGACAGCAGATTTGCCAACCACTTCGGCGGCGATCTGAGCTGCGAAAGGCGTACTCTTACGAGAACCCTTGAAACCCTGCGCGCCACTGGTCGACCATGCCAAGGTATTACCTTGACGATCGGTGATGGTCACGATGGTGTTGTTGAAGGAAGCATGAACGTGCGCGATACCTTCTGCGACGCTCTTCTTGACTTTTTTACGCACTTTCGTGCTGGGCTTTGCCATAGTTACTGTCCTCTACTAGATTACTTCTTCGCGCCAGCGATAGACTTACGCGGGCCTTTACGAGTACGTGCGTTGGTACGTGTGCGCTGGCCACGGCACGGCAAGCCGCGACGATGACGCAGACCACGGTAGCAACCCAAGTCCATCAGACGTTTGATGTTCATGGAGATCTCACGACGGAGGTCTCCCTCGACTGTGAACTTCGCGACTTCGTCGCGCAGCTTTTCCATGTCTGTGTCGTTGATATCTTTGACCTTGGTGGTCGTCTTCACGCCTGCAGCTGCACAGATCTCCTGTGAGCGTGTGCGGCCGATGCCATAAATGGCAGTCAACGCGATCACAGCGTGTTGATGGTTTGGAATGTTTACACCGGCAATACGAGCCATGCAGCTACCCTATCGTTCAAAAAGTTGCGAATTCTATCATCCAGAGTCGATTTATCTCAATCAACCTTGGCGCTGTTTGTGGCGTGGATCACTACTGCAGATCACGCGGACTACACGGTTGCGACGCACGATCTTGCAGTTGCGGCACACTTTCTTTACGGATGCTTGGACTTTCATTTGCTTCTCCTTGCTTCTTTCAACTTAATCTCATCACTTGGCGCGGAATACGATTCGAGCTTTACTCAAATCATAAGGCGACACCTCTACCGTTACTTTGTCTCCAGCGAGGATGCGTATGTAGTGCATCCTCATCTTGCCGGAGATATGACCCAGCACTTCAAATCCGTTCTCGAGTTTCACGCGAAAAGTCGCGTTTGGCAGAGTCTCTTCAACGACCCCCTGCATCTCAATGACGTCCTCTTTTGCCATTACCGCGCCAAGCCACCCTTAAAATTAGCTTTCTTCAACAGATTTTCATACTGATGAGTCATTAAGTAGGACTGCACCTGCGCCATGAAATCCATTGTTACCACCACCAGAATCAACAGTGATGTGCCACCAAAATAAAACGGTACGTTCCATTTCACTACCAAGAACTCTGGTAGCAAACACACTAGCGTGATGTAGATGGCGCCAATCAACGTCAAGCGCAACATGATCTTCTCTACATACTTCGCGGTCTGGTCACCGGGACGAATCCCTGGCAAGAAAGCACCGCTCTTCTTCAAATTGTCAGCCGTCTCTTTCGGGCTGAACACCAGCGCCGTGTAGAAGAAACAGAAAAATATGATCGCTGCTGCATAAAACAACACGTAGATCGGTTGTCCTGGGGACAACATGCTGCTGATGTCTTTCAACCACGACATCCCTTCACCTGCACCAAACATCCCTGCCAGCGTCGCTGGAAACAAAATGATGCTCGAAGCGAAGATCGGTGGAATGACCCCTGCCATGTTCAACTTCAAAGGTAGATGGGAGCTTTGCCCGCCATACACCTTGTTACCCACTTGACGCTTGGCGTAATTAACCAAGATCTTGCGTTGACCACGTTCGACGAATACAACCAATGCCGTCACTAGGATCGCACCGAAGAACAGCGCCAACACCAGCGGGATTGAGAATGCACCCGTACGCGCCATCTCTAAAGTATTTCCAATCGCACTTGGCAACCCAGCAGCAATACCTGCGAAGATGATCAGCGAGATACCGTTACCCAAACCACGCTCAGTGATCTGCTCACCCAGCCACATCAAGAACATCGTACCTGTCACCAAAGTCACGACTGTCGTGAGTTGGAACATCGGACCCGGGTTCAATACCAAGCCAGCTTGTGATTGCAACATCACAGAGATGCCGAACGCCTGGAACAATGCTAGAACCAATGTGCCGTAACGTGTGTACTGCGTGATCTTGCGACGACCTGCATCGCCCTCTTTCTTCAGCTGCTCAAGATGCGGCACTGCGATCGAAGCCAGTTGCATGATGATCGAAGCCGAGATGTACGGCATGATTCCCAATGCAAGGATCGTGAAACGTTCCAGCGCACCACCCGAGAACATGTTGAACATGCCCAAGATGCCATCCTTCTGCGTCTTGAACAGATCCGCCAATACGGTCGGATCGATTCCGGGAACAGGGATGTGTGCACCGATACGATAGACGATCAGCGCCAGCAACAGGAACCAAAGACGCTGGCCCAAATCACCGTACTTACCTTTTGCGACTGCTGTGCTCACAGACAACCTTATTCAGCGATGCTACCGCCAGCAGCTTCCACTGCAGCGCGTGCACCCTTGGTCAACAACAGACCTTGCAACTTGACTGCGCGCTTGATCTCACCAGCCAGCACGACCTTAGCAGTCAATGCATTAGCGTGAACAATGCCAGCTTGCTTCAATGCCAACAGGTCAATGGTGTCGACTGGCAGCGCTTGCAAGTCGGACAAACGAACTTGAGCTGTGTCGTTACGTGTCAGCGATACGAAGCCGCGCTTTGGCAGACGACGTTGCAAAGGCATCTGAC
>PNNY01000101.1 GCA_013824485.1 Sideroxydans sp.
GATCCGCAACGTGGGGAGCGTCCTCGCGGACCCGACGCAACTTCAGCAGGTCGTCATCAACCTCTGCGCGAACGCGCTGCACGCGATGCGCGCCTGACTCGAACTTCAAAACAGAGTAAGCGCCTTGACCAATGATGCGCGCGATGATTTCTTTATATCCGCCCATCTCACCCAGACTCTCGGAGATGATCTCGACCTGCCAGCGGCGGCGTTCGGCGAAGCGCATATACATTCGGAAGATGTCGCCTGCAAAGATAGCCGCTTCATCACCGCCCGTCCCTGCTCGTACCTCCAAAAACACGTTGCGGTCGTCGTTGGGATCTTTCGGCAACAACTGTTTCTGCAATTCAGCTTCGAGCGAGGCTTGTCGCTCTCGCCCAGCCTTTACTTCGGCATCGGCGAACTCGCGCATCTCTGGATCACTCGCCATCTCCAACGCGGTTGCGATATCCGCCTCACAGGCTTGATAGGCATGATAAAGCTCGACGACCGGCTCGATCTCAGCACGTTCGCGGTTGAGCTTCAGGAAAGCTTCCATGTTGCGCGTGGCTTCTTCCGTACTCAATAGACGCGTGACTTCATCCAGACGCTCGGCGAGGTTCGCGAGCTTGGTGGCGATGCTGGGTTTCATTCTGTGTCGTGCAGACGATAGAGGCGATGCACAGTTTCGAGCATGCCGTCGCGTTCAGCAGAAGTGGCTTGATTCAACGCTTGGGTAGGCGCGTGTAAGAATTTATTGGTCAAGGCACTGCTCAGGCTCTCCAATACCTTTTCGGCATTTTCGCCTTTTGCGAGTGCCCGCAACGCCTTTTCCATCTCGGCGCGACGTTGACGCTCGGCATGGTCACGCAACGCTCGGATGGTCGGCACGACACCGCGCGATTCCATCCAATGTACGAAGTCACTCACACCCGAGTCGATGATGACTTCGGCTTCCTTCACCGCACCTTGGCGCGCATCCAAACCATCACGCACGACCTCGGATAGATCATCCACGGTGTACAAGAACACGTCATCCAGCTCCGCCACTTCCGCTTCCACATCGCGCGGTACGGCCAAGTCGACGATGAACAGTGGGCGATGCTTGCGAGCTTTGAGTGCGCGCTCAACCATGCCTTTGCCCAAAATCGGCAAGGTGCTGGCCGTACAAGTAACGATGATGTCGTGTTGCGCCAGCTGTTCTGGCAATTCGTTCAGCGTGACTGCATGACCGTTGATACGTCGTGCCAAGGTCTGTGCTCGCTCCAATGTGCGGTTTGCGACGGTGATCTGTTTGGGATTGCGTGCCGCAAAATGCACCGCATTGAGTTCGATCATCTCACCCGCACCGATGAACAGCACTCGCTGGTCAGCGATAGTCGGATAGATACGCTCGGCCAATTTCACTGCAGCAGCAGCCATGGAAACGAGATTGGCGCCAATCTCAGTTTGCGTGCGCACATCTTTGGCTACAGAGAAGGTGCGCTGAAAGAGTTTGTGTAGCAAGAATCCCAGCGTCCCTGCCTGCTCGGCCTGACGCACGGCTTGCTTCATCTGACCCAATATCTGAGGCTCACCGAGCACCATGGAATCTAGGCCGCTAGCGACACGAAATGCATGTTTTACGGCTTGCTCTTGTGGGAGGCGGTAGATATATGGCTCGATGTCGTTAGCAGCGAGATGGTGATAGGAGGCCAACCAACCCACGACTTGCGTGGGATCACTGGTACTGCAATACACTTCGGTGCGGTTGCAGGTAGATAGGATGGTGGCTTCTTTGGCTGCGCCATTCCCAATCAGGTCGCGCAAAGCGACATCCATCGTCTCGGCATTGAACGCAATCTGCTCGCGCACGTCGAGCGGCGCGGTCTGATGGTTGATGCCAAAAGTGAATAACTGCATGAGAGTCCGCTATCCGGATGATTCGGGGGCGGGATTATAGAGGCTGGGGCGGCTTTCTACCAGCCGCCCAGCCGCGAAGACTACTTCGTGGATTGCAACTGGGCCAGTGCCGCTTCAGCATCTGCGCGCAAGTTGCTTTCTGGATGATTCTTGATGAAATCGCTGAATGCCGCTTGTGCATCTGCTGTCTTGCCGGCATCGACCAAAGTAATGGCCTTTTTGAAAGCGCCCAACTCATCAGAATCGATTGACTCAGGCTTGTTCTCGCCCTTCCAATAGACATCATCTGCATCCGCCAAAGAGCCACGCACGCCACCTGCCGCAGTCGTGGTGCTCAACTTCTTCTTCGGCGTCATCGCCTCGATCTTCTTACGTAGTCGATCCCACAACGACGGCTCGGTTGTCACGCCAGCGGCATAACTTGGGGTTGCCAAGATCACCCCCAACAATACGAACAATGCGATCAATCTCTTCATGATGTTTCTCCTTGTTTAATTTAAAGCCAGCACTGCGACTCAAAGTGCATTCAATAGTTCCAAGCCTAGCGCACGATACTGCTCTTTTATTTTAGGATCCAATCCTTGCGCTTTGACGAAAGCCGCCTTGGCTTTCTTGGTGTCGCCAGTTCTAGTATAAGAACGGGCCAGATTCACCCATATCTGAGCGTCTTTGGGGCTTGCTTGAGTGGCGGCCAAGTAAGCCTTTTGCGCATCTGCATATTTGTCATCGATCATAAATAAATTTCCGCGATTATTCATCGCCGCCGCATTCTTACGATCCAAGCTGATGACCTTGTCAAAGTATTTCATCGCTTCTTGGCGATCTCCCAACTTGGCCAAAGTGATACCCATTTGCTGATTCGCCTCGATGTCTGAAGGATTCGCTTTCAGTGCCTCAAGGTGACGACGTGTCTTGGTTTGCGAGCTGATCTTCAGCACAGACATGTTGTCATTAGGGAACTTCTTATCGATGGCGGCACGTGTCAGCCCACTTGGCTTCCAGTCTGAATCCGGCAAGCTGGCGGGTTTGTAGCTCTCCCACGCTTTGCTCACATCAAGGATGGTCAATCCTTTGTCCTTGAATTTGTAATACGTAGCACTACCGTTCTCCCACGCCTTGATGAAAGAGTTTCCTACCAATGTCGTCTCCACCGGTATCCACAGTGTGTCTTCATAGATGACATAGAGATTGTTCATGGTATATCCATCATCGTCTGCGGGTATGCCGGTAGAGAACATCATGAACATATGCCCTGGCACTTCGATCACTCGAGTGGCGACGCCCATCCCTTCCAATCCTGCCGAATACACTGCCACCAAGTCATC
Source organism: Sideroxydans sp. (assembly GCA_013824485.1). Classification (GTDB taxonomy): domain Bacteria; phylum Pseudomonadota; class Gammaproteobacteria; order Burkholderiales; family Gallionellaceae; genus Sideroxyarcus. Next base: position 3,207 of record PNNY01000101.1, read on the forward strand.
ACAGTCACCCGATTTTCGCTCTAAGGTCTCGCGAGGGAACTGGATGTAATCAACCGTATTTGTCTTACCCGCGCTGACTTGGTAAGGATTGCTCGGGTCTTGGATGTAGGTCAGACCGAATACGCCCAACGCATCGAACAATGCCGCAGCCAAACGCGCTTCATCCTTAGTCTCCTTGAACTCACTCACCACGACCCTTGCCAAATTCAAAACAGGTGGATCCTTGGGAGTAACGAAGGAGGCAAAACGCTCACGCTCATCCCAAGTCAATCGATGCTTGTCATATACATTGACCGTCGCACTTCGATTAAATGTGACGCGCTTCCCATTCTCAAAGAAGCTTGCCTCGATCTCGGCTTGCACGGCACTATCTTCGGTCACAGTAAGTATGCTGTTGTTGAACACTGCTTTGAGAACCAACTCTTCGCTCTGGCCTGGCAACAACTTGGCGATCTTTGCCTCAGTCGAATAATCCATGAAGTTCTTCAACACAAAACTGACGCGAATCTTCTCCATCGGCTTGTCAGTATTGTTGGTCAATTTGATGCTGCCGATACCGTTTTTCTCATACAACTTGTAGGAGTTGGAGAAGATGTCACTCAATTTGACCACTTCGATATCGAGTGGCGGGCGATTGAATACCAATGTGGTCGCTTCGACGGCGACCTTTTCAGATTCCGTCCCATCGGTACTCAACACACTGACATGGTAGGCATACTTTGTCTCTGGGATGAGGGCGTCTTTGATGAATTCAGCTTGCGCCACCTCACCGATCTTGACGAAGTTCTCACCTTCTTTTTGATAGACGCGATAAGCCGCAAAGTACTGCGGCTCGACTGCATCCCAGGTCAACTTCACTTGCCACGGCGTGGTTTCTGCTTTGACCGCATGCAAAGGTTTAGGCATATGTTTTTCAGAGACTGCGTTCACTGCCACACTGGTCTCGCCTTCATAACCGAAATCAGACACTGCCGCGACTCGGTAGAAATACTTCATGTCCGCATCCAATCCCGCATCGAGATAGGCGTTGTTGGAGGTAGTCGCGACCTGAACGTATCCGCCAGCCTCCGACTTAGAACGGAACACGCGGAACTCTTTTACATAGGGAACAGCGGTCTGCGCCCAGCGTAAATCGATACCATGTACCTTGCCTTGTGCAACGAACTGCTTGACCGGTTCTGGCTTGTAAATGACTGCGAACGATTGGATATTTTTACTCACCCGATCGGCCACAAACAAAGAGCTCCCCCCTGCAGAAGCCAATGCGATTGGCTCAGGCAAGCTACCCGTACCTGATGCTTTGGCACCAAACACCCGCAACAACTCTCCTTTACGTGAAAAGGCTTTGACTTGGTTGTTATCCAGCACCAAAACCTCATCCGCCGTGACTTCCATATCGGTCGGCTTAGAGAACAAGCTTCCTTCTTTGAGCTTACCGAATTCTTGGATGAAATCACCCGTTGCAGAGAAGACCATCACGCTGTTGCGACCGCCGTCCAAGATGTAAAGGTTGTCTTGTGGATCAAGACCGATCGCGAGCGGATTTGAGACGTTCGCAGACTTGCCTCCTAGGTCGTTCAAATAGACACCATCGCCACGGAACACCTGCACAGAGCGATTACCTCGATCTGCCACGAATATAAGACCTGACGATGCGATTGCGATAGAGCTCGGATTGCTGAACTGCCCAGCTCCACTTCCACCACTACCAAAACTCGTAACGACCTTGCCCGCCTCGTCCAGCTTCGCGCAAAACTTCTTCTTTTTATCCAACACCCACAGCGCGCCAGTTGCATCCACCGTCACTGCAGACATCTCCATGTCTTCTGGCTTGATCTCGCCAATGACTTTCTCCGCGTTCAACTTGTACAGGCTCTTTCCATCTTTACTGATGGCATAGACCGTCCCTTTGCCGTCCCCTGCTAGCGCACTCACTTCAACGGGAACGCTTCCGATCCACTTAGCTGAGGCTCTGCCCGCTGCCTTAGGGATCACTTCAGATTTTGTTCCGGCGACGGTCAGAAAAACATTCACCAGCGACTTATCTGCATCGCCGACAAACACCTGCTGCCCCTTCTCAACTGCGATTCCCGCTATCTTTTTGAACTGTGACTTTGCCTCACCTTTAGAACCGAAGCTGTAAGCCAACTTACCTTCGTGATCGAATTTAGAGATGACTTGCGTATTGGCGTCGGCGATATAGACACCATCTTCCGCCACACTTAGCGCAACAGGCTTGCCTATGTTCGGTAGCGACTTGATGTAGCGCCCGCTTGGCTCATACAATTTCACTTGATTGTCATCACCATCCAACACATAGATCCGTCCAGCGCCGTCCAACGAGATACTTGTCGCCTCTTTCAATTTGAAGGGGATCTCTTTAGTTTCGCCAGTAGAAGGTGCAACGCTCAACTCCAGCGTCTGCAAGAACACACCGTTGACGCCAAATAATTGGATGCGAGCGTTACCTGTATCAGACACATAGACGACGCCTTCTCTGACTGCAACACCTTGAGGTGATTTCAATGCATTGTCATCACCACCGCCAAAAAAGCCTCCCGCTTTGCCGCCGAACCTACCCAAGAACTTGCTAGAAGAAAGTGCATACATGACGACCTGATTGGATTCACTGTCCACCACGTAAAGCGTGTCACCTTCGACAGCCACTGCTTCTGGCCGCTTGAGCAGAACGGTGTCTCCATCCTTTGCAGCAAAGGTCAACGTCGCCTTTGTCTCTTCATTCACAGCCTCGACCGTGCCATCTTGTTTAGCTAGAAACAGATACCCCGCCCCGACACCCAATAATCTTTGCAACTTGGGGGCAGCAATCTCGTGCTTGAAGTCTGCCTTGATGAAGCCATTGGCTACACCGGCAGGCGTTTCTGCCACAGCAGTTCCAACCCATAAGGAAAGAATCAAAGAAGCAATCACTCTGTTGCGCATATTCCACCTATCCTAATCAATTCAAACGAACAGCGCGGCTCAAGCCGCGTCTCGTGTGTGCTGTGCCGATTATTTTTCAGCCCTGTTGAACACACCATCCCAATCTGCAACGGGCGGGTGATCTATAAAGTAATCACAACGCTCGATATAAAGCTGAGTCGGCTTATCTTGTGTCAACCCAGCCGCCAACTCTTGGAATATCGATCTTGCTTCGCGCCAGTTACGCGCGCGGTACAACTGCAACGCAGAATCGAATCGCTCAAGCTCTGCATCACTCAAAGCGCCCGCCCCAACCTGCGGCTCGTAAATTGTAACGGGTAAATGTTTGCCGACCACTCTAATCTTGTCCAACTCCCTATATCGGCAAACCTCGGAGGCACTTGAGTAGGTCGCCTCGCCAACGAGATAGGTGATTCCGTAATATTTGGCCGTTCCTTCCAGCCTTGAGGCCAGATTCACCGTGTCACCGATGACGGTGTACTCCATCTTCTTGCCTGCTAGTCCGACATTGCCTGCCACCACATCACCCGAATGCAAACCACAACGTATTGCGAAAGGCTCCTCCCCTTCGCTTTCCCACTTGACTCGCAATTCATCCATTTTCGCCGCCATTGCCACGACACACCCCATAGCGAGTTTGGCATGATCAGGCTGACTCAACGGCGCACCCCAATATGCCATGATGGCATCGCCGATGAACTTATCTATGGTGCCGTCGTGCTGCTCGATGATCTGCACCATCGCGCCTAAA
>PNNY01000102.1 GCA_013824485.1 Sideroxydans sp.
TGGCCGAGATCCTCAGGTCGTTCATCTGTGGATGGATCTTCACAAGTGACGCGATACGAAGCTCATCTGGCAGCACGGCTTTGAAGTCATCCGCTTGAAATCCCCATGTCTGGATGAGTCCGCCGATGGTCGGGTTGAACAGACCATCTGATTTTGCGGAAAGTTGGGCTGCGTCTTGCAGCATGGCGACTAACTCAGGGGAAACAGTTTGGCGCTTGCCTTGCGCGATGGCGGTGTTCAGTCCGCTCAGTTCAGAAGGCTTCCATGCATGCAGCAAGTCGTGCAGACGTTGGAACTCGTGCATCACATCGGCGATGCCTTGTTTAGCATGCACCTCATCTGTGCCAAACACGGTGACCTCGACCAGTGTGCCGAACACATAGCCTTGTTCTTGGTAGATGGGTTCTTTGCCGCAACCTGTAAGTGACAACAGGCAGACAAAAAGAGCCGTCATTCCCGCGTAGGCGGGAATCCATCCATATATAAACGCTTTTTGTTTTAAAGAACTGGATTCCCGCCTACGCGGGAATGACGAATCTGAAAGAGATGTAACTAAATTCATTCTGCGGTCAGCTCTTCCAGTTCGATGGAGGCCGCTAGCATCGCCAGTCGTGCCACTACACCGTAGGCGTAGAAGCGGTTTGGCGTATCGTCGGGCGCGCAATCAGGGTTAGGCAAGATGCAGCATTGTTCGAAGGCCAATGGCTCGAAACGCATGCCGGGCGCATTCAGATTTTCATCCACGCCGCGATCGGTATGCACTCGATAGAAACCGCCGACCACGTAACGATCCACCATGTACACCACAGGCTCGGCAACGGCGCCGTTCAAATCTTCAAAGGTATAGACACCCTCCTGCACCAACACGTCAGAGACTTGCATACCTTCTTTGACGACAGCCATCTTGTTGCGTTGTTTGCGATTGAGGTCGCGCACTTCGCTGGCATCTTTCACCGACATGATGCCCATGCCGTAAGTGCCTGCATCGGCCTTCACGATAACGAAGGGGTCATGTTTCACGCCGTACTCGGCGTACTTGGCGCGCGTCTGTTGCAACACCAGGTCCACTTGCGCTGCCAGACATTCTTCACCCACGCGCTCTTGGAAATTCACTTGGTTGCACACGGCAAAATAAGGATCGATCAACCAAGGGTCGATGGACAATATCTCGGAGAATCGTTTGCTCACTTCATGGTACGCCGCGAAATGTTTGGATTTGCGGCGCACATACCAGCCCGCTTCCAGTGGTGGCAACACGGTCTGTTCCAAGTTCTTCAATATGGCTGGCGCACCAGCGGAGAGATCGTTGTTGAGCAGTACCACGCAGGGGTCGAAGCCCTCCACGCCAAGGCGATTACCTCTGCGTTCTAATGGCTCCAGCGTGAGCGAGCTACCGTTGGTCAACTCCAGCGTGGTGGGTGCCGTGATCTCGGGCAACAGTGAGCCGATGCGCACCTTCAAGCCCGCCTGCCGCAACATCAGCGCCAACTGCGCCACGTTCTGCAGATAGAACTGGTTGCGCGTGTGATTCTCTGGGATCAGCAACACACCGCGTGCTTCCGGACAGACTTTTTCCAGCGTACTCTGTATGGCGTGTACGCACAGGGGCAGGAATTCGGGGTTGAGGTTGTTGAAACCGCCGGGGAACAAGTTGGTATCCACGGGTGCCAGCTTGAATCCGCTGTTGCGCAGGTCGACCGAGCTATAGATGGGCGGTGTGTGTTCCTGCCATTGGGTGCGGAACCAATGCTCGATGGTTGGCTGTGCGGTGAGGATGCGTCGCTCCAGTTCCAGCAACGGGCCTTTCAGTGCGGTGGTGAGATGCGGGACCATGATGTGCTCAAAGATTGATGAGAGAGCATTCTATCTGATGAGGTAAGACAAAACGAAACCGCCCGTTCACCGTGCGGGCAATTTTGTTGAAGATCAAGAAAGGCAACTGCAGATATCTAGAGCGTGCGTAATCTGAAGTTGCCCGTAGTTTTGATTTACCTCGACATGCCGTTCAAGATGGCATCCTGTTTCGCTCTGGCTTTTTGATCTTCCGAAAGCATGTTGCCGATCTTGTCTTTGAGTTCGTTGGCACGATCACTTTGCCCGATGTCTTCGGACATGAGCAGGATGAGATATGCTCGCTCTAAGTTCTGATCTACCCCATCGCCAAGCGCAAAAGCCAGTGCCATATCAACATGGGCATCTAAGTGCCCCGCTTTAGCTGCTTTATTGAGCAACTGCACGCCTTCCTTGAATTTCTTTTGCCCCATATACAACACGCCAAGCTCGTATTGCGCATCACGTTGGTTCTGTGCGACGGCTTTTAAATACCATTCTTCTGCTTTCACTTCGTCTTTGGGTACGCCCGCACCGTTTGCATGGCAGTAAGCGATATTGCGCTGACCTAAAGCATCATTCTGGTTGGCTGCCTTTTGATACCAAGCCAACGCCTGTGCGAAATCTTTAGCTACGCCATCACCGTCGAAGTAACGATCTCCCAGTGTGTTTTGGGCGCGAGGTGCCCCTAGTTCAGCCGCTTTCTTCAACCATTCGAGCGAAGCCGCTTCGTCCTTTTTCACACCTTGTCCGCCGCGATAGGCGATGCTCATCACATGAGCCGCCTTGGCGTGATTCTGCTTAGCGGCTTTGGAGTACCACTGCACAGCAGTGTCGATATTGGATTCGACTCCCATGCCAGAGCCATACATCACACCCAATTGAAATTGAGCCTCGGCATCACCTTTGGCCGCCAAGGCCTTCCACTCTTTGAGCGCGGTAGGGTAATCCTCCTTCTCCATCGCTTGGTTGGCTTCCTTTAAACCAGCAAACGCCGGCAACGCCAAGCAAGCAAATAACATCGCGGTCAATAAACGGTAGTAGTTCATATTTGCTCCTTGCAAGTAAAGGGATGCTTACTGGTGAAACGATACAAGTGTTCGTTCATCATTCACCAAAGATGAACGAACTTAACGCTACTAGAAATACCAACCCGCACCCAGCGATAGCGAGGTGGCGTTGTATTTGTTGCTCACGTCTTTCAGATCGCCGTTGTTCTGGTAATCATTCAGTGTGCGGAAGGAAGCATTCAAGCGCACCATTTCTGAGAGCTGGTAGATCACTCCGCCTTCGAGATGGTTGTAGGTTGCCTGTTTCTTGATGTAACCCAACGGACCGAAACCAGCATTCGCGTAAACAGTAAGGCCATTGAGGGGGACTGCGGAAGCGGTGAACGTGAGCGGGAAGGAAAAGTTGCCATTCTTGTACTGATTGGGCAGTTGCATCAGGTACATATACGTTCCAAAGCCGATCCCGTATGAGACTGGCGAGTCGTCATGATTCCAAAGATTGTGGTCAACCTCTAGCCCTAGCAGAGAAGGTGTGTAGTCTGTCTTGGTCGTGGTAGAAAACAAGCTACTCCAAGGAGAGCCTTCACTCGACCAAATGATGCGGTAGATCTCGCCGTCATTTGCGACGGGTTGTCTTTCTTCCCAAGAATATGTTCCGATGACTTCACCCTTCTTTTCCATATCTTGCTGCTTCTCTAACTCGGCGCCACGTTTTCGAGTCATGTTGCCCACACCTGCGCTGATGGTGCCGGTGGTGTCATAAAAGCCGATGGTATGCAGTCCAAGACTGGTAGAAACACCGATCTTGGGCGTGTACTTCCAAGTCTTGTGCTCGTAGAAGATACCTTCGTCAGCAAGGGTGCTAAAAGAGATCATTGCGGTGATGCATCCAACAAGTGCGTGATTGAGCTTCATTTCATAGCCTCTGAATTGAAACGGGCGCATTGCGCCCGTTGGTTAAGTAGTTAAGGTTTATTAGAAATCGGACTGATGGTCGATCGCGTACATGATCATTTGCAGATTGCCGTCCGTTGCCTTCTTAAAGGCAGCGGGGAACTTGGCAGGTACAGGATTGAGAATGCCTGGCTCGTACTCATCTTTTTGAGTCAGGGTGACAGAGCCATCATCCACTTCTACCCAATGTCTCGAGAAGAATTCGCCGTCGAACATCGCTTTCATGCCAGTGTGTTTAACGCCGCGATGTTTGGTCGTGATGCGCAGACCCTCGGTGAAATTCATCGCATTGAAGAACGACCCCATCTTTGTTCCAGGAGGCAACATCTTCAGTGTCGATAGTTTGGTACGCAACATCGGTGCTTTGCTCATGCGCCAAGTTGTTCTATCCGTCCCATCGGTCAATTCGCGGCGAATCTTGATCAGCTCAAGCTCAAACGCGACAGTGATGATGCCCGCCTTGTCACGGGCGGCCGCTTCCAGAAGAGATCGTGGAAGTTGTGAGCGCAATACGATGTCGTCACCCATCGGGTAGTCAGTTGGCTTGAACATGGTGATGATGTTGCGGCTGTAGTTCAGTCCAGGCACAGCAGCTGGATAAAAGATCTGATAGTTGTCGTCAGGTACTTCTGAGAACAAACCTTCTACGGCAGTGGTGCCATATTCAGTGCCGTTGTCGCCCTCTTGGTCATCACTGATGCTTTCGGCAACCAAAGGAACGGAATGGCCGCTGGCGAATTCACCTTTCAAGCTCATCTGACCTTCAGTCGTCGCATTGCTACCAGTCTGTTGATATTCAGGATGTTTTTTAATCGAGGAAAGATTGACGACTTCGAAGCCGCGTTGCTTTAGGTTGGCGACGAACTCTTTGTACAAGGCATCAGTAGCTTTTTGAAACAACGCATCATTGCCGGTTCCAAGCATATTGTGCGATTCCATCTTTTCAAAACCAGTGAAACCTAAGCTTCTTGCGGACTTAAATTCGCCCGTTAGATCAGTACGCACACGAACTTGGAAAGCGCCAATCACGAATTTCTTCGTGTTCTTGATGCCATCACCAAACACTTCGACGTTTAGATTTTGTTTGGTTTCCTTGCTGGGGTCTTTAGCGATCTGCTCAAAGTTGAAAGCTTCTGGTGTTGGCTTAGCCAAAGGCGCAGGACCGCCGCAACCGGTGAGGATGAGTCCTGCAAGCAACACAGGTACTGACTTGATAAGCATGTTCTTCGACATTAAAACCTCCGTGAATGAGTGGATGATGCGTTTGCGCAGATGGTATGAGCGTCGAATGGCACGCTTTTCTAGGCAGGTGGATTCTCAAGGAGTGAGGTGCTTCACACAATCCCGCGAACGCGGGGGTCGTGATTCGGCTTTATTGCAACAGATGCCAAATAGTTGGGGTGATAAAAACGAAACCGCCCGAACAAGTCGGGCGGTCCGTTTAGATGACCTTACGGATGCGTGGTAAAAGCCATCACACTTATTGGAGATCTGTTTGTGATGTATAGCCCGTTTGCACCTGATGCCAACCGAGGGATAGCACTCGGCATCGTGCTTCTCGCCACCGTTGAAACAACGCCTGCAGGCGTGATCTTGCGAACAAACTTCAAGTCAACGCCACCTTGGTTATCTATTACGTACATATTGCCTGTTGCCGCATCAGTGGTGATGTCATAAAGATAGGTGAATCCTGCAAGTGAACCTGTGTCATCCGCATTACCCGCAACAAGTGACCCTGCAAAAGTCGTCACTACACCTGCGGGCGTAACCTTACGTACGGTTGTCCTATCAGAGACGTACAAATTATCTGTCGCATCGATAGTGAGACCGAGAGCATTGCCGTAAGCGTCATAAAGTCCGGGGCCATTATTTGTGTCGTATCCAAATCGTGCAACAGTTCCAGATCCATTGACGTAGCCATGTGGACAAATCGCATTCGCAGTTGCCGCACAAATCGCCTCATCGGGACCTGCGAGTGTAGTTACAACCCCTGCTGGTGTGATTTTCCGAATATTTCCGTTCTTGGCATCTAAGGCATATATGTTGTTGGTCGAATCAGTGGCTAGGCCTGTGATCTGACCGAAACGCGCTACGTTACCTGTGCCATCAACGTAGCCGACTGGGCAAGTTCCAGCGATGCACAATGTTGAATCAGGACCCGCAAGCGTAGTGACCACTCCTCCCGTGGTGACTTTGCGAATTGTCTGTCCATTTTGATCTGCTACATATACGTTGTTGACTGAATCAGTAGTGAGAGCCGCTATGTTGTAGAAACGCGCCGCACTTCCTGTCGCATCAACAATTCCATAAACACAGTAGCCAGGGCTGCCGGTTTTATTTTGATTACATTGCGCACTCCCCGGCCCAGCCAATGTGCTGACTGTGCCAAAAGAATCGATTTTACGAATATTCTCGTTAAAGGTATCCGACACATAAACATTGCCTGCAGCGTCTGTTGCCATGGCGTTTGGTAAACCAAAACGTGCCACGGAGTTTATTCCATCCGCATTGCCAGATTGCGCTGTCACTGTTGAGCCCGCAACGAAAGTGGGCACAGCATACACAGCCGTCACATTGAAATTCCCGACATTCATGCGCGCGCCGCTGGTGCCTCCGATGGTGATGGCGTAATTGCCTGTTGCAGTCAATGTGGTTGGGACACGGACGCTTACACTGGTCAAATTCATGACTGGATTTGAGCCGTACAAGTAACCCGTTGCGTTCGTACCCAAAATATTGCCCCATAACAAAGATCCATCCGCATTTGCGCCCAGTGCGGTTGTTGTGTCAAATTGCACGCTCATAGCCGGAATCAATGTTCCACCTAGGTTGTAGCTCCCCCCTGCGAATTTCCCCAAATTTGCACCGTTGATCGTGACAACTGAACCAACAGGGCCAGACGTAACCGACAAACCTGTAACGCTAGGCGCAGCCACACTATTAGGAATCAGACCCACTGGACATGCAGCCACAGCACGATGTGAATGTATCGACACACCATTAATTGCTGCGGACTGTGTGCTTGCTTGGTTGCACGTAGAGTTGATAGGCAGGTCGGTATAGCACCTGTAATAAG
>PNNY01000103.1 GCA_013824485.1 Sideroxydans sp.
GTGAACCGCGTCCCCGAAGACAAGCTGGGCGCCGCCCCGACTTGCGGAAAATGCAAGCAAGCGCTTTTCACCGCGCACCCGGTCGAACTCAACGCGAACAATTTCGCCACACACATCGCACGTAGTGATGTCCCTGTGTTGGTGGATTTCTGGGCACCGTGGTGCGGGCCGTGCAAGATGATGGCACCTGCCTACGCGCAAGCCGCCGAACGTCTTGAACCAAACATCCGTGTGGTGAAGCTGGATACCGAACAAGCCCAGCAGATCGCAGCGCAATACAACATCCGCAGCATCCCGACGCTGGCATTGTTCAAAGGCGGTAAAGAAGTCGCACGTCAGGCAGGCGCGATGGATGTGAACGGTATCGTGAGTTGGGCGAAGTCTAAAGTATGAAGATGCTCTGGATACTTTCAGTGTTGATGCTGGTCGGGTGTGCCGATCCAGCACGCAACCTATATGAAGGTATCAAGGCAAATAACGATGCTAAGAGGACGCCTAACGAGCAAGCTGTTTCTCCCGCCCCCAGTTACGACACTTACCAAAAAGAGTTGGAACGAATGAGCAAATAAAAAGGGAAGCGACAACGCTTCCCTTTTTTACTGAAGTAGCAAGACTCAGTGTATCTCTGGTTTCTTCGAGGATGGTTTGATTCTATCCAACAAGCGGCGCATGTTGCCCATCGAAGCTAGATGCAGATAGGCCATTCCCAATGCGCCACTTCTGAACAACGCGGGCAACTTGTCATCAGAGAGTTGGCCGAACTTCACTTCGTCGATGAGATAAAAATCGTTGAGCTGGAAAGTATCGCCGCCGGGTGTATCGAAGCGAGCGCCTTGCTGCACGAAGAGCCCTAGATCTTCGAGTTGTTTTGCCAATGCCTCGGTGCGTGCGAACTCGACTTGGAAGTTCTGCAGGAACTGCATCACTTCATTCATGCGCGGCTGCAGTTGACCTGCTTCATCGATCAGCACCTCGCCTATGCTCGGATTCAGCGCGGGGCATTCTTCGTCGATACACACCATCAACTGACCTTGCGCACCGCCCTCTGCCATCACGAAGGGATAGCGACGGACGAATGCGGGAATGTAACGCGCATCCCACTTGCCTTTGTCATCCACGAACAAGTTCTCGCCTGAGCGAACACCCAGCAACACTACGGGGCGCATCTTGCCGTCCTGCGCTTTGATGAACACGATGGGATATTCGCGAGCCGCTTCGGCGAATTCGATAGCGCCCAACAACACCGCCGTGGTGTCACGCACGAACTCGAAATTGACCTTGGCGGTATCGAATCGCAGATTGCGATGCACGTTTGAATTGAGTGGAACGACTTTCTGATAGAACGCGAAGCTACTCAAACTATTCTCCTTTGATGATCATGGAACGACGACACAACCGCCACCGCCGATGCCGGAATTATTACCACCCTCGATGTTTTCCATGTCGCTACCGCCCATAAATCCTGGCGTAGTAGACAGGCGAGTCAATAACTGTTCGTTGGTGAAGCCGCTCTCGCCTTGAACTAGATCGACTTTCTGATTGCCCTTGGACAAGATGACTTGACCGTCATGCACCGTCACATACAGGCCAGGCTCACCGTCAGCATTGCTCTCTTCGAACAACTTCTCAAGATCCACGTTGACACTGTCTGGCCGCGGCGTCGTGTTGTTGGTGATGCTTGCAGGGATGGACATGATCTGTATCGGTTTGCCCGTCTCTCTTGCAAGCGTGGCAGCTTGATTGAGCGCCACCGTGAACGAACTGCCAGCCGCTGCGAACACCACCTCACCCTGCCATACAAAGACACCCGCACCATTCAGCGGATTGCCTGCACCCGTGTCGGCTTCTGCAATTTCCGCCCACGCAGCGGTTTGGCTACCTGCATCGTTCATGCTGGAGAGTGGACGCAGCTCTGCATACTGTGACCAGAGCGTGGTGTAGGCGGCCTGAGGATTGCTCGAACCATCCGCGCATGGGCCGTTACACCACGCGTCAAAACCTGTACCACGGATACCGATGGTGGCAGCTGACACCTTGAACTTGTAGTTATCGTGATTCACGCGTCCGATCAAGCCAGTGACCACGCGCACACCGCCTTTGATGAGGCGCAAAGCGGCGTTCTCTTGATTCGCTTTCTTGTCGTAACTGAACGCTTCGATATGGAACACGCTATTCGCTTGCAAGGTGATGCGGCTGCCATCGCGGAAAGCGACGACGGCATGCGTCTGTACGCTGCTTTGCAACACATCCCCCTCATACACGGGCGAACCCAAGGTCAACTTGCGTGCCTTACTTTCTTTGTCCTTGGCAGCTAACTCACCTTGGATGAGCATCACGCGACCAACCGCTTTGAGTTGAGGTGCTGCAGGCTTTGCTGGTTTTGCTTCGCCATCATCTGCGCAGTCTTTGGTGGCACACAAACGTGAGGAGAAATCCGTACCACGGATACCGATGGTGGCTGTTGCCGCACGCAACTTGTAGGCGTCTTTATTGCCGCGCTTGCCGATCAAACCAGTGACCGTTCGAAAACCACCTTTGAGCAAACGGAACACAGCCGCATCGGCTTGTGGTTCGTTCTGTTTGAATTTATAGGACTCGATCTTGAGGTTGGAATTTGGGCGCATGGTCATCTTGGTGCCGTCGTTCATCACCACTTGTGCGTAGCTATCCTTAGCGGTGACCAGCAGATCACCTTCGGACACTTCCGCTTTCGGCGCCATCACTTTCACTGTGCCGTCAGGACGCTGTGCCACCAACGCGCCACTCATGTAACCGATCTTGCCCGAGGCTTCAGCATAGGCCGATGTGGCGACAAACAGTAGAACCAATGACAACAGGATATTCTTCATCACGTCACACCTCGTACTTAGAATGTCGCCATGAGCGCGGCATGGATGCGCCAGTCGCCCTTCAATTTATTCAGATCGCTACCCTGCTTATCGCTAGCCGTCGTCATGATGCGTCCGACATCCATCTTTAGTGAAAAGTTTTCAGTGAAGCCAGAGCGCATACCAAACCCTGCGCTGGAGATATTGCTACTCCCAATGCCCTTCTCCTTTACATTACCTCCATCGATGAACACCAACCCACGCAGCTTGGCATCACCCATCTCGAATGCAGGCGAATAGGTCTCGATGTTGTAGCGCATGCCGACTTCACCTGTCTCACTACCCTCAGAGAATCCGCGCACACCATCTGCGCCACCTAGGCGCATCTGCTCGGCTTGGATAAGTGTGTCGCCACTCCACTGTCCGTTCATCGCGGTGCGAAATTGCCAGTCACCGCCGAAAGCAGTGAAGTAGCCTGCGCCAAAGCGAATGGCTTTGAAAGTGGCTGTCGGCTTGGATGAATACACAAGATCATAGTTCGCGAAATCTGCCGACTTGCCTTTGCTCATCAGTGGCACATTGAGCGCGAAGGATGCATTGAAATTTACGTCCCCTTTGCCAGCCTTGCCTTGAGCCGAATAGCCAACACTGAGTGGCGTAACGACGATGTCGTTGTACATAGGCGGCATACCTGTCATCTTGATCTTATCGAACTTGCGCCAATCGAAACCGAATGTGACGCGCGGATCGAACGAGCCCCAACGATCGAGTGGGATGTTGTAGCGCGAACTGAAGATTAGACCGCCACCTTGGAAGTTCGTCGTGCCGACCAGTGAGTTGACGTTGGAATAGCCGCCGAAGAATTCGACACTGTGACCTAGATCATACAGCGGGATCTTATAGCTACCGCCCAGCACTTTGACGCGATCCATATACGACGGCGACACCTGCAGGTTAACTTGCGCGACGTGATCCTTGTCAAACAGATTGGCGTGACGATAAGCCAAACCTAAACGCGAGCGTCCTGTTTCGGGTGAGCCTGAGTTATCAAACGTGGCCGTCCACAAGCCCGGTTTGCTATCGGTCACCAACACGCTGGCATCCACCTCATCATCTTTTTCGCCCGCCTTAAGCACAACGTTCAACTGACGAGCGGGATTCTCATTGGCTAATCTCAATTCACGCCCCACCTGCTTCGCACGTGGAACGCTCCAACTACGCACAGAAGGAATCGCATTCAGTACGTTTTGCTCACTCACGAACTTGTTGTCCTTGACGATGACTTTTCCGTAGTGCCCTTCGATGACTTGGAAGTGAACCGTCCCTGCCTCCAACTCCTGCTCTGGCAGCAGCACATGCACCGCAGAAAAACCGCGCGAGGCATACAACTCTTCCACTGCCTCCAACGCGCGCTGCACGTCTGAGAAGTCTTTTTCTTTACCCACAAAAGGAGCGACCACTGCATCAAAATCTGCCTGAGTCAGCAACTGCGCGTCGTCAACGATGAAGGCATTGATGGCGAAGCGAATGATTTCGGGCGCCTCTTCCACTTCAGCAGTAGTGGCCGCAACACCAGAAGCGGGTAGCTCATCAGCTTGGGTAATAGGTGAGTGAAGCAATACGCTCGACAGTAGAAGCGACAACACAGAGCGAGATATATTCAGGATATTCATCTTCATTCTCCTGTTATCTGCACACTGGCAATGGTTCGGCCAACGGTTGCCCACTATCGTCCACGATCGCCGCCTCAGCCAACAACTCCGCAGATTCCTGCTTCTCTTCTTCCTCCGAAGTTGTGGCAGTGTCTTCTGCAGGTGCGGATTGCAAAGACATCTGCGTGATCTCTTGCACAACGGTCGGTGCCAAGATGCGGAAAGTACCTGCGACATAAGACATCGTGTAATTTGAACTGAGCAAAGCCAAGCTTCCCTGATTAATAGAATACGTGCCGATGGTGTCGCCCACATCACGATCCAGCACACCGCCTAATGTGGTCGCCGCAGTGTCATTCAACTTCAAGCCGTAGGTCATGTAAGTCAGCAATGGATCTGGCGTTCCTAGCACCTTGTTCAGCGAATTCGCTACTACGGTGAGTGGCGCTGGTGTGATAGTTAGCAAACCACTAATGTTGTAGGCGCTGACGTTGTAGTTTGAATTTGAAGCCAACGAACCTTGGGTGATGCTGTAAGTTCCGACATTCTCACCAGCCACATGACTGAGTGACCCCGTGAATGCTGTGGCGTTGGTATCCCACGATGCCAAACCAGAACCAGCTACCGTGAATAGGTTCGGGTCTGCATCCCCATAAACCTTGGAGGCCGCCAACGATGTGACCGTGATGTCACGCGGCGTGATGCTTAGCGTATTGCCCGTGAAGGTGATCGCATAATTCGGGTTATTCAACGAACCTTGGTTGATCGCGTAATTGCCAACATTCTGACCACCAACACGACCCAAACTTCCAGTAAGTACATCACCAAATGGCATAAAGCCCGATGTGTACGTCAGTGCTGGATCAGCTTCGCCGTATATCTTCGTTTGCACTATGGCCGAGACTGTCAGAGAAGCCGGATTAACAGTCAGCGTTCCGGGGGCATAACTAATGGTGTAGTTGCTAGCCAAGCCTTGACCGAATACTTCCGAGCCCGGTGTGACGTTGATGGAATAGCTACCCGCATTCGCTGTGTTCACCGCACCAGCGCTGGTCAGTGTCACCCCCGTGATGGTGTCACCATTCAGCAAGCCCAATGGGGTGAACTCTGTTCCAGCAAAAGTCAATGTCGTACCGTAAGTCTTGCTTGCGTTATTGGCTTTTACCGTCAAAGGTGAGACGACCACGGCAGCGGGAGTGATCGTCACTGAGCCCGCTACATAGCTGATGTCGTAACCGTCTTGCGATGTCGAATATAGTCCGCCTGTAGGTGTGACGCTATAGGGATTGACACTGGCGTTGACGCTAGATGTATCCGCACTCAATGTACCCATTAGAGTCGCATCTGGCACAACGGGGTTGATGCCATCGCTGTATGTAGCGAGTGATGCGACGTTGGTCGTGCCATCGTAAACACGGCTACCCGCAACAGAGACCGTCATCGGGCGCAGGAAGTTCTTAAGCAAAGGCACACTCAATCCATCATACATACGCCACGTGTTTGTCAGATCCCAACCCGCATTGAAGAAATTTACTTCATCCCTCATAGAAACAGTGCTCAGTCCGACCTCGTCACCACCACTATATGACTGCCCCGATGCTGTGGTATCCCAAAAGCTGTATGTAAAAGTGGCATTACCATTCCCAATCAAACCACCGACTTGGCTATCCCCAACGACAGAGTTAGTGCTGTAGGTGTATTCGATCGTATCTTGGTTAGAACCGACCAAGCCTCCCACTGCTGAATATCCAAACACACTCGCGCCAACCGAATAGGCGTTTTGGATCAGACCGTTGTTCACCCCAACCAAACCACCAGCTCCATTCCCTGTGCTTGATACGCTGATGTCGACGTTAGAGGTATAGCTCAGTTGGATTACGCCATCATTACGTCCTACTAGACCACCGATGCCATTGAGCGCGCCTGATACTGAACCATTGCTCGCATAACTATTTGTGATGGTCGCAGGAGTCGGTGCGCAGGTACCGCTACATACCCCCAAGAAAGCAGACCAACCATTGACACCCACTAGGCTGCCAACATTACTTTTCCCAACGACTGCTGGAGCTATCAATCCCAAGTTGCTGACCGATGCACCATAGGCTAACTTTTGAATGAAGCCGACATCATCGAAAGTTGCCATGTTGATGTTGACACCGCTGATGGTATGGCCCTGACCATCAAAAGATCCGGTGAATACGGGAATGGAGTAGTTGTTTACGCCAGCAGGCAGCGTGATGTCGTTACCCAGGGCAAACGCATAATCTGCGTACAGTGGATTTGCTCTGTTATCTGCGAATCCGAGCAAATCTTTCATACCTTGCAGATTGGTGATGGTGTACTTCCCGTTGGTCAGCTGGAGAGAACCACCCGCCCCACTGTAGTTTGCA
>PNNY01000104.1 GCA_013824485.1 Sideroxydans sp.
GGAAACGCCATTCACCAGCGCGGCAGACTTATCTGCAGCAGGCTTTTCATCAGCAGCGTGTGCGCCAGCGGCAAAGGCCAGAAAAGCGGACATCAGAGCGATCTTGGAAAATTTCAGCATGTTTCTTTCCTTATTTCAGAGTTTAAGTAGGGGGAGGTTCAATTGCCCGGCGCGCAATATAGCACAGGGCCGACGGGCCTTGGATTTTAGGCTGGGAAGACCTTCTTGTAGGGACGAACAGCGACCTGCGCGTAGACACCTGCCGCAACGTAGGGGTCAGCATCAGCCCAGGCTTGCGCAGCTTCTAGCGATGCGAACTCGGCTACGATGAGACTGCCACTGAAACCTGCCGCACCCGGGTCGATGGCATCGACCGCAGGGAAGGGCCCAGCCAATACCAATCGTCCTTCATCTTGCAGTTTTTGCAAACGAGCGAGATGAGCGGGGCGAGCGCCTTTGCGTCTTTCCATGCTATTGGCGACATCGTTACCAAAGATCGCGTACAACATCATTGACCTTCTTTCTTTTCATCTTCAATCACATACTTCGACAACATGGCTGCTTGTGCAAGGATGAACACGATCATGATCGAAGTGGCGCCGAACAGTTTGAAATTGACCCATGCATCGGTGGAGTAATTGAATGCGACGTAAAGGTTCACCAAGCCGAGCACGACGAAGAACGCACTCCACGATAGATTCAGGTAATGCCAGACGAGATCGGGAAGTGTCATCTTCTCTTGCAACAGTGCTCGCATCAGATTCTTCTTGAAGAAGATGGGCGAGAACAACAGTGCGGCGGAGAAGAACCAGTACAGCACGGTCGGTTTCCACTTGATGAAGGTCTCGTCATGCAGCAGCAGGGTCGCGCCACCGAACACAGTGATGATGCCCAAG
The DNA here is from genome assembly GCA_013824485.1 of Sideroxydans sp. Classification (GTDB taxonomy): domain Bacteria; phylum Pseudomonadota; class Gammaproteobacteria; order Burkholderiales; family Gallionellaceae; genus Sideroxyarcus. The sequence continues at coordinate 897 of PNNY01000104.1, forward strand.
CTCACCCACAACATGGTGTCCACTTTGCCGTGACGATATTTCACCCAAGCGACTTGGGCGAAAGTGGCGACGATTGCTGTCGCAGTCGCGGCGAACACGCCGTAGGTCTTGAAAACTGCAAAGAAGAGGATGACAGGGAATAGGTCGAACAGCAGTTTCATGTTTTATTTTCTATCGAGTGCGAGTGAAGTGGAGTTGATGCAGTAGCGCATGCCAGTGGGTTCTGGGCCGTCTTCGAACACGTGACCTAAGTGTGAATCGCAGTTGGCACAAACGACTTCGATACGATCCATGCCGAGGGGGTCTTCATCACGATAGGCGACGGCGTATTCGTCGATGGCTTGCCAAAAGCTGGGCCAGCCCGTGCCCGATTCGTACTTGGTCTCTGAATCGAACAAGGGTGTACCGCAGCAGATACAGCGATAGATGCCGATATCGTGGCAGTCCCAATACTCGCCTGTGAAGGCGGGTTCAGTCCCGCACTTGCGACATACTTCGTACTGATCGGGCGTCAGCTCTTCACGCCATTCGTCGTCGGTCTTGTCTAGTGGATCGGTCATAGAACTTCCGCTGCATGATCCGCGAGTCGTGAACGTTCACCACGTTGCAGCGTGACGTGACCGCTATGTGGCCAACCTTTGAAACGGTCTACTACATAGGTTAGGCCGGAGCTACCTTCGGTAAGGTAAGGCGTATCGATCTGTGCGATGTTTCCCATGCACACCACCTTGGTGCCGGGGCCGGCGCGGGTGATGAGTGTCTTCATCTGCTTGGGCGTCAAGTTCTGCGCTTCGTCGATGATGAGGTACTTGTTGAGGAAAGTACGACCGCGCATGAAGTTGAGCGACTTGATCTTGATGCGAGAGCGGATCAGGTCTCGCGTCGCAGCACGTCCCCATTCACCACCTTCTTCGGATGTCTGATTAAGCACATCGAGGTTGTCGTCCAATGCGCCCATCCATGGCGACATCTTCTCTTCTTCCGTGCCGGGCAAGAAGCCGATGTCCTCACCAACAGGCACGGTGACACGCGTCATGATGATCTCGGAGTACAGCTTGTGCTCCAAGGTCTGCATCAAGCCTGCGGCCAGTGTGAGCAAGGTCTTGCCTGTACCGGCTTGTCCTAACAACGTGACGAAGTCGATCTCGGGATTCATCAGCAGATTGAGTACGAAATTCTGCTCTCGGTTACGTGCCGTGATGCCCCAGATGGCGTTCTTGGTGTGTGTGTAGTCGGTGAGTGTGCGCAGCGTCGCCGCAGAGTCGTCTTGAGTAGCGACCACGGCATAGAAAGGTTTATCCACGCCATCTTCTTGATACACGAACTCGTTCACCAGTAGGTCGCGGCAGGTCGGTCCTTTGATGTTGTAGAAGGTGTGACCTTCCACCACGCCCGACACCATGTCCTTGCCATTCTTCTCCCAGAAATCGGGATGTAGCTCCAACATGCCGGTGTAGAGCAGGTCGGTATCTTCCAGAACTTTGTCGTTGAAGTAATCCTGCGCCGACAAGCCCAAGGCACGCGCCTTGATGCGCATGTTGATGTCTTTACTGACCAGTGCGACTTCACGTTTGGAATGCAGCGTGTGCAGATGGCTGACCACGCCCAAGATGGCGTTGTCGGCTTTGCCATTCGCTAAGGTTGCAGGCAGAGGGGTGTGGATGAACTCGGTCTGTAGGTACAAGCGGCCCGTGGCGTTCTTGTTGCCCAAGGCATTCAGTGGCACGCCGTCGTCGATGTTGTCTTGGCTATCGTTGACTAGGTTGTCGAGGAAGCGGCTGGCCTGACGCGCGTTACGCGCTACCTCGGTCATACCCTTCTTGTTGTTGTCCAACTCTTCCAGCACGAACATGGGCAGGTACACATCATGTTCTTCGAAACGGAACAGGCTGGTTGGATCGTGCATCAGCACATTGGTATCCAATACGAACAGCTTGGTGTCTTTGTTCGGTGTTACTTTGCGTGCGTTCATGGATTCCCCTAGAGAGTTTGAACAAAGGCGAGAACTTCTTGCGCGTGACCGTCCGCCTTGAGGCCACGCCATTCTTTGCAGATGACACCTTTCTTGTCGAGCACGAAAGTGCTGCGCTCGATACCACGCACTTGCTTTCCGTACATCATCTTTTGCTTCATCACGCCGAACAGATTGCACACCGTCTCATCCGCATCAGACAGCAATGCGAAGGGTAGGGTGAACTTCGATTTGAAACCTTCATGCGATTTGACGCTGTCGCGCGATAAGCCAACGACTTCGCAATCCGCTTTTTGAAATTCAGGATACAGGTCGCGGAATTGTTGTACTTCGGTGGTGCACCCTGGTGTGTTGTCTTTGGGGTAGAAGAAGATCACCAAGGCTTTGCTGCGGATGGGGTGAAGTGTGAAATCTACTCCGCCAGTGGCGGGGAGGGTGAAATCGGCGACTGCTTTGTTTGGCATTAAGGACTCCGGTGATGTGCCTGCATTGTTGTCAAATTCTTCTGAATAGGCAAGCGCAGACAAGCATCTTTTTCTGTGCTACGTTGCCCACCCCTGATTGTTTGAGAAATTTTGATGTCGGATGTCGATTTCATGCGCGAGGCGCTCAAGCTGGCCGAGCAAGCGGCACTCGCTGGCGAAGTTCCGGTAGGCGCGGTGGTGATGAAGGATGGCGAGATCGTCGGGCGCGGATTCAATGCCCCTATATCGCACCACGACCCCTCCGCACACGCTGAAATCGCCGCACTGCGAGATGCGGCACAACGCATCGGCAACTACCGGCTGGTCGGATGTGAACTTTTTGTGACCTTGGAGCCTTGTGTGATGTGCGTCGGAGCTATGTTTCATGCACGTATCGCCCGAGTCGTGTTCGGCGCGCAAGACTACAAAACGGGGGCGGCTGGCAGTGTGCTCGACTTGTTCGCTCAGTCACAGCTCAATCATCACGCGACCCTCCAAGGCGGGGTGTTGGCCGACGAGTGCGGCAAAGTCCTCACCGATTTCTTCGCGATGCGTCGCGCACAGCAGAAGGCACAATGAACATCACCATCCATATCGCGACGCAGACGCTGGAACTGTTCGATGACAACGGCAAGTCATTACGACGCTATCTAGTCTCGACAGGCGCGCAAGGCGTGGGCGAAGAGAATGGCAGTTTTTGCACACCGCGAGGCAAGCACGTCATACGCGCCAAGATCGGCGCGGGGAAACCAGAGAATTCGGTATTTGTGAAACGACGCCCCACAGGTGAGATATATACGCCCGAGTTGGGGGCGCAACATCAAGGACGGGATTGGATATTGACGCGCATTCTGTGGCTGTCGGGATGCGAGAGCGGTTTCAATCGCTCGGGCAGTTGCGATACCATGCGGCGGTATGTCTACATCCACGGCACGCCAGATAGTACGCCCATAGGCAAGCCCGGTTCACGCGGTTGTGTGCGCATGCGTAATGCTGAGCTGGTGGAGCTGTTCGAACTGGTCACGGTAGGCACGGAAGTTCGAATCATCGCTTGATTTAAGGAGGTAGCATGAGCAACCCTTTCACGGTCAGTCTGGTGAGTTGGCACGATGGAGAACCTTTGCTGCGTGCGGTACGCGATGCGGTGTTCATCCGTGAGCAAGGTGTTCCCGAAGATTTGGAGTGGGACGAGTTCGACGAACAGTGCCGCCATGCGCTGGCATTGAGTCATAGTGGAGACGCTGTCGGATGCGGGCGTATCTTCACCAACGGACATATCGGTCGTATCGCTGTGATGAAGCCATGGCGCGAACAGCGTGTAGGAACTGCGATCGTCGAGGCGTTGTTGAACGAAGCGCGATCACGCAAATACAAATTCGTGGATGTGGACGCACAGACGCATGCGGTGTCGTTCTACGAAGGATTCGGTTTTTCCAAGCAAGGTGAAGTGTTCATGGATGCCGGCCTGCCTCACATCAAGATGAAACTAGAACTCAAGCCTCGCTAAGCATTCTGCTCTTCGCATCTGTCTCATCCCACAATCGACTCAAGGTTCAAGGTAGGGCGTAAGGCAACGCTTGAAACTGAAGTTGCGGCCCATCGATCTTTCCAAGATGGACAGAAGCGCTCTCATGGCTCGCTGTTTGCACCACAACCAGCAAGTCGATACCGCCGTTCGGTGAGGGCTGAGCCGCCACTACCGTGCCGCAGGATTGATCTGCGGATGCCGTGCTGAACAACGAATCACCTGCTTTTGCTTCGGTCGCATCATCAAGATGTGCCAGATACATGCGACGACTTGCCTTGCCGAGGTAATGCATGCGCGCCACCACCTCTTGTCCTGGGTAGCAACCTTTTTTGAAATTCACGCCGCCGATCACTTCGAAGTTGAGCATCTGCGGAACAAAGGCTTCGAGCGTCGCAACTTGCACAAAAGGCACGCCCGCGCGGATGTCCAACCAGTCCCAGCACGATGAACCGACAGCGCGTAGGGCGGAAAGTGCTTGCCACAATTCGATGGCACGTTGCGGTGTGGTGGTGATCTGAAAGCGATTCGCCTCACGGCACAGGATGATGTCCTCGCTTTGCATCACAACATCCATCGTTTGCTGCGGTAGCGCAGGGTAAAGCGCTTGCAAGGTCTTGAGGGAATCAGTACCTGCGACACCGAGGCAAAGCAGTTCATTGCTCACGTCTAAAACTTTCACCTTACTACGCAGCACATACATCGAAAGTTTCTTGCGGATGGCTTCGCACAGGCTGTGGTGCAGTTGCAGCACATAGTCGTTGCCATCACGCCAGATCAACATGCTTGCCAACATGCGTCCCTTGGCGTTGTTGAAGCTGGAGAGTTGCGCACGATTCGCGGTGACTTCGCGGATGTCGTTGGAGAGCAGGTTCTGCAAGAACGATTGCGCATCCTCGCCCGTGACTTTGAGCAAACCGAATTGCGAGAGGTCGCAGCGTATGGCTCCATCGCGGGTGGCGATGCGTTCTGCGGCGGCATCACCGAAATGTTGCACGACGCTGTCTTGCAGATGTGCGCCTTGGGTGGAGAGGAAGTTTTGCCAGTCTTGATTCATGGTGGTATCCGTTTTGGGAGTGCCGCAATCTTACCTTGATGAGGCTCCTTCGGCTAAACTCTCGGACCATGAAATCCATGTTGCTTGCCCTGTCTTTGTTGCTGCTCACCGCCTGTGATGGCGCGCTGTGGAACGATCCCTATCTGGCTGACGATGCAGGCAAGTCCATCCTCTACACCGCATTCACCGAGCGCCCCAAGCACCTCGACCCCGCACAAGCGTATAGCGAGAACGAATACGAGTTCCTCGCGCACATCTATTCGCCACCACTGCAATATCACTATCTGAAGCGTCCTTATCAGCTTGTGCCTCTAGCTGCGAGTGAGATGCCGTCTGTGCGTTACTTGGACAAAGACAAGCGCCCATTACCCGCCACAGCAGCCCCGCAGCGCATCGCCTACAGCGTGTATGAAGTGCACATCAAGCCGAATATGCGCTATCAGCCACATCCTGCTTTTGTGCCCGAGTACATGCACCTCACGGTAGCTGACTTGGCTAACGTCCATACCTTGAGCGATTTCAAACAAACCGGCACACGCGTCGTCACTGCTGCCGACTACGTGCACCAGATCAAACGCCTCGTACATCCGCAGCTGCACACACCCATCGCGGGTGTCATGGGCGAGTACATCGTCGGTCTTAAGGAATATGCCGCTACGTTGCAAGCGGCCAGCAAGGCGCCAGGTTTCATCGATATCGATAAATATCCACTGAGCGGCGTCGAGGTGGTGAATGACACAACCTACCGCATCACCATTCACGGTAAATATCCGCAGTTCGCCTACTGGCTGGCGATGCCGTTCTTCTCGCCTATGCCACAAGAGGTGGAGCGTTTCTACGCGCAAGCGGGCATGAAGGAACGCAACCTCACGCTGGACTGGTGGCCAGTGGGGAGCGGTCCTTATTACCTGTCGGAGAACGATCCCAACCGCCGCATGGTGATGACGAAGAACCCG
>PNNY01000105.1 GCA_013824485.1 Sideroxydans sp.
CTGAACCTCGGCATGTTGGCGCGAGCCTTGGAAACCGATAGCAACGCCAACATTCTTTCCTCCCCCAACCTGCTCACGCTGGACAACGAAGAAGCGAAGATCGTCGTGGGCCAGAACGTACCCTTCATCACAGGCTCCTACGCACAGACTGCTGGCTCGACGACCGCGACACCTTTTCAAACCATCGAACGTAAGGATGTAGGTCTGACTCTGAAGATCAAGCCGCAAATATTGGAAGGTGGCTCGGTACGTTTGCAGATATACCAAGAGGTTTCCAGTGTGGTGACAGGAGCGGCTAACACATCTGGTGTTACCACCAATAAACGTTCCATCGAATCCAACATCTTGGTGGATAAAGAGCAGATCGTTGTGCTAGGCGGATTGATCCAAGATTCCGTGAACGACGTGAAGAACCAGATCCCCTTGCTGGGCGACATCCCCATCTTGGGCAGACTGTTCAGCTACGAATCGCGTCAACGTAGCAAGACCAACCTGATGGTGTTCATCCGTCCTTACGTGATGCGCAATCAAGAGTCGTATGAAGCCATAACGAAAAAGCGTTACGGCCAAATGAGTGATGCACAAAAAGGCGCGGCACTCACCTACAACTTCATGCTGCCAGTAGAAGGTGGCCCACAACTGGAAGAACTCAAACCGTCACTCAAGATTGACGGCGACATGCCTGCTGACCAAGCACCAACCACCTCCAAGCCTGAGAAGACCAAGTGAGTCTGAACATCAACCGTCGTGTGGCGCGCAAGCTGCCCTACACCTTCGCCAAAACACACGGCGTGGTGCTGACGGATTGCACCGAGACAAGCGCTATCGTCATCGCACGTCATGGTGCGCGTCCAGAGGCACTGTCAGAGATCACCCGTTTGCTCGCCCTACCCACCGCAACGACCTTGGTCGATGCACAGCAGTTTGAAAAAGTATTGGCTGACGCCTATTCGCAATCAGATGATTCCGCCGCGACCTTGGTGGATGATGCCGAACAGGACATGGACCTGACCGCCCTCATCCACGATTTACCCAAGACCACCGACCTGCTGGAATCCGAGAACGACGCGCCGGTCATCCGCATGATCAACGCCCTGTTGTCTCAAGCGGTACGCGACAACGCATCTGATATCCATATCGAACCGTTCGAGACACGATCCGTCGTGCGCTTCCGTGTCGATGGCACATTGAAAGATGTGGTCGAACCTCATCGTGCCTTGCATGCCGCTCTCGTTTCGCGCATCAAAGTGATGGCCGAGTTGGACATCGCAGAAAAACGCTTGCCGCAAGACGGACGTATCGCTTTGCGTCTAGGTGGGCGCCCAGTCGATGTGCGTATCTCCACCCTACCCACCGCACATGGCGAACGCGTCGTGATGCGCCTGTTGGATAAAGAAGCAGGACGCTTGAATCTCGCCAAGTTGGGCATGAGCCCCGCTGCGTTGCAACAGATACAAGAATTGGTAAAACAACCGCACGGCATCATCTTGGTCACCGGCCCCACAGGTTCAGGCAAGACCACCACGCTTTACGCTGCACTTTCCTGCGTGGATGCCAGCGTGACCAATGTGATGACAGTGGAAGATCCAGTCGAATACGACCTCGACGGCATCAGCCAGACACAGGTCAACCCGCGCATCGAGATGGATTTCGCTCGCGCCCTGCGCGCCATCCTGCGCCAAGATCCAGACGTAATCATGATCGGTGAGATACGTGATCTGGAGACCGCACAGATCGCCGTGCAATCAAGCCTGACAGGTCACCTAGTTCTCGCCACATTGCACACCAACGACACAGCAAGCAGCATCACGCGCCTCACCGATATGGGCGTCGAGCCTTTCCTATTGTCATCGAGTTTGATCGGAGTATTGGCACAACGCTTGGTACGCCGCCTGTGCCCATCGTGCAAAGAAGCCTACACACCGGATGCGAATGAGTTGTCCGTATTGGCGAAAGCAGGCAAGCCAGCTCAACTGTATCGCCCTAAAGGTTGTGCCGCATGCGGCAACATCGGTTATCGCGGACGCACAGGCATCTACGAACTACTGGTCGTGGATGATGGGCTGCGTAGCATGGTGCACGCTCACAATAGCGATCAACAGTTGCGCGATTACGCACAGCAAAAAGGCATGTTGAGCTTGCGCGACGACGGATTGCGTTGGGTCATCAGCGGCGATACCTCACTGGAAGAAGTCATCCGCGTCACCCGCGATTAACCGCCATGCCAGCGTTCCACTACCAAGCCCTAGACACAGCAGGCAAACAACAAGCAGGCATCATCGAAGCCGACTCGGCGCGTAACGCACGCAACCAGTTACGTGAATCTGGCTTGTTCGTATTGGAAGTTGAAACCACGATCGAACAGAAGAAAAAAGAGGGATTCAGCTTCTCGCGTCGCCGCCTTTCGCTTGCTGATTTGAGCCTGTTGTTACGCCAACTCGCCACCTTATTGGAAGCTGGGTTGCCACTGGAGCAATCCTTATCCGTACTGATTGAACAGAGCACCAATCCCTATCAACATAGCTTATTAGCCGCGATACGCGCCGATGTATTGGCAGGCCAAACCTTGGCGCAAGCTGTGGCGCAACACCCCAACGACTTCCCTGAGTTGCACCGTGCACTCATCAAAGCCGGTGAAGCCTCTGGCGAACTCGATACCGTGATGGACAAACTCGCCACCTACAGTGAGAACCAACACGCACTGCAACAGAAGGTCGGCCTCGCCTTTGTCTATCCCGCCATCGTCACCGCAGTCGCCATCCTCATCGTGGGCGGGCTGTTGTTCTACGTCGTGCCGCAAGTAGTTTCTGTATTCGAACAATCGCACCAACAATTGCCCCTGCTCACACGCAGCTTGATCTGGGTCACCGACGGACTAGCCGCTACTTGGCCCTATCTGTTAATGCTACTAATCGCTGGTGTGTTCGGTGCAAGACACCTGCTGAAGCAGGAATCGGCACGCGCCAATCTGCATCGCAAGATGTTGCGCGTACCCGTGCTGGGCAGACTCATCCAAGGCGTGAACACAGCGCGCATGGCCAGCACCTTATCCATCTTGTTCGGCAGCGGCGTGCCGCTGCTCACTTCACTCTCAGCCGCCTCTGGGGTCGTCGGTAACCTGCCTATGCGTTATGCCTTGGACGAAGCTGCGCGCAAGGTACGTGAAGGAGTGAGTTTGAGCCGAGCCCTCGCCGTCTCGGGCTTGTTCCCTCCTGTGCTCATCCACCTCATTGCCAGCGGCGAACAGAGCGGCAAGCTCGATGTCATGCTCAACCGCGTGGCCAAACAGCAAGAGCAAGAAGTCGGAGGCTTTGTCAGCACCCTCACCTCGTTACTCGAACCTATCCTTATTCTCATCATGGGTGCAGTGGTGCTCGTCATCGTACTCGCCATCCTGATGCCAATCATCTCGATGAATCAGCTCATCAAGTAACCCTGCACTTGTGGCAAACTAGCGCCCGTCTCTGAATACAAACCAAACCATCTTGCAACCCTACGAACTCTTCATCGGCCTTCGCTACACCCGCGCCAAGCGCCGCAACCATTTCATCTCCTTCATCTCGCTCATCTCCATGTTGGGTATCGGGCTGGGGGTGATGGCGCTCATTGTGGTGCTGTCGGTGATGAACGGATTCCAGAAAGAGATCCGCGCACGCATCCTCGGCGTCACGCCGCACTTACAGATCAGCAGTGATGGTGGTCAGTTAGCTGATTGGAAATCGGCTTTAGATACGGTATCCAAACATCCTGAAGTCAGAGCCGCCGCACCCTTCATTAATGGTCAGGGCATGGTATCGGTGAGCGAGCGAGTTGAAGGCGTGATGGTGCGCGGTATTCAGCCGGATGCTGAGCAACGTTTGACTGCGCTCGGCGACAAGATGAAGAGCGGCAATTTGGATAATTTGCGCGCGGGTGAATTCAATATCGTGCTGGGTGTCGATCTGGCACGTGCACTCGGTGCGCACGTGGGCGAGACCGTCTTGCTCATCACGCCACAAGGCCAAGTCACCCCAGCGGGGATGATGCCGCGCCTGAAACAATTCCACGTGGTCGGCATCTTCGAGATCGGCATGTCGCCTTATGACAATGCACTGGCGCTCATCCACCTTGAAGATGCGCAGAAGCTCTATCGCATGGGCGAGTCCGTCAGCGGCATCAGTGGTAGCCTGAACAATCTCGACCTCGCACCACAAGTCGCGCGCGAGTTAGAGAAGCAATTGCCGATGGAAACCTACGCCACGGATTGGACGCGCCAGAACGCCAACTATTTCGCCGTCGTGGCGATGGAGAAGAAGATGATGTTCATCATCCTGTCGCTCATCGTATTGGTCGCCGCCTTCAACATCGTTTCCACCTTGGTGATGGCTGTCACCGATAAACAAGCCGACATCGCCATTTTGCGAACACTCGGCGCATCACCCAAGAGCATCATGCAGATATTCATGGTGCAAGGCATGTTGATCGGCTTGATCGGCATGGGACTGGGCGTGTTGGGTGGCGTTCTGCTTGCGCTCAATATCGGCACGATTGTTCCTTTTATCGAACACCTATTCGGTGTGCAGTTCCTGTCCAAAGAGTTCTACTACATCAGCGAACTGCCGTCTGACCTGCAAAAGACAGATGTGTTTGTAGTCTCGGGAATGTCTTTCCTCATCAGCTTGTTCGCTACAATCTATCCAAGTTGGCGCGCATCTAAGGTGCAACCCGCGGAGGCATTGCGCTATGAGTAACGTCATCTCTTGCCGCGATCTGAACAAGACCTACTCGCAAGGCGACTTGAGTGTCACCGTGTTGAAGGGCGTGAATCTTGAGGTGGCTCAAGGTGAACGCATTGCCATCGTCGGCGCATCGGGATCGGGCAAAAGCACCCTGCTCCATCTGCTTGGTGGACTCGACACTTTGACCAGCGGTAGCGTCAGCATCCTCGGCCAAGATGTTTCAAAGATGAACGAGACACAGCGCGGCGAGTTGAGGAACAAGTCGCTTGGCTTCGTCTATCAATTTCACCATCTGCTGGCCGAATTCACCGCACTAGAGAACGTCGCCATGCCCTTGCTGATTCGCGGCATGAAGCCAGCTGAAGCGCATCCCCAAGCGGCAGCGATGTTGGAACAAGTCGGTCTTGCACAACGTGTGCGCCACCTACCCGCCGAGCTCTCTGGCGGCGAACGTCAGCGTGTCGCCGTCGCGCGTGCGCTAGTCACCCAACCTGCCTGCGTACTGGCCGACGAACCCACAGGCAATCTGGATCGCGCCAGCGCACTCGCGCTTTTCGACCTCATGCAGACCCTCAACGCCAAACTGAATACCAGCTTCATCATCGTCACCCACGACCTCGAACTCGCTAGCAAGATGCAGCGCCAGTTGAAGTTGGTGGATGGCGTGTTGCAAGACTCTTAATTGACTGGAATGCAAATCATGCGCATCGCGGCTTTGCTCCTCGTATTCTTCAGCTTACCGATCCATGCTGCCGAACCTGTCGCCGCAGACACCACAACGCAGAAAAAAAATGAACCAGAGTCACTCTCTGAAGTCACCGTGGTCAGCGAACGAAGCCCTGATCGTGTCAGCAAGAGTGTCGTCAGCGCCAAGGTGTTGAACAAGGTGGCGGGCTCCAGCGGCGATCCGCTAAAAAGCTTGCAAGCCTTACCAGGTGTGGTTGCTGGACGTGGTGGCGAACCTGCGGTGCGCGGCTCCGGCCCCGGCGACAACGCCTATTACGTCGATGACTTACCTACGGGAAACATCTTTCACTTCGGCGGTGTCAGCGTCTTCAATGCAGACTTACTCAAAGATTTTAATCTCTACAGTGCCGCGTTCGCGCCACACTATGCCGATGTGACAGGCGCGATCATTGATGTAGCGTTGCGCGACCCAAGATCAGATCGCATGGGCGGCAAAGTGAATGTGAATCTGCTAGGCGCTGATGCATTGATAGAAGGTCCGATCAACGAGAATCAGTCTTTCTATTTCGCGGCACGTCGTAGTTATATCGACTTGTTCCTAAAACAGGTCGAACAAGATGGCATCACGATCCAGATACCGAACTATTCCGACTATCAAGGTAAGTACATCTTGAAGATGGCCGATACTGGCAAGCTGACCTTCCATATGCAAGGCTCTTCCGACACGCTCCGACTCAAGGTCGGCGGCAATTCGGAGCTCGCCCAAAAACAACCTGTTCTGGCTGGAAATCTGGCGTTCAACAACAAGAATTCGATGCAGGCTGTGGTGTTCGAGAACGTGCTGTTCGATACTGCGTTCAACAAATTGGCGCTCGAACACCTAACTTTCGACTTCAGCAATTCAGTGGGCAGTGCAGGTAATCTTTATCTCGCTCAAGATAGTTGGATGTTGCGTGAACATCTGACCCTACCTATTAATGATGGTCACGAACTGGCATTGGGTGCCAATTACGAACGCGCTCTAACCAAGATAGATGCAGATCTGAAGAATGCCACGTGTACACAGTTCAACCCTAGCTGTGATCTGACTAGCGCATCGCAGAAACAATTGACAGACCAGTTTTATTCACACGGGTGGGATGTATCTGCACAAGACCGCAAGCGCATCATTCCAACGGTGACATTGGTGACCGGAGTACGCCACTCCTACGAGGATTATCTGCGCAAGTCGTACACCGAACCTAGGCTGGGGGTCGAGTGGGATTACACGCAGAACACCTTAATCACCGCCGGCTGGGGACGACACAACCAGATGCCCATAGGTCAGCAAGTCGCCAAGAAATTCGGCAACCCAAACTTATCCCATTTGCGTGCAGACCACAGCGTACTAGGTGTGTCTCACAAAGTGGACACGATATGGTCTTGGAAGGCAGAA
>PNNY01000106.1 GCA_013824485.1 Sideroxydans sp.
AGCAGCCCCGTGTGTATCTGATGGCTGCGTTCGTGGTCATGGGTGTGGGCATCGAGATCCTGCAAGGGCTCAGTGGATACCGATATTTTGAATATGCCGACATGCTGGCGAATACGACGGGCGTGTTGATCGGTTTTGGTTTGGCGCACACCTGGATGGGGCGCATCTTGAATAAGTTGGAACGAAATGCAAAAAACACATAACAGCGTCGTCATTGAATCACTCGACCACGAAGGTCGCGGAATCGCGCATGCCGATGGCAAGGTCATCTTCATCGAAGGTGCGCTCACGCGCGAACTCGTCACCTATTCGACCTATCGCAAGAAGAACAATTACGAACAAGCCAAGGTCGGTCAGATACTTAAGAAGTCGTTCATGCGCGTGCAGCCAAAGTGCAGCAGCTTTGGTGTGTGCGGCGGCTGCTCGATGCAGCATCTCGACCCACAAGCACAGGTGGCGGTGAAGCAGCGTGTGCTGGAAGACAATTTGCAGCGCATCGGCAAGGTGAAGCCAGAAGTGATTTTGTCGCCCATCTATGGTCAGCCTTGGGGCTATCGCCAACGTGCACGCTTGTCAGTGCGCCATGTGCTGAAGAAGGAAAAGACGCTGGTAGGCTTTCGTGAAACCAACGGCAAATACGTGGCTGACATTGCGCACTGCGAGATATTGACGCCCAAGATCGCCAAACTGCTGCCCTTGTTGGCGCAGTTGAATGAACGGTTATCCATTCGTGAATCTGTGCCGCAGATCGAAGTGGCGGTGGGTGATGAGGTGGATGTATTGGTGTTGCGCATCATGCAGGCTTTATCACCTGCGGATGAAGAACAGCTCAAGCGCTTTGCTGACGAGCATCATGTGCAATTCTGGACGCAGACCCAAGGTGTGGATACGGTCAAACCGTTCTACCCCATGGGTGCGCCTGCATTGAGCTACAGCTTGCCCGAGTTTGGCATCACTATGCCGTTTGCGCCGACTGAGTTCACCCAAGTGAATAGCGATTTGAATCGCTTGATGGTCAGTCGTGCTATGCGTTTGTTGAAGCCGCAAGCGAATGAACGTATCGCCGATTTCTTCTGCGGATTGGGCAACTTCACGTTGCCGATCGCGCGCAGTGGTGCTCAGGTGATGGGGGTCGAAGGCAGTGATGCGCTGGTGAAGCGCGCAGTCCAAAGTGCGCAATACAATGGCTTAAGCAGCAACACCGAATTCCGCATGATGAATCTATTTGATATGGATGCGAGTCTGTTGGCGACGCTGGAGAAATTCGATAAATGGTTGATTGACCCTCCGCGCGACGGCGCGATACAGCTAGTGCAATCCATCACGAATTACACCGCGCCCAAACTCATTGTTTATGTGAGTTGCAATCCAGGCACATTGGCGCGCGATGCGGATGTGCTGGTGAATACCAAAGGCTACGTCCTGAAATCTGCTGGCGTGATGAATATGTTCCCACAGACATCGCACGTCGAATCCATCGCAGTTTTCGAACTTTCCTGATTGATATCAACCCGTTCTGCCTAGATATAGGCCTAGGTCTATATCTAGGCCTATATCGTTTGGCATATTGAGTTTTGTCTAGTGGCTCGGTATACAGTCCACAGTTGAATTTCAACGGTCACTAAGGATGTCAGATGCCACGAGTTAGAGCATTTTCGTTAAAGATTTTGTTGGTCGAAGACAACCGACTTTCTGCGGAAGCGATGCAGATGGTGTTAGAGAATGATGGTTACAGCGTGTATGCCGCCGATAGCGCGCGACACGCTTTGAGAGCGCTGAACAATTTTATTCCGGGATTGGTAATCACAGATATCGTTATGCCTGATATGGATGGTTTGGAGTTCATCGGCGCGATAAGAGGACTGCTGCCAAACGTGCCTATCTTGGCAGTCTCTGGCATGGGGGATGATGGGGGTGACTTGTATTTGAAGCAGGCGCAAAAACTTGGAGCAGATATGACGTTGATGAAGCCCGTGAAGAGAGAGGTGTTGTTGGATAATGTCAACGCACTGATGAGCGTTAGATGAATGAGATGCGCAAAAGAAAAGGCGGCCTAGGCCGCCTTTTCTTTTGGTGTGGTTTGATTATTCGCGTTCGCCGCTGAATGCCATCAATAAGTTGAGCAGGTTGATGAACAGATTGTAGATGTTCATGTACAAACTCAATGTCGCCATCACGTAGTTAGTCTCACCCCCGTGCACGATCTGGCTCACGTCATACAAGATGTAAGCGGAGAAGATCATCACTGCGATTGCCGAAATAGTGAGCGACAGCGCTGGAATCTGGAAGAACAGATTGGCCAGTGAAGCGACGATGAGCAGGATCAGGCCGATGAACAAGAACTTGCCCATGAAACTGAAATCCTTCTTGGTCACGGTGGCTATGGTCGCCAAGGTGAAGAAGATGATGCCTGTGCCGCCTGCAGCCATGCCGACCAATTGAGCGCCGTTACTGAAGTGCAAGGCATGTTGCAGGATAGGACCCAAGAACACGCCCGCTACAAACGTGAATCCCAACATGGCAACGATGCCCCATACGCTGTTACGCAATGCGGCGACAGCGAAAAGCATGCCCATCATCACTCCGAACATCAGCAAGGAGCCGATGATGGGGTGCTCAGTCATGAAGGCGAAGCTGATGGAGGTGCCAATGAAGGCGCCGAGGATGGTTGGGATCATAGTTAGCGCAAGCAGGGTGTAGGTGTTGCGCAGGACTTTGTTCTGTTCGGTGGCAAGTGCGCCGATTTGTGCTGTTTGGGTCTGATATTGCATGGTTTCCTCCAATGAAAACGCGCGATTCATCTCGCGGCGGGCATGAGACTACCGAAGCACTCATAAAGTTGCAACCGTAATGATGTGACGGCCTTTGGGATACATGGATTTTCGGGTATCATGCGCGCCGTCCAGTGCATGCCCGATGAATTTATACGGAACTATTCGGTAATACCGATGCCGTAGGCGGGCACTGAACTTTGGAGGTGTGGCCGAGCGGTTGAAGGCACCAGTCTTGAAAACTGGCGAGGATGAGAGTCCTTCGTGAGTTCGAATCTCACCGCCTCCGCCAATTCGTTTTAAGGAGTCATCAATGTTTCGTCGATTCATCGCGTTATCCCTACTTTCCTTCAGCTCCCTTTCTGTTGCGGACAATCTGGATATTAATCTGAGCAACACAGCAGCTCAGTTCAAATACAGTCTTCCAAGTGGTGTCGCTGGCAAATCAGAATTGTTCGCATCCGTCATGTATAACGATGTCAACAGTGTGATGGGTGAGGCTGGGTTGATTGTCCTGAATGAGGAAGGTTCTGTGCCTGGATTGTCTCTCGGGGTCGGCGCTAAAGCGGTGGTTGCTACTTTGGAGAATGTGACTACTAATCGCTTGAGTGCATCAGGGGCTGCATTGGGGGTACAACTGCGTTTCGAAGTGCCGGCGGATCGTCGCTTTGCATTCTCAGGCGAATATCACTACGCTCCTAAGATCATCACCTTCGGTGATGCAGACCATTTCTCACAAGGTGCTGTGCGCGCTGAATTTGCGGTTTCGGCTTTGACGCAAGCTTACGTCGGCTACCGTACGACCAAGTTCTACTCGAACAATAATCTTAAAGATGGTGTGTTGGACAATGGCGCCCACATCGGTGTGCGCCTAGCGTTCTGAAGCCACGGGCCGAACTGGAGAAATTATGTTGAGATTGTTGATGATGATTGGATTGCTAGGATCGATGACGGTTGCGATGTCGAGCTTGGTGCATGCCAAGGATGTCTCAGCACAGCAAGCTGGTGTCGAGTACGCGCGTGAGGCTCAGCAAAAAGTAGATGCTGAGCATCAAGATAATCTCAAGAAATTGGCCGAGTCTGAGAAAGAACTTGCTGATGCTCAGAAGCAAGTTGCAGAGGATAAGAAGAAAGTCGAAGCATCTAAATTGAAGTTGGATATGGCCAAAGCCAAATTGGACAAGGCGCAGGCTGTGCTTGATCAAGCGTGGAAACAACGTTGATCTCAAGTGAGAGAATCAAACAAAACGCCCCAGCTAGTCTGGGGCGTTTTACTTAGTAGCCTAGTGCGCGCGCGCCCTGATAGAACAAGAAGCTGACCACCCAAGCTAAGACCAATGACCAAGTCAGTGCGAGCGCAGTGAATCCGTTGTTCTTAGATTCGTTACGTAAGGTGGCGATCGTTGAAAGACAAGGGGTATAGATGAGGGTGAACAGCATGAAGCTGTATGCCTGTACCCAATCCAGTTGCTGACCTAATGCGCCACCCAGCGCATCTCCACTCATGCCGTAGATCACAGCGAGCGATCCAATAACAATCTCTTTGGCGACGAAACCGAAGATGAGTGCGATGGTGAGTTGTTCGTTAATGCCGATAGGCGCGAACAAAGGATGTAGCCATGCGCCAATCATGCCGGCGAGAGTGTCTGCACTGGCTGGAGCGGCAGAGGCGGGTAGGTTGGTCAGTAACCAGACCAATACGACGCCTGCGATGATGAACTGCGAAGCGCGGCGCAGGAAATGAGTGACCTCATGCCAGCCGCGCAACAGCATCTGACGACCTGTGGGGAAGCGATATGGAGGTAGCTCCAATACAAAAGGTTCGGTGTTGGCGAACTGGCGCTTGAATAACAGCGCTGTGATGATGGCGGCAGCAAAGCTAAACAAATAAAGGCTGAACAGTACCAATGGTGCCTGCTTGGGAGAGAATAGTGCCGCAGTGATGAATACGAACACTTGAAGCCGTGCCGAACAGAGTGAGAACGGGATCACCAGCATCGACAGCATGCGCAGGCTACGCGAACGCATTACGCGAGTGCCCATCAACGCGGGGACGTTACATCCGAATCCCATCAGCAACATCACGAAGCTGCGTCCATCAAGTCCCATTTTCGCCATCAGCGCATCCATCAAGAAAGCTGCGCGAGAGAGGTAGCCCGTGTCTTCCACGATGGCCATGAACAAGAAGAACAAGATGATGATTGGCACGAAGGCTGCGACCGTGGAGACGCCGTTGTAGATGCCGTCTAGCAGGAGTTCTGACATCCAAGAAGGCAGCCCTGCGCATGCTGGATCGAGAACGGTCTCACGCAGCCATCCAAGTAGGTCGGCAACGCCGCCCTGTAAAGGCTGGCCAAAGAAAAAGATGCCTTGGAATAGCAGGTACATGATGCCGAAGAAGATTGGCAAACCTAACCATGGGTGCAACATCAGGCTATCGAGTTTATCGGTGCGAGTGTCAGAGAGTCGAGCGGGCACTTGCACAGCGCTGCTCAATACACGCGCCATCTCGTGTTCGATGTGTGCGTCTTGTTCCAGTTGCGTACGTAACGCTTCCGCCATGCCCGGTGTGGGGTAGCGCAACGCTTTGGTGATAGCTTGCATCGCTTCTGGTTGGCCTTGACCGTATTTCGCACTGATGAGATGGATGGGCATGCCCAGCAACTCGGCCATCTTGTCGCCATCGATGGTGATGCCGAATTTCTTCGCTTCATCCGCCATGTTGAGCAATACCACCATGTTCAGATTGAGTTGCTTTAGTTGTATCAACAGGCTCAACTGGCGTTCGATCTGCGTGGCGTTGAGCACGACGACAGCCAAGTCAGGAACGTTGTCATGCAGGAAGTGACGCACGACCTGTTCGTCTTCCGAGAAGCCGTGGATGTCATAGATGCCAGGCAGGTCGATTATCTCGGCCATGTCGCCACCCAGCAATATCTTGCCGGTAAGAAGTTCTACAGTGATGCCCGGCCAGTTGCCCACGCGTGCCGCGCCACCAGTGAGGCGATTGAATAGTGTGGACTTGCCCGTGTTGGGCATGCCGAGTAAGGCGATGCGCTTCATGCTGCCCTAACCTCGATGAGAGCGGCTTCGGTTTGGCGAAGGAGGATGTCTGTGGTGCCGATGCGGACTTGTACTGGACCACCAAAGCTGGCCTTACGGATTATCTCGATGTCCTTGCCTGAACGGAATCCCAAAGCCTGCAAGCGTTGGCGCAGGGAGTCATCCGTATGGATGTCGGTGATCGTGCCGCGCATGCCGGGAGCAAGGCTGGATAAGGGCGTATGTGGGTTGAAGTCGTTGGCGTTCACAGTGCTTGGATTATTTCATAGCTAAATGACGAACGGACAAATAATCGGTCGAATCGGTTAGAATGCGCGCTCCCAAAAACGTAGCTGACATCATGATTACAGGTAGCCTCGTTGCGATCGTCACCCCCATGCACGAAGACGGAAGTCTCGACTTGGTGGCGTTTCGCGCATTGATCGATTTCCATATCACGGAAGGCACGGATGCCATCGTTGTCGTTGGTACGACGGGCGAATCCCCAACTGTGGATGTGGAAGAACATGAACAACTCATCCAAGTCGCAGTTGAACATTCCGCTGGGCGCCTTCCTATCATCGCGGGTACGGGCGCGAACTCGACTAAAGAAGCTATCGAACTAGCCGCTTTCTCGAAGAAGGCCGGCGCTGCCGCCTCACTCACGGTCGTTCCGTATTACAACAAGCCAACGCAAGAAGGCTTGTACCAACATTTCAAAGCCATCGCCGAAGCGGTGGACATGCCGCACATCCTCTACAACGTGCCGGGACGTACGGGTGCGGACATGAGTAATGACACCGTGCTGCGCTTGGCGCAGATCAAAAACATCGTAGGTATCAAAGATGCGACGGGCGGTATCGAGCGTGGTAGCGACTTGTTGCAACGTGCCCCAAAAGACTTTGCGATCTACAGCGGCGATGATGCGAGCACGCTG
>PNNY01000107.1 GCA_013824485.1 Sideroxydans sp.
AACTCGCGGAACACCGGCGACTCTTCCAAACTCATGCGCGTCTTGATGGAGATGAACAACAGCACCGCCGAGAACAGGAACGGTACGCGCCAGCCCCAAGCACTGAAATCTTCAGGAGACAGATAGGCCAGCAACAACACGATCTGCAAGGTGGAGACCAAGATACCGAGCGGCCCCATCAATTGCAGCACGCTGGTGTAGATCCCGCGTCTGCCAGTAGGCGCATGTTCAGTGAGGTACACCGCCACCCCGCCGATCTCTCCACCCACCGCGAAGCCTTGCAGCAAGCGCAGCAGCAACAGCAATGCAGGCGCCAACATGCCGATCTGCGCATAGGTGGGCAACAGGCCGACCAAGAAAGTAGTGATGCCCATCAACGAGATGGTGGCGATGAAGATAGGACGACGACCGAATCGATCCGCCAGATTCCCGAACAAGGCCGAACCCAGCGGACGGACCACCATACCCACACCGAATGTGGCAAGGCTAGCCAACAAAGCGGCTGTCGGATTCTCTGGAGGGAAGAACAGCACACTGAAATAAGTGGCGAGAGAAGCGAAGGTGAGGAAGTCGTACCACTCTAGAAAGGTACCGAAGCACGCAGCGAGCACGACTTTGCGTTGGGTCTTGGTGATAGGTGTGTGTTCCATAGATTCCAAGGGGTTCAAGCCAGCCAGATGAACGTACCCATACGTCCGGTCACGTTGTCACGGCGATAGGAAAAGAAGGTATCCGCCTCAGCGTAAGTGCAGCGCCCACCACCAGAGACTCGCGTGATACCCAAGGCGTTTAGACGCTGATGTGCAAGCAGATAGATGTCTGCCAGGTATTTACCTTCACTGCCATGCGCGATGAATGCCTCGGCCGCTTGCGGCAAATGTTGGATGAAGGCGTCTCGTACTTCGCCGCCCACTTCGAAATGTTGCTGACTGATGGCGGGGCCTAGCCATGCCATCAATTTGTGTGGCGCCACATCCATCGCCTGCACCGTGGTCTCGATGACGCCCGCCGCCAAGCCTTTCCAACCTGCATGTGCCGCGCCGACCACCGTTCCGTCTTCGTCGCACAACAACACCGGCAGGCAATCGGCCGTCATCACCACACACACCGAGCCGCCTTGTCGTGCAATGGAGGCATCTGCCCGCTCTACACAGTTAGCCGCATCCGCATTCGCCACCACCGTGCCATGCACCTGCTCCAACCACACCGGCTCGCTCGGCATCAACGGTGCCAGTGATTGACGGTTGCGGTTCACCACAAGTGGTGAATCGCCCACGTGCAGACCTAGATTGAGTGAATCATACGGAGCGACGCTCATACCGCCGTGACGCGTGGTTTGTAGCGCTTTGACGTTTGCAGGAACTGGCCAGTCTGGAACGATGTGATGCTCAGGCGATCCCATCGCTTGCCTCATCGACCTTATCCAGCAACTCTTCCATATCCTCCGGCAGAGGCACTTCCCATTCCATATGTTCGCCCGTCACCGGATGTTCCAGTGCTAGCTTGGTGGCGTGCAATGCCTGACGCGGGAAGCCGTTCAACAGTTCGCGCAGGGGCAACACACATTTCTGAACGCCCTTTTGATACACGCTATCGCCCACCAAAGGATGACCGATGTAAGTCATATGGACACGGATCTGATGGGTGCGGCCCGTCTCCAGACGACAGCGCACCAAGGTACAGCTGGGGAAATTCGCTTCGATGGTGAAGTGCGTGACCGCCTCTTTACCACCTTCGACCACAGCCATCTTCACGCGTTGTGATGGATGTCGGCCGATGGGGGCATTGATGGTATCGCCGTAATCCAACTCCCCCCATACCAAGGCGAGGTACTCGCGCTTGACAGTGCGGGCTTGCAGTTGGCGCACCAGTGCGGTCTGCGCGATGAGCGACTTCGCCACCACCATCAATCCGCTCGTATCTTTGTCCAAGCGATGCACGATGCCGGCGCGTGGCACGTCGGCCAGTTCGGGCACATGGTGGAGCAAGGCGTTGAGCAGCGTACCTTCCCAGTTACCGCTACCAGGATGCACCACTAGACCGACGTGTTTGTTGACGATGACGATGTCATCATCCTCGTACACGATGTCGATAGGGATGTCTTGCGCGATGTAGGGTTGCTCGGACGGCAATGTCTGTGGCGTGACGCAGACGCGCTCGCCGCCCCACACCTTCAACTTCGCCGTCGCGACCTTGCCATTGACCGTCACCAAGCCCTGTTCGATCCAGTCCTGCAAACGACTGCGGGAGTATTCCGGCAACAGCTTGGTGAGTATCTGGTCGAAACGCAGGCCGCCATGCTGCATCGGCACACGCATCTCAAGTGGGGAGGAAGACGCTTCGTCTTTGCTATAATCCAGTAAATCTTCTTCGGGTTCTATCATGCGTCGTATTTTAACCGTTTTCCTGTTGTTCTCTTTAGTTGCTTGTAGTTCCGATCCAGCAAAAGACGACAAATCTGCAACTGCTGACCAGTTATATGCCCAAGCCAAAGAGGCGATGGACGACCATAGCTACGAACGCGCCATCAAACGTTTGGAGACTTTGCAGTCGCGCTATCCCTACGGTCGCTACGCACAGCAAGCGCAGATGGAAGTGGCTTACGCCTATTACAAACAAGGTGAACCTGCCCCAGCCATCGCCGCACTCGACCGCTTCGTAAAACAGTTCCCCAACAGCACCAGCTTGGATTATGTGTACTACTTGAAGGGCCTCATCAACTTCAACGAAAACATCAATAGCCTGTTCGGAACGACGTTCATGCAGGACCCGGCCGAGCGCGACCCTGCGGCATTGCGTGATTCCTTTGATGCATTCAAAGAACTGGTGACTCGCTTCCCAGACAGCCGTTACGCTGCTGATGCGCGTGCACGCATGCAATATTTACTCATCACGCTTTCCAAACATGAGGTCGCCGTCGCCAGCTATTACCTGCGTCGCGGCGCATATGTGGCTGCCGTGAACCGCAGCCAAGACATACTCAAAAGCTACCCCAATACACCACAGACACGTGATGCCTTGCAGATCATGGTGCAGGCTTACCACCGTCTTGGCCTTAATGATCTGAGCCAAGACACACAACGTATACTTGACATCAACGTCGCCAAAGACGGCATCAAACCCTCGAAGACCTACTTCAAGGAAAGTGAGACGCCTTGGTGGAAATTCTGGGAAATCTAAAATGAACTACTGCGCAGAATGCGGCTCCCCCGTTGAACTGCGCATCCCGCAGGACGACAGCCGCGAGCGCTACATCTGCACCGCCTGCGACACCATCCACTATCAAAATCCGCGCAACATCGTCGGCTCAATCCCAGTGTGGGAAGACGGACGCGTGTTGCTGTGTCGCCGCGCCATCGAACCTCGCCACGGATTGTGGACACTGCCCGCCGGCTTCATGGAGAACGGCGAGACCACGGAAGAAGGCGCTGCACGCGAGACGCTGGAAGAGGCGAACGCCCGCGTGAATATCCACGAGTTGTACGCCATGTACAACCTCTCCTACATCAACCAAGTCCACTTGCTATATCGTGCCACCCTGCTCGATCTGGATTTTTCACCCGGTGTGGAAAGTCTGGAAGTGAGATTGTTCGCGGAAGAAGAGATACCTTGGGACACGCTGGCATTCCGTCCAGTCAAATACGCACTTCAGCATTACTTCAAAGAACGCAAGACTGGCGTGTTCACTTTGCTCACGGGTGATCTAGCGCCACCGGTACGGAAATAAATCGGCGGTTTTCAATGTCTCAAACTCGGCCATAACGGACTGTGGAAACTTCCTGAAACAGCTTTTCAGCACTGAAGCGGTCGCTGCTAGATTTTGTTTTGAAATATCTAAGGTTAATAGTTTAGCGCATCAGTTATAAAAGGTGTCTCGCTGCATTACACCTTATATACAGCGACTGAATTCCTCAGTTGCAATGCAAGTCCATCCAACTCAGATGCCGTCGTGTTGTTGGCAGTAGAAGCGTTGTTGTTGCTCTCTGTCATTTGAGCGATCTGTTCGATGTTCACCGCAATCTGGCGAATCGCAGCATCCTGCTCTGCCAGTGCATTGGAAATACTCATCACATCGTTTGAGACCTCAATATCATCTTTGTCGATCTTTTGAAGTGCATTCGCTGATTTGTTGACGAGCTCCAAGCTTGAAGCGGCATTCAAATTTGCCTGTTGCATTGAAACCACCGTCCCACCGATATCGTCCTGAATGGCTTTGATCAGCGCTCCGATCTCTCCTGTCGCCAAGCCAGTACGCTCTGCCAGCTTCCTGACCTCATCTGCCACCACAGCGAAGCCACGTCCTTGCTCACCCGCGCGCGCAGCTTCGATCGCCGCATTCAACGCAAGCAGGTTCGTTTGATCAGCGATCTCCTTGATCACCTGAACGATGTGGCCGATCTTTTGCGAACTTTCATCAAGGTGATGCACGCTATCTCCTGATGCTCGTATCAGCTTCGCGACATCATTCATCTTGAAGACAGTCTCCTGCATGATCTTCCCTGCATTCTCGCTATCTGCACGAGCATTGGTGACCAACTCGGCAGCCGCTTGTGCACTGTTAGAAGTTTCGCTGATACTGACTGAGGATTCCTCAACCGCAGCAGCGACAGATTCTGCCGCAGAGGACTGAACGATCGAGTTTTCTTTGACCTCATTGCTTGAAACGGCTAACGCATGTGCTGCCACAGTGATCTGCTCACTCGATTTTTTAGTATCCAAGATGATCTTGCGGAATTTGTCGATCAGTTGGTTGAGTGCTTTACCTGTACGAATGACTTCGGAGGCACCGTGCTCGGGCACCTTGCCGGAGAAGTCATTATTAACAATGGCTCTTTCAGTAAAGCTCACCATCTCATTGAGCGGTGTAGCAATACTCTTAGCTACCCAATATGACACGGCGACAGTCAATAAGATCGCTACTAGACCACCCAGCAAGACAGCAATGAGTTGGATACGGCTGGATTGCTGAAGCACGGCCGCATCACTGTTGATCTGATTGGTGATGAGTTCTTCTGTCGCATGCAGGCCATCGATTTTCGTAGTGATCGTTTTGAACCACTGCGTGGGCTCAACGCCGAAGTCACCTTCCGCTGACTTACTGATCAGGGTGTCACGATACGTAGCCACCTCTTTTGCGGCAGAACTTTCCAATACTGCTACGAGTGAAGCTTTCGACTCCGAATTCGCGATGCTCCGAAAGTCATTCAGATAGGCTTCTTGATGATTGATCTTGGTCAAGATGGCTCGATATTGCGCGGGCTCCATCTTATTTGCGGCGAAAGCAGCTGTGGCCAATGCGCGCTCCTGCCCAGCATTTTCTTTAGCGCGCACAAAACTAAGATAGGCGATCATTTGCTGTGAGATCGACGCATCACGATTCAGCGCCACACCCCCGCTCATCACATCGATCAGCTGAGTGATGCCCCCAGAATAGTAAGCCACCCCTTCAGGAACAGTGAGTGATAGGTCGCTCGCTCGCTGGCGAATTCCTGCGACATTGTTGACAGTATCTTTAACTTTTGAGATCGCATCTGCCAGCTTAGGCATCTGGCTCAGATCTATAGCATCGACATCCTTTACGAACAGGGCGACACGCTCGTCTGTCTTGGTTCGCAAGCCAGGTAAAACGTCAGAGAACTTTTGCCCCTTGGATTGTAAGAAACCGACTGTCGCACCACGTTCGATCTGAAGCGTGTGGATCAAATTTCCAGCGTTTACCGAAAGGCTCATCAGTTGATGCGTTTGAATACTGTTTTGATAGGTCGTGTAAGCTTGATTTATCAGCAAACCAGCTAAGGTCGTCAGTGCGACCAGTGGCACGGCGACGAGCAACACCAGTCTTTGGCTTATTGAAGATAGTTTCATTGCGTACTCCCTTTTTTTGATTTTGTATGCGCCACTTATCTGAGAGAAGTATTCAAATCACGCCTCTTCAGAAAGGGCTCGCATATTCAGCCGAATATATTCAGACGGAATGCATATATTGTCGGCATATCGAGACATATCTTTAGTGAGGAATCGGAATATTTAAAGCTAATGAATACAGCGCTTAAAGAAGCATGCACATTCAAAGGGGCGTGATTGGGCTCAGCCGAGTTGCCCATCGGCGCGGGGACGCCAGAAAGCAGGCAAGTAGCGCCTTACCCAAGGTGCGAAGCAAGCCAGCCAGCCGAGTGCTGACACTACGTACCAGATGTAGCCAGATTCCAGCGGCAACACATCCGCCAGAACGCGAACTATTGCGACCAACTGCATGCCTACGAACATCAATTTGATGGGGGTGCCTATATTGAACGGTAGCCCAGAATGCCCAAGCGTCACGCGCGTCCCCATGCCGATCATCAGAGTGGCGTAGCAGCCGATGGTGAGAGCATGCAATGGGGCTAATGACCAAATAGATTCATCCCACGCGAACGCTACAAGGCTTTGAATCGCGTACAACAGCATGGAAATCCCCATCCATGCAAAACCCACATGCAATACCGATAGCAAAGGGTTACGCAAGCTACTGCGAAAGCCCCACAAATAACTGAGATACAGTGCCGCTACCGCAATCGGTGTATCGCATAACCATAACCAATTCGTCGCGCCTACGAATGACAACGCACCATGCGCGATACTTGCAGCCAATATCGTCCACCACGGCCAAAAGGGACACGGCACATTGGGTTGTGACAAAGCATTGCTGGT
>PNNY01000108.1 GCA_013824485.1 Sideroxydans sp.
GAATCAGAACATCGCACTGGATGAATGTGCCGTCGCACATGGCAGTCTCACTGTCGTCATCACTGCTGATAATGCCGTCGCACAACCCAATGCCTTGGCGGGCGGTGACACTGCGACCGTCACCAACGCCACCATCGATATCAAAGCCGCCCCGGGGAATCTGTTGCAACTGAAACGGGGTGTGGCGCTAGGTGATGTGGTGAAAGCACTCAACTCCATCGGTGCGACACCACAAGATATGCTGGCCATCCTGCAAGCGATGAAAGCGGCAGGGGCGTTGCATGCAGACCTAGAAGTCATCTAGGAGTCATCATGGGCATCGTTCCAAACAACATCAACAATCTAGCCTCGGACGCGCAGTCGCTCGACAAGCTGCGCTATCAAGCCAAGCAAGCACCCGACAAGGCGTTGAAGGTCGCTGCACAACAGTTCGAGATGGTGTTCCTCAATATGATGTTGAAGACCATGCGCGAAGCGACGCCGCAAGACGGGATGATGGATAGCGAGCAGACCAAGATGTTCACGGGCATGTTGGATCAGCAGTTGGCGCAAGAGATGTCGACACGCGGTGTCGGCTTGGCGGATGTGATGGTGCGTCAACTCAGCAAAACTTTGCCAAATGCGGCTCCTACCCCTGCGATGCCTAGCGTGAATGCCATCCCTTCTGCCTACAACGCCGACACTCAGCAATCCTTCGTTGATCGTCTGCAACCGCATGCACAAGTAGCCAGTCGTACCACTGGCATCCCCGCCCATCTGATCATCGGGCAAGCCGCTTTGGAAAGTGGTTGGGGTAAACGTGAGATCAAGATGGCCGATGGCAGCTCCAGCTTCAACCTGTTCAGCGTGAAGGCGGGTAAGGGTTGGAACGGCAAAGTGGCCGAGATCACGACCACCGAATATACGAATGGCGTGGCGCATAAACAGACTGAACGTTTCCGCGCCTATGGCTCCTACACCGAAGCCTTTCAAGATTATGCCAAGCTGTTGAGTGACAACCCGCGCTATGCCGCCGTGATAGGTCAGGATGGCGCTCAGGGTTTCGCACAGGCTTTGCAACAGGCTGGATACGCAACCGATCCTCACTATGCCGACAAGCTGGTCAAGGTCATCGGTAGCGTGAGCGCTAGAGCCTAAAGTTTTATCCGAACCTGCCGATACACCAGCCGTAGGGGTCAGTTTGGAAATCGCCTTCCTCGTTCATCTGCTTGCCGTTAGGTGAGGGAAACGGGGTGATGGCGCAAGGAGAGTCAAATGGGTTCAGGAATCTATGGCATCGGAGTCAGTGCGCTGAAGGTCGCTCAGGCGGGCATCAGTGTCACTTCGCACAATATCGCCAACGCCAATACGCCGGGGTACACGCGCCAAGAGATTTTGCAGTCCGCCATGCTGCCCCAAAATACGGGTGCGGGTTTCTTTGGGCAGGGTGCAGACGTCACGTCGGTGAAACGCAACTATGACGAGTTCCTCTTCGCGCAGGTGGGCGAGGCACAGACCAAAGCGAGCAACCTCAATACGCAATATGCCTTGTCGCAACAGGTGAGCAATCTGTTGGGCGATGCGAATGGAGGGTTGACGCCCGCGTTGCAGGACTTCTTCAGCTCGATCAATACCGTATCCAACGCGCCAGAGTCAGTCGCTGCACGTCAGACGATGATCGGTAGTGCACAGTCGTTGACGAACCGCTTACAGACATTGGATGCGCGTCTTACTGAGATACGCAGTGGTTTGAACGGCCAGATCAGCAACAGTACAGCGACTATCAATAGTTACGCCAAACAGATCGCCGCATTGAACGACAACATCGTGCGTGCACAGGCGCAGAGTGGTCCCAATCAAACCCCGAACGACTTGCTCGATATGCGCGATCAACTGCTGACTCAATTGAGCCAAGAGATACGTGTAAGTTCGGTGAAGCAGCCCGATGGTTCCATGGATGTGTTCATCGGTAACGGTCAATCACTCGTCATTGGCAATCAATCCTCTTCATTGCTGGCGGTCTCATCGACTACCGATCAGACGGTGCTGGAAGTGGTCTACGTGAATAGCAAAGGGATCAGCCGAATCCAACAGAGCGCCTTGCAGGGAGGCAATCTGGGTGGCTATCTGGGTTTCCGCGAGAACGTCCTTGACCCTGCTCAGAACCTATTGGGGCGCGTGGCGATCGGGATCGCTGACACTTTCAACCAGCAACATCAACAAGGTATCGATCTTAAAGGTGCTATTGGCGGGAGCTTCTTCACCAGTGGCGCTCCTACCGCGACGGCGGCGACCAGTAATGTAGGTAACTCGGGACTCACGGCGACGATCAGCAGTACCTCTGCGCTGACAGGACGCGACTACACATTGCAATTCGACGGCACGAGCTACAGCCTGTTCGATAACACAGACAAGGTCGCATTGCAGTCTTTCACTGCGGCGCAACTGGCTACGCCACAGACTGTGGCGGGTACAGGTATCACCCTGCAGTTGGCTGCGGGTTCGGTAGCGGATGTCGCGGGAGATTCCTTTCTTATCCGACCTACTGCAGTGGGGGCACGCGATTTCAAACTCTCCGTCACCGATCCGACCAAGATCGCTGCGGCGAATCCGATCCGTGCCAATGCACCATCGACCAATCTGGGTAGCGGTGTCATCGCACAACCTAGCGTGACAGGAGGTGTGCCAGTCAACGTTAATTTGCAGCAACCTATCTCCATCACGTTCACCAGTGCGACGACATATACCGTGACGGGTACTGGCGCACCGGTAGGGCCTCAGGCGTTCACGGCGGGGGCGGCGATCAATATCAATGGTTGGAGTACACAGATCACGGGCGCACCAGCAACGGGTGATAAGTTCACCATCGGCCCTAACACCAATGCCACCACTGATGGCACCAACGTATTGAAGTTGGCACAATTGCAGACCACCAACACCATGGTGAACGGTACAGCCAGCTATCAAGGGGCTTATGGCCAACTCATCAGCCAAGTGGGTACCCAGACACGCGAATTGAGCGTCACCAGTACTGCTCAAGCCAGCATGTTGGCGCAGGTGACCAAAGCGCAGCAATCGGCTTCGGGTGTCAACCTGGATGAGGAAGCGGCCAATCTATTGAAGTACCAACAAGCGTATCAAGCGGCGGCGAAAGCCATGGCTATCTCGCAACAGATGTTCGATTCGTTGCTGCAATTGGGAGGTTGATCATCATGCGTATCAGTACTAGCACCTATTTCAACGAGAGTGTCGCAACGATGAATCAGTTGCAGACGAATCTGGCGAATACGAACCAGCAGATCGCAACGGGGCGTCGTATCCTTTCACCAGCGGATGATCCTGCAGGAGCAGCGCGCGCGGCGGAACTGAATCAAGCTGATTCAGCCAACACACAATTCGCATCGAATCGTGATGCGGCGATCAATACACTGGCGCTCGCTGAAGGTATCTTGCAAAGTGTCTCTAATCTGTTGATGGATGCAAAGGATGTGACGCTGACCGCAGGCAATGGAAAACTCAACGATGCGGCGCGCAAGGCATTGGCGACCGATATCCAAGGCCGGCTACAAGAGCTGTTCGGTTTGGCCAACAGCACAGATGGTGCAGGTAACTACCTGTTCTCGGGTGCGCAAGGCGTGGTACAGCCATTTGCCCAAACTGCCGCCGGCGTGGCTTATCAAGGCGATGATGTGCAGCGCAAAATACAAGCGGCGGCCTCACGACAGATCTCCACCACCGAATCAGGTGCGGACCTCTTCATGCGCGTGCGTACCGGTAACGGCACTTTCCAGACAGCTCCGGCATTGGCGAACGCGGGGACTGGAACGATCAGTCAGGGCATCGTCATCGATCCGACTTTGTACACAGGCAAGAACTACCAAGTGACATTCAGCGTGGCGGCAGGTGTGACCCAATATACCGTCACCGATGTCACCGTCCCTGCCACACCAGTGGTCGTGACACCAGCTACCAACTACGTGAGTGGGCAAGCCATCTCCTTCGCAGGTATTCAATTCGATATTCAGGGTGCTCCCGCAGCCGGTGATGTATTCACTGCCAATCCGAGTGTGAATCAAAGCGTCTTCGATACCTTGACCAAGTTGGTCGCCACGTTGAACACATCCATTCCTTCCGGAAACGCGATGGACTCAGCCGCTTATCGTCAGGGATTGAGTGACGCGTTCACCTCGTTGGATCAGGGCTTGAACGTGATTCTGGGTACGCGCGCGACGATGGGTGCTAGATTGCGTGAACTTGACGCCTTGAACGTGACAGGTGATGAGCTGGGTCTGCAATACAAATCCACCCTTTCCAAGCTCCAAGATACGGATTACAACAAAGCCATCAGTGATCTTACGCAGCAACAGATGACGCTGACAGCCGCGCAAAAATCTTTCGCTCAAGTATCGAAGATGTCTTTGTTCGATTATCTATAACGACTAGCATCAACTCCAAAATTAGCGGCGCACGGATTGTGCGCCGTTTTTATTTTTGGATTATGAGTGGAATTAGCGTAGCTGACGCCGTGTGACACTGAACATCATCTGTATGCCCCGCCAAAGCTTGGGCAGTAGCCAGAATAGAAGAATGATGAACAGTGCGATGAACACCAAGAACAGCGTGGGGTGCGCCAAGGCCAGCCATAGCCCAATCACCACCAACCCTTCCTCACTGAACGAAGCCATCCAATTGCTGAAGGGCTCTGGCGAGGTGTTGATGAGGGCGCGGCTACCGGATTTGGCGAGATGCGTACCGCCCGCCAACGTTCCACCGAGTAGGGCGACCGAGGTGGCGATCAGCGGGTCGCTGCTGTCTATCGCCCCCATCGCCAGTAGGGCACCACCAGGGATGCGGATGAAGGTGTGGAAGCTATCCCACACGCTATCCACCAAAGGGAATTTATCGGCAAAGAATTCGACCACGAACAGCATGCCAGCAAGTGCGATGAGATAAGGGTGGGAAAGGATGTCGAGCGCAGCGGGCAGGTGGACATAGCCGAATTTCGCTAATAGTCCGAGCGCGAACACCGTCGCGTATAGCCGCAATCCGCTTGCCCAACCTAAGCCTGCTGCCAATGCCACACTGGAGATCGTATCCATTTCTCTATGCAAATCGTACGTTGTGATGATGAGTATATTGCCATAGAGGCGTTCGTCTTATTGACGAAGCGACGCGGTGTGGTTAGGGTTCGCCTCGAACCTGCTTCCACGGTATAGCGCCGTATCCAAACGACAAAGAGAACACGCGTGTCCAAAGACCTCACTGATTTCCACACCCTCGATCTCATCGCCCCTGCACTGCATGTCACCTGCGGTCAGGTGTTGATGGATAGACAGCGCCATATCGCCATCGTGGCGAAGCGAGGTAGGTCGAGTGCGCATCTGATTCAGGTCAAGTCGGGCATGCTGAAACTGACCAAGCTCACGGCTAGGCAGTTGGTAGATGAGTGGTTTGATGCAGACTACCCCTTCGATCAGGCGGTGGCGAAGTTGCTTGAGCTAGGTAAACAGCATGGCATCACCGAAGCGGCGCGTGTCGCATTGGAGGGGTTGTCTAAGTCTGGGCGTGAGCCAGTGCAGGAGAGTCTGTTCAGTTGAACCGCTTAGCGTCTGAGCGCGGCATCGAATTGTTCGATGGGTACTGGCTTGCCGAACAGATAGCCTTGGAAATGTGAGCAACCTTTGTTGAGTAGTTGATTCCTCTGATCTTCCGTCTCTACGCCTTCGGCGATCACTTCGAGATTTAGACTTTGTGCCATTGCGATGATGGTGCGTACGATGGCACGGTCGCTTCCATCACTTTCCAAGTCACGTACGAACGATTGATCTATCTTGAGTTGATCGAGTGGAAGGCGTTTGAGGTACTGTAAAGAAGAGTAGCCGGTGCCGAAATCATCCAGAGAGAAACGGACCCCGATCTTTTTCAATTCGATCATCTTGTCGATTGTCTCTTCGATGTTTTTCACCAGCATACTTTCTGTCAATTCCAACTTGAGCTGTTCTGGTCGAATACCATTTTTATGGATCGCAGTGGAAACCTGTGAGATGAAATCCGAGTGACAGAACTGATGCGCGCTAACGTTGACGGCGAGAACCAAGTCGCACGCTAGATCGTTCGTCTGCCACGATCTTATCTGCGCGCAGGCAGTTTCTAGTACCCAATTCCCCATAGGTATGATCAAGCCGGTCTCTTCGGCTAGCGGGATGAATTGGATGGGCGACACGATGCCGCGTTGGGGATGTATCCATCGGATCAGTGCTTCGGCGCCGACGACCCGTCTTGCTGAATCCACCTGCATTTGATAGTGCAGCTGGAATTGTTGCGCCGAGATCGCGGTATGCAATTCTTTCTCAAGCGTGGCGCGTGCGTCGATGGACTTTTGCATCTCTGGGTCGAAGAAGCGCAGTGTGTTGCGCCCCGCTCGTTTGGCTTGATACATTGCTATATCTGCTTGTTTCAGCAGTTCATCCTTGGATTGATGATGGTCTTTAAACATCGTGGCGCCGATGCTGGGGGTGATGCGATATTCGT
>PNNY01000109.1 GCA_013824485.1 Sideroxydans sp.
GACTTCACGCGCGAACACGAGAAAGAAGCAGACCGCATCGGCCTTGGCATCTTGGAAAAGAGTGGCTTCGACACACGTGGCATGCCGCTCTTCTTCGAGCGTCTGCAAAAAGCCACACAACTGCTCGAAGGCGACACGCCCACCTACCTGCGCACCCACCCGCTCACCACCGAACGTGTGGCCGACGTGGATGGACGTGTGCAACAGATCCCCTTCAAGCTCGTACCCGACAGCCTCGAATTCCAACTGATGCGCGCCCGTGTGCATGCCCTGCAAAAGACACCGCGTGATGCGGTCGCCTTCTTTAACGGCGCGCTGGGTGAACAACGATTCGGCAACCCCATCGCACAACGTTACGGCTTGGTCGTCTCATTGATGCGCGACAAACAAGACGCACTCGCCATGCAAGAATTCCAAACGCTGTACAAGAGCGCACCACACAACGCCACCATCGAGACACTGGCAGGGCAAGTCAAACGTCTGGATAAGAAAGACAAAGACATCCCCACCTTCTATCGCAAAGCGTTGAAACAATTCCCACGCCATCGCGCACTCGTTTACGACTACGCTGAGCTGATGCTAGAAGAGAAACAATATGTGAACGCGCTGAAACTGCTGGACTACGAAGTGCTACTCAACGGCAACGACCCCAAGCTGTACGAGTTGCAAGCGCGCGCCTATGGCCCACTAGGCCGCCACCAAGAAGAACATCACGTGCTGTCTTACTACCAGATACTGCACGGCAACCTGCGCGGTGCCATCGAACAACTGGAACTCGCCAAACGCTCAGGCAACGACTACTACCAACTCTCCACCATCGAGACCGAGTTGAAACAGTATCGCGAGATCATCGAAGCACAACGCAGCAAGAAGAAATAAAACACACCATGAGCGAAGAACGCCTAGAGAACATCGAAACCAAACTCAGCTTCCAAGAAGACCTCGTGGAAGAACTGAACAAGACCGTGTATCAGCAACAACAAAAGATCGAACGGTTGGAAGCCATGTGCCAGTCTCTCGCGCAACACGTGCAATCGCTCTCGGCAGGTAGGAATGATGGGGGCACGCTAGATAACGAAAGACCTCCGCATTATTAACAGATCAATGGGCGACCCATCGCCTGCAACAAACGGAATACCGCGACATCAACACCATGCTGAACAAACTGAACGAATTCTTCTCGCCCCTGATCTCCCCGACCAACGACGCGCAGCGCCCCGAGCACACCCTGCAACTCGCCACCGCCGTACTGATGATTGAAGTCATGCGCGCGGACGCAGACAGCAGCGAGACAGAACTGGCCACCGTGATGCGCATCCTCAAGCAACGCTTCAAGCTCTGCGACAGCGAAGTGCAACAACTTTCCGCGCTAGGCCAACAGACCGCGCAGCACGCCACTGACCTCCACCAGTTCACCTCGCTCATCAACCGCGAACTATCACGCGAAGAAAAGGGAAGCATCATCGAATACATGTGGCAAGTCGCCTACGCCGACCACCACATCAGCGCCCACGAGAACCACCTGATGCGCAGAATGACCGACCTGCTACACATCTCCCAAGCCGATTACATTGCGGCGAAGATGCGGGCGAAGCAGAACATGCCAGGTTGAATCACGCCAGCCCCCCGACAGCCAGACAGGCTTACCACTTCCGCATCCCTTAGGTCGACTAAAGATAACGCCGCATAAATGCGGCGTTATCTTTTGGGAGTAGTGCATATGAATAATTCGAGTTCAATAACTCCACTCTTCATGCCGAACGGGCAATCTGTTCAACTGCTCCTTGTAGAACTTCCACTTCGGCATGAATTGATCCATCAAAGTGATAAAGCGTTGGTTGTGAGTTGGCTCCAACAAGTGCGCCAATTCATGCACCAAGATGTATTCCAGACACTCGGGGGGCTTCTTGGCTAAATCGGTATTCAAGCGGACATTTCCAGTCTTGTAGCTACAGCTCCCCCACTTTGTACGCATCTTCTGCACAAAGCAGCGCTCGACTTTCACGCCCATTAGCTGTTCCCATTTCACAAGCAATGGCGGCAATGCCGCCTTGATCTGCTCACGGTACCAGGCCTCCAGCACTTCCTCCTTTTTTTCTTTGGATGCCTCGGGCCGTATGCGCAAAATCATTTTGCTGTGTTTCAGTTCGACCACTGGTGCGGCATCGTGCGCTTCGATTTTCAGCAAGTATCGTTTACCCCAAACATAGTGGCTTTCTCGATCCAGATATTCGCGCGGCGTTTCGCGCACTTGCTCACGCAATTTCTTTTGCTGGCTCTTGATCCAGCCAAGCTTGGCAATTGCGAACACACGTATGGTGTCGATATCCATGCGCATGGGCGCAGAAATGCGTACGCGTCCGTTTGGGGGATACACGCTCAGGTGAATATTCTTGATTTCCTTCTGCACAACATCCACCGCGATGCCGCCCAGACTGATTTGTGTAACCATCAATATTCCTGCTGCTGCCGGATGATGAGGAAGACGCGCTCAACGTCCTCCACGTTCTGCAATATTCCGTACAAGGCTGCCTTGATGACATTCTCTCTTGCCTGCACGCCTCGCCAGCTGTCTGGTCGCGTGTGCTTCACCACGCCATCTATCCTGAGCGCCAGATCAAGCACACTCTCGCCCGCAACGTCACGTGCGGCATGCTGTCCTTGCGCTATACCTTGGGTAAGCAAGTTGTACAGCGCTCGCTGTCCCGGTGTAGTCACCCCAATCGGTCCAGTGGGCTTTTCTATTTGCTTCACCAATTCTGCGATCCGCATCAGGTATTGCTCGTACTCGATTGCCTTGGCCTTGCGAGCGGCAATAATCTCGTCCAGCAAGGTGGACATCCTGTCGTAGAACGCCGGATCGCTCAGATGCCCCTTGATGATCTTGCTGCGCACGTTGTTTTCGATGGTCTCGGCAATCGCACCGTGATTCCCTTTCAAGCTCCCGAGACGTTCGGTGATAGCCTTGGCGATGCCCGTCTTCACGATCAGTTCGAGTAGCGGCATGTCGTCGAACGGCGAGATCTTTCTCGGCTCCTCGGCCTTGATGTAGGTGTCGATCAAATGCCGCATGTCGGCCTCGTAGGCTTTCAGGTCGAGGCTTTCACCGCTGGCGTTGCGAATGATCTCGCGCAGCTTAAGGTAACGATCCAGATCAGCCTCGATGCGTTTGATCTCGCTGGCGCTGTAACCCGCCCGCCCAAGCTCGTCGGCGATATTGGCGTAGGCGCGCACCAGCGCCACCGTCGCCTTGTACAGCGCGGCCCGCTGCGGCTCATGCGCCTTCACGTCTTCGGCGATCTCAGTATTGCCGCAGAAATAATGAATATGCTCCAGCTCGCCTTGCGGCGGCGACACCGGTTCGCACAATGCAGCCAGTGTCTCCAGCGCCGTATCCAGCCGCTCGCGACCTTTGACCAAACGCTCCTGCAACAGAATTTCAGGATCGACGCCGCCCGCGCCATGATCCAGCTCGGAGGCATACACCGAAATCGCGTTCTCCACCTTCTTGAACAAATCCTTGTAATCGACGATGTAGCCAAAGTCCTTGTCGTCACCATCCAGCCGGTTGGTGCGGCAGATCGCCTGGAACAGCCCGTGGTCCTGCATCGACTTGTCGATGTAGAGATAGGTGCAGCTCGGCGCATCGAAGCCGGTCAGCAACTTGTCCACCACCACCAGCAACTTCATGTTGGCGGGCTGATCCCTGAACATCTTTTTGGCGTAATCCTCGTAAGCCTCGGTATTCGCCAACCCCTTCTCTTTGAGCAGCGCGGTGTAAGTGTTGTAGATGTAGAGCTTGTCGGTCTCGGTATTCGCACCGGTATCTTCCAGCGTCGCATCCTTGGTTTGCGGATTGTAGGAAGTGACGATGGCACACTTGCCCTTGAACGGCGACTTCTGGAACAGCTCGAAATATTTGCACGCCTCATAGATGCTGGAGGCCACCAGAATGGCGTTGCCGCGCTCGCTAGAAAGGCGCGGCTTCACGTTGAAATCGAAAATGATGTCTTCCACCACACGCTCCATGCGCGAGCGCGAACTCAACACCTTCTGCATCGTGCCCCACTGCTCGCGCAGTGCGGCCTTCTGCCAGTCGTTCAGCCCCTTGGTCTTGGCCTCGAACCATGCATCAATCTTGTCCTGCGAACCCAGACTCTGGTCAATGTCGC
Organism: Sideroxydans sp.; assembly: GCA_013824485.1. Lineage (GTDB taxonomy): Bacteria > Pseudomonadota > Gammaproteobacteria > Burkholderiales > Gallionellaceae > Sideroxyarcus. Next base: position 4,173 of record PNNY01000109.1, read on the forward strand.
GCGCCTCGTACAACAAGTCGAGCACCACCTCATCTTCCACCGCCTCGCTGAATTTGTAGGTATGGATGTAACCGCCGAACACCTCGTTGCTGGTCTGCGCATCCTTCTTCAGCAGCGGCGTTCCGGTAAAGCCGATGAACACCGCGTTTGGCAGCAACGCCTTCATGGTGCGATGCAGCTTGCCGCTTTGCGTGCGGTGGCATTCATCTACGAACACAAATATCTCGCCCACCGCCGCGCTCGGCTGCGTCTTCAACTCTTCGATGAACTGCTCGAAGTCATCCACACCCTTCTTTCCGAACTTGTGCACCAGCGAACACAGCAAACGCGGTGTCGCCTGCCCCAGCTTCGCCATCAGATCGCGTCCGCTGCTTGCTCGCGTCATCGGGTGTCCGGCATCGGTGAACACGCCAGCAATCTGCTTGTCCAGCTCATCGCGGTCAGTCACGATTACCACGCGCGCATTAGGATTGTTTTCCAGAATCCATTTCGCCAGCAGCACCATCACAATGCTTTTGCCGCTGCCCTGCGTATGCCAGATAATGCCGCCCTCGCGCCGCTGCACATGCGACTGCGCTTTCTTGATGCCGAAATACTGATGCACGCGCGGCAGCTTCTTCACCCCGCCGTCGAACAACACAAAATCGTGCATCAGCTCGATCAAACGCTGCTTGTTGCACAGCTTGAGCAGATATTTATCCAGCTTGAAATGGGCGTTGTCCTGTTCGTCTTCTTTCCACTTCAGAAAGTATTTTTCCCCGGTCTTGATCGTGCCGTATTGCATACCTTCCGAATCGTTGCCTGCGATCACGATCTGCACCGTGCTGAAGAACCACTCGTTGAATTCCGGCTGCTGGTTCGAGATCAACTGACGGATGCCATCGCCGATGGAAACGCGGCTGTTCTTCAATTCGATCACGCCCAGCGCGATGCCGTTCACATACAGCACCAGATCGGGCCGCCGCTCGTGATTGCCACGCAGCGTGACTTCCTCAGCAATGGCGAAATCGTTTTGCGTCGCATCGTCCCAGTCGATCAGCTTGATCGTCTCGGTGTTGTCCGACACCGTGGCCTTCACCGGCACGCCATAGCGCAACAGGCTGTACACCGCCTTGTTGTTGTCGTACAGACTGCGGTTCGGGTTGCCCGCCTCGGTGCGCAAACGATCCAGCGCACGGCTGATGTGCGCCGCGCTGTAGCCACGCCGCTTGAGATTGGCTGCGAGATATTCTTCTTCGACGTTGCTGTTGTCGCGATCCGTCCAGTTGCCGAGATAGCCATAGTCGAGTTCATCGCGGAACAGCGCGATCACTCGTTTTTGTGTATCTCGCTCTGCTTTGCCGATTTCACTCATCCCGCTCCCTCGCTCATTGCAACTACGATGATTTGCCCAGCGCACGTTTAACCATATTGCCGACTTCCGTCGTCAAATTGATCGGCAACAAACGAATGCCCGGATGCGCCTGCTGAAACACGCGAAACACCTCATCGGCAAACGCCTGTCCGATCTCCTCCACCCCTGCGAAATCCAGTACCACCGTCTGGAAGCGCTCGAAGCGCATGGTCAACCGCTTGGCTTGCGAGCGAGAAACCAGCTTCTCGCCTTCGTGCTGCGCCAGTTTCACCGGCACGATGGTTTTGGAAAAAGTGTATTCCTCCGGTGCGGCGAACTGAACGAACACCTCCTGCAAGGTGCGCACGCAGTCGTTCGCCAGCCGCATCTGCACCACTGTGCCGGGCGCATCGGCGGCGCGCTCCAGCAAAACATCCGTACCCCAGTCGTCATGCACGAAATGCAGCTTACCGGAACGGATGTCGAAGGCATCCATCACCTTGGACGAAAAGAAAATCCCCTCGCCCGTGTGGTTCGCCGGATCGGTAGTCAGTT
>PNNY01000110.1 GCA_013824485.1 Sideroxydans sp.
CACATCAAACTCGCCGATGTTTGAACGCGTGAATTCGCAGTTGAACACCAGCCCAGGACGTCCCGAAATGTCCATCACCACGCGCGACAACGCCTCATCCAATGGCACGTAGGCATGGCCGTAACGACGTAACCCTTTCTTATCGCCAATGGCTTGATTGAAGGCTTGACCCAATGTGATGCCGATGTCTTCTACCGTGTGGTGCGCATCGATGTGCAAGTCACCCTTGGCCAATATTTCCAGATCGACCAAACCGTGACGCGCCACCTGATCCAACATGTGCTCAAGGAAGTGCAACCCCGTGTCTAATTTGACCTTGCCAGTACCATCAAGATTCAGCTCGACGGCGATCTTGGTTTCCAGTGTGTTGCGTGTGACTTTTGCGCTACGCATCTTTTTTCCTATGCGAGTTGGTTGATCGAATCTTGCAATGCTGCGATGAACTTGGCATCTTCGTCCGGCGTACCCACCGTCACGCGCAGACAATCCGTCAATGCCGGATGCCCACCATTCAGGTTCTTGATCAGCACACCGCGTTGCTTCAAACTTTCGAAAATCTGCGTGGCCTTTGCCACACGGAACAGAATGAAGTTAGCTTCGCTGGGATAAGCCTTCACCCCACGAATGGCACTCAAGGCAGACATCAACGTTGTCCGTTCCTGTTTGATACTTTCCGCCTGCGACAACAACACGTCATGGTGTTGCAGTAATTTCGAGGCGACCAATTGCGGCAGAACGCCCACATTATACGGTAAGCGCAGCTTTTCCAACTGCTCAAGCCAAGCCTTGGAACCCGCAAGAAATCCCAAACGCAAACCTGCCATTCCCAACTTAGAGAAGGTTCGCATCACCAATAGATTGTCGTAATGCGCTAGGTGGGGGATGAAGCTGTCGCTGGCGAAGGCGTAATAGGCCTCATCCACCACCACCAACCCCGGGGAGGCTTCGATGATTCGCTTGACCGCTTCAGCATCGAACAGGTTGCCGGTGGGATTGTTCGGATAAGCCAAGAACACCAGCGCAGGCTGCTCACGCTTGATAGCATCCAACGTCGCTTGCAGATCGAGTGAGAAGTCTTGCGTCAGCGGCACGCCGACGTATCTCATGCCCGTAAAGGCAGCGATCATCTTGTACATCACGAATGAAGGCTCGACGCTCAACAGCACTGCGCCCGGTTTCGCGACCGCCATCGCCAACACTTGGATAATTTCGTCAGACCCGTTACCCAACAGAACATCCATGCCAGATGGCAGGTTAGTCACCGCACGAATCTGCGATTTCAAGTCATAGGCACCCGCATCTGGATAGCGGTTGATGGCAGCATCCGCCACCAAACGTGCCAACTCGTCACGCAGCGTCTGTGGCAACAGATAAGGATTCTCCATCGCATCCAGCTTGATGAAACCAATGCTGGGCGGGACATGGTATGCATGGAGTGCTTGAATCTCAGGACGAATCAAGCTCGATGGTGTCACAACAGTGCTGGCGGAAGACATGGATGGGTGGTGTTTCAATGATGTGCGGCATTCTACCGTAATCTGGCGAATAATCAGAAACGCCGCTTATAATCCGAGCATCGTAAAAAGGCGCACCCATGACAGCCAAGAGACTCCGCGTATTGCTAGTCGAGACTTCCGACACGGACGCACAAAAGACATTAGCCAAGTTGACCTCGTCTGGATACACCGTAGATCACCAGCGGGTGACCGATGCGCTCGGCATGCAGTCAGCTCTTTTTGATGCCACGTTCGATGTCGTCCTATGCAGTGACGACCCAGAAAGCTTTGGGGGATTGGAAGCGCTCCGACTGTTACAACAGCTAGAACTAGATATCCCTTTCCTACTTCTGGCGCGCGACCTAAGAGAAGAGACGATCATTCGCACTATGCAAGAAGGTGTCGATGATTACATCCTCAAAGGCAGCTTGAATCGCCTCGTCCCCTCTATCGAACACAATCTACGCGAAGCACGTATCCGCGCTGAACACCGCATGGCGCAAATGGAACTGATCGAGAACCAGACGCGCATGCACGCCTTCATCGCCGACCTACCTGGCATGGCTTACCAGATCCTGTTGCACAAAGATGGCCGCGTGAGTTTCCCCTACGTGAGTGAAGGCTGCCAAGCTTTACTCGGGCTAGAGCCGCAAGAATTGATCGCCGACTCACAATTATTCGGTGCCATTCTGCATCCAGATGATTTCGCAGACCATCAACAGAGCATGCACGCCTCTGCGCAGAATCTGACCTTCTGGAACTGGGAAGGTCGCATCCTCACCATGCCCAACAACGAGATCAAATGGATCAATCTACGTTGCAGCCCGCGCCAGACCTTTGAGGGCGTGCAGTGGGAAGGCATCATGCTTAACATCACCCAAAGCAAGACCGCAGAAGCTGAACTCAACCAATCGCAGGAGCAGCTCCGCGAACTATCGTCCCATATCCAAGACGTGCGCGAACAAGAGCGCATCGCCATCGCACGCGAAGTGCATGATGACCTTGGCAGTCTGCTCACTGCCACCAAGCTCGACATCGCTTGGCTCATCGGGCGCCTCAAAGACCAAACTGAATTGGCTACAAAAGCAAAAATGATAGAAGAGCTGGTGGATAAATGCGTGCGCTCCGCCAGCACCATCTCACGCAATCTGCGCCCCAGCGCCCTGGATACTTTCGGTCTTGTCGCCGCCATCGAGAACGAAGCACACGAGTTCTCGCAACGCACTGGTGTCACCTGCACCTTCGATAATGTTGATGAAGGCATCACGGTGTCGCCTCACGTCGCTATCACCCTCTTCCGCATCTTCCAAGAAGCACTGGCCAACATCACCAAACATGCCGCCGCCACGCGCGTCTCAATCTCTGTCATCAACAAGGCAGAGTGCGTCGATCTGATGGTGCATGACAATGGCCGCGGGATACGCGATACGGATCGCGCAAAGCCACGCTCTTTCGGACTGCGCGGCATCTTCGAGCGTGTCGCTCACTTCGGCGGCGATGTAAAACTAGAAAGCGCCCCAGACAAAGGGACTAAGTTGACGGTATGCATCCCCCATCAAGCCAAAAACAAAACTGTGCCTACACTCGCACCCGAATCGCAACAAGCCCTTTTCCAATGAGTCGCTGATAGGTAGACCGAATGATAAAAGTGCTCATCGCCGACGACCACGCTCTGATCCGCAAGGGACTGAAGCAACTACTGGACGATACGGAAGAACTGCGCGTCACGGGGGAAGCTGAGAGTGGAAATGAAGCCTACCGAATGGCTCAGACGGGTGAATTCGATGTCGTCCTATTAGATATCAGCATGCCAGACAAACACGGCATCGATGTCCTCAAACAGATCAAAGATAGCCAACCACAACTTCCTGTCTTGATGCTTAGCATGCACCCTGAAGAGCAATACGCTTTGCGCTCCATGAAAGCGGGCGCGGCGGGTTACCTCAACAAGCAAAGCGCGCCCGCACAATTGGTGACGGCGATACGTCAGGTCGCCAAAGGCAAGAAATACATCAGCAGTGAACTGGCCGAACAATTGGCTGAAGGACTGTCACAGGGTTACCAAGAGCTTCTGCACCAGACGCTGTCGAACCGCGAATACCAGACTTTGTGCCTGATGGCGCAAGGAAAGAAACTCAGCGAGATGGCCGACATCATGTCGCTCAGCCCTAAGACCATCAGCGTCTATCGCTCGCGTTTGCTTGAGAAGATGAAGCTCAAGACCAACGCTGAAGCCATCCATTACGCGATCAACAACCACTTGATCGAATAGCCTCACTTGGCGCTCATTAAAGTAGCGGCGATTTCTGCCGCTATTCAATGCTTAAGGCTTGCACCTGAAACGCATAATGCGTGACATGCATATCGCCCCAAGAGCCTGAAAATGAGCCACCAACACACGCCATCGGACACTGCTCGCGAGACACTCAAGTTACTTGCCGCTCGCAAGTTGGCACCTACGCCAGACAATTACGCGCAGGTGTATCGCGAATTGAGTGGCGAGCCCCCCTCGGCCCAAAGCCCAAGTGATGCCAAGCCCCCCCTCAACTGGTCCGACCTGATCAGAGAACTATTGAAGCAGTTGGAGATGACGCACAAAGGCATCACTATCAGCCGCAAGAAAGAAGGGGTGGATACCGTTTTAAGTCGCTTCGGATCCAAACCTGACACTTTATTCGAAAAGATGCAGGGCTTGGTACGCTCGTGGGGAAACGCTTCAGCAGTAGCAAACGATTTCGCTCCAGCCGTGATGCCAGAGATCCCCACTGCGCAAACGACCACGCCACAACCAGCCATCCCTACTGGCGGCAATGAGTTACTCAATCAATTACGTGAGCTATTGGCTCAATCTTTAGAGAACACCCAGCCCTCACACCCAGAACTGACCGACGAGATCAAAAAGTTGGTCACCGCCGTACGTGCCACCAACGATCCCGCCCGCATCAGCGACCTTGCAAAGCAACTTCGCCAGTTCTGGTTGAAGCTCGAATTACGTGGCGGCGACAAGGTGAAGATCCAAGAAGGTCTGCTGCGCCTACTACGCTTGCTGGTAGAGAACGTCAGCGAACTGGTCGCCGATGATGAATGGATCCATGGGCAGATCACCGCTTTACAAGAGATCATCGCGCAGCCGATGGACAAACACGCCATCGCCGATGCCGAACGCAACCTGCGTGATGCCATCATCAAGCAAAGCACCCTCAAACAAAGTCTGACCGATGCCAAAACGACCCTGAAGAGTCTGATGACTAATTTCATCGACCGCCTGGGAAACCTTACCGAAAGCACCGGCGAATATCATCAAAAGATTGAGGGCTACAGCCAAAAGATCAGCAAGACCAACAACTTGACCGACCTCAGCCATCTACTAGATGACATCATGCAAGACACGCGTGTCATCCAAGCTAGTGCCTTACGTTCGCATGAAGAGTTGTTGATCACCAAGAAGCAGGCAGATGAAGCAGAAGACCGCATCAAAGAGCTGGAACACGAACTCATGCAAGTCAGCGAACTGGTGCGTGAGGATCAACTCACTGGCGCATTGAACCGACGCGGGCTGGATGAAGCAGTAGATGTGGAGCTGAAACGTGCCGATCGCAACAAGAGCGCTTTCAGTGTTGCCCTCATCGACATAGATAACTTCAAGAAGCTGAACGACACCCTAGGACACCAAGCAGGAGACCGCGCACTCACTCATCTGACTCAAGTCATCAAAGAGACATTGCGCCCTACTGACGCGGTCGGGCGCTACGGTGGTGAAGAGTTCCTCATCTTGCTTCCTGGGACTGGCTTGGAGGCCGCTGTAGAGACTATCCAACGATTGCAACGCGATCTTACTAAAAAATTCTTCCTGCATAACAACGACAAGATATTAGTGACCTTCAGTGCGGGGGTCGCCCTGAGAGCTGAGGGAGAAGATCAAGAAGACTTGATCGGACGTGCCGACAAAGCCATGTATCACGCTAAACAGACCGGCAAGAACCGTGTGGTTGCTGCTAACTGATGGAATCCATGAAATTTAACCCTAAAGTTTCGCCCAGACACTCCGATAACTGGTTCAACGGCGGTTGCTAAGCTTCACAAAACAGCAAACCAAAGTGAACGACCAAATGGTCGAGCAGTTGAACCAAGTTAAAGGAGAATCAAAATGGCACAAGTCATCAACACAAACGTATCGTCCCTGTTCGGCGGCGCAGCTTTGAACAAATCCAATCTCGCATTGCAAACTGCGATGGCTCGTTTGTCCTCTGGTGTGCGTATCAACAGCGCGAAGGACGATCCAACCGGCATGGTCACCGCCACCGGTTATGACAGCCAGATCCGTGGCGCCAACCAAGCCATCCGTAACGCCAACGACGGTATCTCTACCGCTCAGACCAACGACGGTTATCACCAGCAAGTGCTGGAAAACTTGCAACGCCTGCGTGAGTTGGCAGTTCAAGGTGCAGGTACTGCATCAGGTAC
>PNNY01000111.1 GCA_013824485.1 Sideroxydans sp.
GATAGCGTGTCCGACGTACTCACATTGAATACAGAGAGTATCCATCCTGCGCCTAACCTTTCTTCAGCTTTGGATACACGCTACATACTTGGGCTAGGTACGGTGGCGGAACATATGTTGATCTTGGTGGATATCGAAAAACTGATGTCGAGTGCCGAGATGGCACTGACAGATGAAGTGGTTGCAGCTTAGGTCGAAAAGGAACTGACATGAACAATATGCGCGTCACTAATCGTTTCATCCTACTACTCGGCATCTATGCGGTCAGTTTCTTACTGGCGGGATGGGTAGCGTTAAGCACTCTGAATCTAGCAAAGGTGAATGGCCCTATCTACAAGGGAGTCGTGCTGCAGAAGGATCTTGTTGCCGACATCTTGCCCCCTCCTGAATACCTACTCGAAGCTTACTTCGTGGTACAGCAACTATCGCAAGCGGACTCAAGGGAGATCCCTGCGCTAGTGGCCAAGAGTAAGCAACTGAGGGCGGATTACGAAGCGCGCCATAAATTCTGGTCAGATAATTTGCCAGAAGGCAAGATCAAGCAGTTGATCCTAGTGGACTCATACAAACCTGGTATAGAGTTCCTCGATATTCGTGATGATCGATTCATCCCTGCTATCCAGCGTGGTGATAAGGCTGCAGCGCAGGTCGCACTGACTTCGCTAGATCAAAAATATCGTGCGCATCGTCAAGTGATCGATGAGCTAGTCGTCATCGTCAACGATAAGACCACCAAGGATGAATCTGAAGCTGCGGATGTGATCCAAAGTCGGACTGTGTTCATGCTGCTCTTGATGTTGATCAGTGGCGCATTCGCTCTTGTACTAGGGCTGTGGATCGTCCGCAACCTACTCAAACAATTGGGTGGTGAACCCAACGATGCTGCTGAAGTGGCACGCCGCATCGCGGCGGATGATCTCTCACATGCTGTGCCAGTCAAAGCGGGTGACACCACTAGCATGATGGCAACGATGAAAGTCATGCAACAGAACCTGATCGCGCGGCAAGATAACGACAAGCGCATCGCGAATGAGATGTCTAGGATCAAGTGTGCTCTAGATAACGTGACCATGTGTGTGCGGGTGGCTGACAACGATGGCACCGTGATCTATGTGAACCACGCCTTGCAGGATGTCCTGAACAAATACGAGAAAGCCTTCCAACAAGCGAATCCGAATTTCGTCGCTTCGAAGATCGTAGGCGGTAGCATCGGTGTGTTCTATGCCGATCCGCAGGCTGCCATCATGCGCCTGCGAAACCTGAGTACGACTGCAAGGACTTTGCTGGTGCTCGGTGGACGCCAATATGATGTGGTGACTACGCCCATCATCTCAGAATCTGGCGAGCGTCTGGGAACGGTCGGTCAATGGATAGATATGACCGAGCAGATGGCCTCTGAAAAAGAGATCACAAGCATCGTCGAATTCGCAGCTGCCGGTGATTTCACCCATCGTATCGATCTGAATGGCAAGAACGGTTTCTTCCTCAAGTTGGCCGAGGATATGAACAAGTTGATGCAGACCAGTGAGGTCGGCTTGAACGAGGTGGTTCGCGTGTTGGGTGCTTTGGCACAAGGTGACCTGACAGAAACCATCACCAATGAATACAGCGGCACATTCGGATTGTTGAAGGATGACTCGAACTCCACCGTCGCTCAATTGACCGAAACGATCAGCCGCATCAAAGAAGCGGCTGAGACTATCAATACTGCATCGAAAGAGATCGCCTCGGGCAATACAGACCTATCGCAACGTACCGAAGAGCAAGCTTCTAGTCTGGAAGAGACAGCAGCCAGCATGGAAGAGTTGACCTCGACCGTTAAGCAGAACGCTGAGAACGCCAAGCAAGCCAATCAGCTCGCAGTGGGGGCATCCGATGTGGCCGCTAAAGCTGGTGAGGTCGTCAACCAAGTGGTGATGACGATGTCTTCCATCAGTGATAGTTCAAAGAAGATCGCCGACATCATCAGTGTCATCGATGGCATCGCGTTCCAGACCAATATCTTGGCCCTCAATGCGGCTGTCGAAGCCGCACGTGCAGGTGAGCAAGGTCGTGGCTTCGCAGTGGTTGCCTCTGAAGTACGCAACCTTGCACAACGAAGTGCAGCTGCTGCCAAGGAGATCAAGGGCTTGATCGATGACTCAGTGAGCAAGGTCAACATGGGGGCTGAGCTGGTGGACAAGGCCGGCTTGACGATGGAAGAGGTGGTCAACTCGGTCAAGCGCGTCACCGACATCATGGGCGAGATCACGGCCGCATCTTCAGAGCAAAGCCAGGGTATCGAACAGGTCAACACGGCCATCACGCAGATGGACGATGTGACACAACAGAATGCCGCCTTGGTCGAACAGGCTGCTGCGGCGGCGGAGTCGATGGAGGAGCAAGCCAAAGAATTGTTGCAACTCATCTCGGCTTTCCGGATGCAGGGTAAGGGCGGGGCACTGCCTGCTCGATCAGTCGGTCGCCTACCAAGCAAATCCAATAGTTCGGCTGCTTTCTCGTTCGATGAAGCGATCAACGCCCACGCCAAGTGGAAGGCACGACTAGTGAATTACGTCAAAGGGACCAGCGATGAGCAACTTGAAGTCGAGAAGGTCTCGCGCGATGACCAGTGCCCGTTGGGTAATTGGTTGTATGGCCCAGCAACGACATATTCGAACTATAGAGAATACGAAGAGTTGAAGAAGAACCATGCCGCCTTCCATCAAGGTGTCGGCGACATCGTGCAGTGTGTTCATGACCATAAGAATGACGAAGCGATGAGCAAGCTAGGGGGTGTCTTTTTCCAACAATCGAACAAGACGATCAAATCGATCAAGTCCCTGCAGGCAAAGGTGGAAGGAGTTAATGGCTCTCAGCCACGCTTGTTAGGTGTGAATAAGTAAGTGAGATTTGTATAAGTTGATCGAACACAGTTTAAGCAATAAAAAATGAGTATCTAGGAGAATGCCATGCGTACGAATCTGCCAGTGACCAACGTCGAATACGAACTGAAAGAAGGTTGTTCGATTGTTTCGAAGACCGATCTCAAGGGGGTGATCACCTACGTCAATCCGGAATTCATCGAGGCCAGTGGATTCTCTGAAAAAGAGCTATTGGGGCAATCGCATAATCTGGTGCGCCACCCCGATATGCCTGTCGAAGCATTCGATGATATGTGGAAAACACTAAAACTAAATCGGCCATGGACTGGATTAGTAAAGAATCGCCGTAAAGATGGTGGCTATTACTGGGTGGTTGCGAATGCGACCCCTATCTTTGAGAACGGAAGTAGTGTTGGGTATTTGTCGGTACGTAGCAAGCCGACGCGTGCACAGATCGAGGCACATGAGGCAGCCTATCGTTTGTTCCGTGAGGGTAGGCAAGGAAATCTACGAATCGTCGAGGGTAAAGCAGTCAAGACTGGAGCCATACGATCCTTATTCGGCATCTTCTCTAGAATGAATGAGAAGGCGCGAATGATCGCGACCTTTGCAGTCACCTTGTTCGTATTCATCGCGGTGATCGTTGGGATGCTGATCACTGAGCGCAACACCATGCTGGAAGATCGCCAACGTGCGACACGCTTTGCGGTCGAGACTGCTTGGGGCACCGTGGAGAGTCTGGGTGCGGCGGTCAATGCGGGTCAGATGACTGTAGCAGAAGCGCAGAAACAGGCCATCCTTCAATTGAAAGGGATGCGTTACGACGGCAAGGAGTATTTCTGGATAAACGACATGCATCCTCGGATGGTGATGCATCCGACCAAACCCGAACTCGATGGTAAGGATCTGACGGAGAACAAGGATCCCAATGGCAAGCCGCTGTTCCTAGAGATGATCAAGGTAGTTAAGGCTGATGGCGCAGGGTTCGTGAATTATGAGTGGCCACGCCCAGGTAGCGACAAGCCGATCCCTAAGATCTCCTATGTCAAAGGCTACCAACCCTGGGGTTGGATCATCGGCTCAGGTGTCTATGTCGATGATATCGATGCAACGATCCAAACACACGCCATCAGATTGTTGATCATCGTCCTGATCCTATGTGCTTTCATCACCGTATTGGCGACAATTTTGGTGCGCAATATCGTCGGTTCGATGCGAGCAGCAAGCAAACAACTTGGGCGTATCTCTCAAGGCAACTATCTCGACAATATCGAGATCAAGCGCGCTGATGAATCTGGCTTATTGATGTATGCCATGAAGTCGATGCAGATACGCATGGGCTTTGAAGTGTCTGATGCTAAGCGAGTGGGCAACGAGTCATTGCGTATCAAGATCGCGCTGGATTGTGTGTCTGCCCCTGTCACGGTTTCGGATGACAATAATCAAGTGATCTACTTCAACGAAGCGATGCGCAAGCAGATCCGCTTGATGCAGCCTGAGATGCAGAAGAAATTCCCTTCTTTCTCCGAAGAACATTTCCTCGGTCAAAAAGTAGGATCGTTCTTTGAAGATGAATCAGTCCGCACGGCATATGCAGCCCCATTGGATGCGCCAAAGACCTTCGACATCCCGATGGCAGGACGTGATATGCGTCTACAACCAAGCCCGATCTTCAACAGCGAGCGCGTCTATCTTGGTCGTGTCACCCAGTGGGTAGACCGCACCGCAGAAGTCGCGGTCGAACGTGAAGTCTCATCCATCGTTGCTTCAGCCGCAGCGGGTGATTTCACCAATCGAGTCCAAGTGAATGGCAAGGATGGCTTCTTCCTGAAGTTGGCGGAAGACTTGAACAAGTTGCTAGAGACCAGTGAAGTAGGCTTGAATGAAGTGGTTCGCGTGTTGGGTGCAATGGCCCAAGGGGATCTGACCGAGACCATCACGAACGAATACAGCGGCACCTTTGGGCAGTTGAAAGACGACTCCAATACCACCGTCGCACAACTGACGGACACCATCAGTCGCATCAAAGAAGCCGCTGAGACGATCAATACAGCCGCTAAAGAGATCTCGTCTGGCAACACCGACCTGTCTCAACGTACCGAAGAGCAAGCTTCCAGTTTGGAAGAGACTGCCGCAAGCATGGAAGAGTTGACCTCGACCGTGAAGCAGAATGCCGAGAACGCCAAGCAAGCCAACCAACTGGCCTTGGGCGCTTCTGATATCGCGATCAAAGGCGGCGAGGTCGTCAGCCAAGTGGTGGGCACCATGTCCTCCATCAGCGAGAGCTCGAAGAAGATCGTCGACATCATCAGCGTCATCGACGGCATCGCATTCCAGACCAACATCTTGGCGCTCAACGCGGCGGTGGAAGCCGCCCGTGCGGGTGAGCAGGGACGTGGCTTCGCAGTCGTCGCCTCCGAAGTGCGCAACTTGGCACAACGCAGTGCGGCAGCAGCCAAGGAGATCAAGACGCTCATTGGCGACTCTGTCGACAAGGTGACCGTAGGTACCGAGTTGGTAGACAAGGCGGGCAAGACCATGGAAGAAGTGGTGAATGCAGTCAAACGCGTCACCGACATCATGGGCGAGATCACCGCCGCTTCAGCCGAACAAAGCCAAGGTATCGAACAGGTCAACACGGCCATCACACAGATGGACGACGTGACCCAGCAGAACGCCGCCTTGGTCGAAGAAGCCGCAGCCGCAGCCGAGTCGATGGAAGAACAGGCAAGAGAATTGGCGCAACTGATGGGTACGTTCAAACTTTCAGGAGAGACACAGGCGCGCACTATCGCCGCACCTCGTCCAGTCGCGCGCCAGTTACCCGCATCAAGACCAGCACCTGCAAAGCGTGGTGGTCGTCCGCTACCAGCGCCTGTGCGTGACGATGAGGACGGTGATTGGAAGGAGTTCTGAACGAGAAGGATCGATTGATTTGCGGAGTGTCCAAGGGGCGTTCGATCTATAAGTTCGGACGTGGGAATGCAAAATGGCAGAGATGAAAGAACCGAGTAGTAGAGAGTTCCACTTCACCGCTCAAGACTTCAAGCGGGTGAGCAAGATGATCTATGACCAT
>PNNY01000112.1 GCA_013824485.1 Sideroxydans sp.
TTCGGCGCGTGTGTCGGGTTGCAGGTTGATGTAGACGTTGTTACCTGGATTTAGCTTGAATCCCATCGTCTCTGGCGCATCCGTACCCATCAGTTCGACACCGCCCATCAATGGCAAGGCTACATGCATGACCAACTGCTTGTCCGCATCGGAAAGAGGCGGCTGGCCGGGTGTGCTTGGCGCATCACCCATACGCGAAATAGGCCAAGAGAATTCGGTCTTGAAAACCGAGCGGTAGAAGTTGAACGCCTCTTCGGTGTTGCGTGAGAAATTGAGGTAGATGCTGGTCGAAGCCATGATGTTCTCCTTTTAAGAGCGTTCGCAAATCGCTTTGAGCTTGTCCAACGCTTTGTGCCAGCTTTCGGTCATAAAATCCACATACTCATCGGGCATGGCGGTGATGTCCACCTGCAGGGTGGTGACGCCCTTTGTCTCTGTGAAGGTGTAGTTCTCGAAGACGTCATGCCATTGCTGTTCTTTTTCCGGCACACCGTTCTTCACCTCAGACAACATCTCGATGGAAACGAATTCGGCAGGGCGATGTTCAGCGATGCGCGCACTCATTCCCGACCCCTGACCATCACCGAACAGAATTTTCGCGCCCTTATCCCACGAGCCTTGATAACTGGAGCCTTCGGCAAAAGCAGATGTCCACTCGCGGTAAGTTTGATCTGCCAGCATGAGTTGATGCACCCGTGCTTTTGGTGCATGGATGTTGATGGAAAAGTGAAGTGATTTCATGTTGTTCTCCTAATTAGAATCAAACGTTGTTTCGTGCATAACTGACAGTCAACATTTCCCATCGATGACCTTCTGGTTCGTCCCAATAGATATTTCCGTACTGCGTGTTGACTTGCATATCCATAGCCCCACTTACCGTGCTGCGATATTTGATACCTGCTGTCTTGATGCGTCCCAAGATGGCAGCGAAGTCCTGTGGGCTGACGCGGAAACAAAAGTGGTAGATGGGAAACGGTTCATCCGTGTTTTGAAAATCGAGTGTCAATCCGTCATTCACATACACCGGAGAGAAAGGCCCCGCTCCTGTTACAGACCACGGAACATCGAGCAACTCTGCCAGGAGTTTCGCCGATGCGATCTGGTTGCGGGTTGGCACGATGGTGTGATCGAGATGGATGGTCATGGCGTTCTTCTCATTCCCGTATCGGTAGCAGGTCGGAGCGCTTACTTCATCGAGTGCAAGCCGATCATGTTGCCCTCGGTGTCAAAGGCCAACGCGATGAAGCCGTATTCGCCGATGGACATCTTCTCCCTGAACATGCGCCCGCCAGCAGTAGCGACTCGTGCGGCTTCCACGGCGCAATCGGCGCAGATGAAATAGACAATCGTGCTGTTTCCGCCTGAGGAAAATCCTTCCATCCTGACCAGCGAGCCGCCTGCGCCGAATCGGTCCACTTCCATCGGAAAGCTCCACATTTCGATGTCCGGAGTGTCCAGTTTGACCAGCGTGGTGCCGAACACAGTCTCGTAGAATCGCTTTGCACGCACCATGTCCTGCACGTAGATTTCGAACCAATTGACGGGGTTGTATTCCATTTTAATCCTCCTGTCGTGGCGATCAGAACGACCCTGTATTGACTTCTCCCGCGCGCCGAAACTTTGCAGCTATCACGCCTGAGGGCGTGGTTTTGGATTCAAGCAAGGTAAAGGCGGCCGGGAGTGTGCCCTTGTCAAACAAGCGTTTTCCCGTGCCCAGCGTCATAGGGAAAATCTTGAGCCAGAGCTCATCAATCAAGTCATGCGCCAACAGTGTTTGAATGAAATTGGCGCTGCCATGCACTTGTAGCTCTGGGCCATCTTGTTGTTTAATTTTTTTGATTTCAGCGACGATATCGCCGTTTAGAAAATAAGTGTTTTGCCAGGCGTGTTGGGTGAGCGTGCTTGAAGCGACATACTTGTTGGCATTGTTGATGGCCGCGCCTTCCTCTGGATGGTGCGGCCAGTAGGAAGCAAAGATTTCAAATGTCTTTCTGCCCAGCAACAGATCAAACGGATGTCCCATCTGTTCTTCCATGATCTGTCCCAAAGCCTCATCAAAATAGGGAACGGCCCAGCCACCGAATTTGAAATTCCCACTGACATCTTCTTGCGGGCCGCCTGGCGCCTGCATCACGCCATCAAGGGTGACGAAAGTCAAAACGATCACTTTTCTCATGGGTGCCCCCCCAATAATTAATCCGCCCAACCCCGCCTTGTCGCTTGCTTGAAATAAACTATTTTCCGTCGTAGGCGCGCTGCAATCCTGCAATATCAATCTTGACCATCTGCATCATCGCCTGCATCACGCGGCCTGCTTTGACGGGATCGGGGTCGCTCATCAGCAGTCCCAATTGCTTGGGGACGATCTGCCAAGTGATGCCGAATTTATCGGTTAGCCATGCGCATTGCATAGGCTTGCCACCTGCTGTCAATTTGTCCCAGTAATAGTCCACTTCTGCTTGGTTTTCACAATCCACTACAAAAGAAATCGCAGGGCTGAACTGAAACATCGGCCCTGCATTCAAGGCCACAAAGCGTTGCCCTAACAACTCAAAGCTGGCGGTCATCACACTGCCTTCAGGGGCGGGAGACCCTTTTGGATAGCGGTTCACGCTCAACACTTTGGAATCTTTGAAAATGCCGAGGTAAAAATTCATCGCATCTTCGGCTTCAGTTGCAAAGGTTAAAAACGGAGTGATTTTTTGCATGATTTCCTCTCTGAATCCACTTATAGATGACGTGCTACTTCGTACTGTAGACACACCACTCCCGAGGAAAAAGTTTTACTCATTACTAGCTTGAGTTTGGTTCTGTCTTTGATGTTTTTGAATAAGGGTATGCCTTGCCCAAGTATCACGGGATGGATAAATATCCAATACTCGTCGATGAGATCTTCCGCCATCAGCGCGTGTGTAGCGGAGGCGCTGCCGAACACTAGGATCTCGCTTCCCGCACCGTGCTTCAACTGGGTGATCTCATCTTTCAAATGGTCGCGAATGATCTTTGTGTTGGCCTCATTTTTATTGGCTAACGTTCTTGATAGCACCACTTTGCGAGCGGTCTTATACCAAGCGGAATGCTCATGGTCATGCTTGCTGGCGTTGGGTTTCGCAGCGGCGGTGGGCCAATAGGCTTCCATCATTTGGTAGGTGACACGACCATACAGCGCGGTGTCCGTTTGCTGGATGCGCTGCCCAACATAGTCAAATAACTCTTCGGTAAGGCTTACCCAATCCAAGCCGCCCTGCGCAGAAGCCACGAAGCCATCAAGAGTCAAGTGTACGAACGAAACGATTTTTCGCATGATTCCTCCTAGAGACCTTCAGTCACAGTTTTCATCTTGGCGAGACCAACCTCAAAGTCTTTGCCAATCATGTTGTCCATGTTGAAGAACAGCCCCATCACTTTGCTGATCATATTGTTCGTGCCGTCCATGCCCCAAGTCACGCGGGTGGACTCGCCAGCAGATTCGATAGTGAATACGACGACGTTGCGTGCTTCAAAAGGTTTGATCATATGGAGGTCAAGTACGACTTTATTGGGCGCGTTGGCGTCTGTGATGGTGATGTCTCCTTGACCTACATCACTGTTGCCTTCCCATGCGTAAGTCGCACCTTTGCCGTTGGCATTGCCGCCGTACGATTTCTTCATAGCAGGGTCTTTATCGTAGGGTGTCCACAATGCCCATTGATGAAAATCGTTGATGATTGGGAAGATCTTTTCGGGTGACGCATTGATGTTGATGGAGCGCTCAACATGGAACGTGTTCGGCTTGCTCGAGGCGTAAATCAGAATGGCGGCGATGGCGAGTACGACCAGAATGAGGATGAGTTTCAGCATGGCAAGGGCTCCGTGGGCAAATGGTTGACTATCTAAGTGTGACTTTCTCGCTCTTCTTGATTTATGTCAAGAAATACGCCGAAGAATGAGGGGCTTGGTTAGACATTCACACCGTAAATCATTAGACTTGCGCCCTTTTTTGCAGGACGACATCTCATGTCCGACACCATCGAATCCACAATCCAAGAACCCGCAGCCGTACCGCGCGACAAAATCGCACGCGAAGTGGCGCGCCGCCGTACCTTCGGCATCATCTCCCACCCCGATGCGGGCAAGACCACGCTCACCGAAAAGCTGCTGTTGTTCTCAGGAGCCATTCAGATGGCGGGTGCAGTGAAGGCACGCAAGAGTGGTCGCCATGCGACCTCTGACTTTTTGGAAATCGAGAAGCAGCGTGGTATCTCGGTGGCCTCCTCGGTGATGCAGTTCGAGTATCGCGATCACGTGGTGAATCTGTTGGATACACCCGGTCACCAAGATTTCTCGGAAGACACCTATCGCGTGCTCACCGCAGTGGACTCTGCATTGATGGTGATCGACGCAGCCAAAGGTGTGGAAGCGCAGACCATCAAGCTGCTCAACGTGTGCCGTATGCGCAACACGCCCATCGTCACCTTCATGAACAAGATGGACCGCGAGGTGCGCGATTCATTGGAGTTATTGGACGAAGTGGAGTCGGTGCTCAACATCCAGTGCGCGCCGGTCACTTGGCCGCTGGGCATGGGCAAGACATTCCGTGGTGTGTACCACTTGATGCGCGACGAGATACTGCTGTTCACTCCAGGCGAAGAAAAAGCCGATGGTGATGTCGAAGTCATCAAGGGCATCGACAACCCGATCCTTGCGCAGCGTTTCCCCTTGGAGATCGAGCAGTTGAAGATGGAAGTAGAGTTGGTGCATGGCGCATCGCACCCCTTCGATTTGCAACGCTTCCTTGAAGGCAAGCAGACGCCCGTGTTCTTCGGTTCTGCCATCAACAACTTTGGTGTGCGCGAGATTTTGAATGCGTTGTTGGATTGGGCGCCTGCACCGCGCGAACGCGATGCCTCGGTGCGTGTGGTTGCACCTTCCGAGCAGCCATTCTCTGGCTTCGTGTTCAAGATCCAAGCCAATATGGATGCCAACCACCGCGACCGCATCGCCTTCCTGCGCGTGTGCTCCGGCCATTTCGAGCGCGGTATGAAAGTCAAACACCTGCGCATCGGCAAAGAGATACGTGTGTCTAGCGTGGTCACCTTCATGGCGAATTCACGCGAGCAAGTGGAGGAGGCTTACGCGGGCGACATCATCGGCCTGCCCAATCACGGCAACATGCAGATCGGCGATAGTTTCTCCGAAGGTGAATCGTTGCAATACACCGGCATCCCGTATTTCGCGCCAGACTTCTTCCGCTCGGTGCGCATCCGCAACCCGCTCAAGGTGAAGCAGTTGCACAAGGGTTTGCAGCAGTTGGGCGAGGAGGGCGCAGTTCAGGTATTTAAGCCGCTGGACAGCGGTGATCTGATTCTGGGCGCGGTCGGTATGTTGCAGTTCGATGTGGTGGCGAGTCGTTTGCAAGGTGAATACGGCGTGGATGCGATGTTCGAGAGCGCCAGTGTGAACACCGCGCGCTGGGTCACTTGTGACGATGCAAAAGTGTTCGCTGATTTCCAGAAGGCGTTGTCGCATAACTTGTCCGTGGATGCCGCAGGCAACTTGGCCTACCTCGCGCCGAACAGTGTGAACTTGAAATTGACGCAAGAGCGTTGGCCGAAAGTGGTGTTCCATACCACGCGCGAACACGCCGTCAAATTATGAGTCAGCAACTCGAATTTCAATTGCGCGGCGAGTTCATCGAACTGTGCAATCTGCTCAAGCTGGTCGGTGTGGCGGATAGCGGCGGGGCAGGCAAGGCGCTGGTGGCTGAGGGTGTGGTGTCTGTCGATGGGCAAGTGGAATTGCGCAAGACCGCCAAGATACGCGCAGGGCAGGTGGTGGAGTTGGGTGACATCGAGATTCGAGTGATCGCCTAGTCATGTTGTACATCGCGCATAACGTCATCATCCCTGAACGCGAGATCGAGCTGACGGC
>PNNY01000113.1 GCA_013824485.1 Sideroxydans sp.
GGAAGCGCTGTCCAAATATATCGCCACGAAAGGCTCCATCACCATCAACGGGGTGAGTCTCACTGTGAATCGTGTCGCGGGTCATGAGTTCGAAGTGAACCTCATTCCGCACACCTTGGAAGTGACGACGTTGAACGAATTGAAAACGGGCGCGCGAGTGAATCTGGAGATAGACCTCATCGCACGTTATGTAGAACGCATGATGCAAGCAGAGAAAGAACAATCGAAATGACAGATGTAGCACCGATCAAAGAGATCATCGAAGAGATACGCGCCGGCCGCATGGTCGTGCTGGTGGATGAGGAAGACCGCGAGAACGAAGGCGACCTCGTGTTCGCGGCCGAATTCGCCACGCCCGAGATGATCAACTTCATGGCCAAGCATGCGCGCGGCTTGATCTGCCTCACCTTGACCCAAGCGCATTGCAAACAACTCGACCTGCCCTTGATGGTGCGCGAGAACGGCTTGCCCTTGGCGACCAACTTCACCTTGAGCATCGAAGCGGCGACGGGGGTCACCACGGGCATCTCGGCGGCCGATCGTGCGCGTACTGTACTGGCTGCTGCGAACAAACACGCGCAGCCTAGCGACATCGTGCAGCCCGGCCACATCTTCCCGCTCATGGCGCGTGATGGCGGTGTGTTGGTGCGTGCAGGCCACACCGAGGCAGGATGCGATCTGTCACAACTGGCTGGGGTGACACCTGCTGCAGTCATTTGCGAGATATTGAAAGAAGACGGCGAGATGGCGCGCTTGCCCGACCTCATCCCCTTCGCCAAACAACACGGCTTGAAGATCGGCACCATCGCCGACCTGATCGAATACCGTATCCATAACGAGACACTGGTCGAGCGCGTGGGCAAGCGCACCATCCAGACCGCCTATGGCGAGTTCGAGTTGTTCGCGTATTCTGACAAGAGCACGCAGCGCACACACCTGGCGTTGGTCAAGGGTGACATCAAACCTGAGCTCGAGACGCTGGTGCGTGTGCACGACCCGTTATCTGTGATGGACTTCATGGAACATGCCAGCTTTGATAAGAGCACCAGCGTGCATGATGCGCTGAAAAAGATCAGTGAATCGTCCAGCGGTGTGTTGGTGTTGATGCATCAAGATGAGACGCCGCAAGCCTTGCTCGAACGAGCATTGGATACCCCCGCCGAACATCATGCCGCGAAGTGGGATCCCAAGAGTTATGGCATTGGTGCGCAGATATTGCGCGATGTCGGTGTGGGCAAGATGTGTCTCATCGCCACACCACGCAAGATGCCAAGCATGGCCGGCTTCGGCTTGGAAGTCGTCAGTTACTGTTCTGCGAAGGAATAAAAATGAGAGAGATCGAAAAGAACCTGAACGGCAAAGGCATGCGCATCGGCGTCGTGCAGAGCCGTTTCAACCCAACTGTTTGTGAAGGTCTGCTGGCCTCTTGCTGCATGCAACTGGTGAAGAGTGGCGTGAGCGAGAATGACATCACCTTGGCGACCGTGCCGGGTGCGTTGGAGATACCGCTGGTGTTGCAGACGATGGCGCAGTCGGGCAAGTTCGATGCGCTCATCGCTTTAGGTGCGGTCATCCGTGGCGACACCTTCCACTTCGAGATCGTCTGCAACGAGTCCGCACGTGGCGTGGGCGAAGTGCAGTTGCACAGCGGTGTGCCCATCGCCAATGCCATCCTCACTACCGATACAGATGAGCAAGCCGAAGTGCGTATGAATATCAAAGGCGCGGAAGCAGCACTCGTTGCTATCGAGATGGTGAATCTATTGAAAGAAATAAGATGAGTGAAGTCAAGACAGTGACCCCCGCCAAGAGCTTGCGCCACCGCGCACGCGAACTGGCGATGCAGGGTGTGTATGAATGGCGCTTGTCTGCCAAGCCTGCCTCGTTGATCGAGAAGGCGACACTCGCAGAAAAGAGCATCGGGCGCTACGACTTGGAGTTGTTCTGCCGATTGTTGCGTGGCGTCATCGCGGAAAGCGAGAATCTGGCGGAGCAACTCACGCCGCATCTGGATCGTCCCGTCAGTGAACTCAGCCCTGTGGAGTTCTCTGTGCTGTTGTTGGGCGCGTATGAATTGATCCACCAGCCTGAAGTGCCATATCGCGTCGTCATCAACGAAGCGGTCGAACTTGCCAAGACCTTCGGCGGTAGCGACGGCCACAAGTTCGTCAACGGCGTGCTCGATAAGCTGGCGGCGCAAGTCCGTGCAGCCGAAGTCAAAGCGAAGTAATTCATCTTGGTTTTGACGAATGGGTGTCTCTAGAAATCCAAAATTCTAAGCAAGACAAGGCGCGAGCAAAAAATCGCGACGCGGCATATGTCGAGATATGTAAGGAGTGATTTTTTGTGAGCAACGCAGTATTGCGACGAAGTTTGGATTTATAGAGATACCCAAATGTCGGAATTCGATCTTATCCATAAATATTTCACCCGTTCCACTCCGAGCGCAGAGCTTGGGGTGGGGGATGATGCCGCATTGCTGCGCGTGTCAGATGGCAAAGAGCTTGCGGTCTCCACCGACATGCTGGTGAGTGGCACGCATTTCTTTCCTGATGCCGATCCCTTCCTGTTAGGCCATAAGACGCTCGCGGTGAATCTATCCGATCTGGCGGCGATGGGGGCTGTGCCGCGCTGGGCGACGCTGTCACTTTCATTACCCTCGGTGGATGAGCAATGGTTGCAGCGTTTCAGTGAAGGCTTCTTTGCTTTGGCGGATGACAACGGCGTCGAGCTCATCGGAGGCGACACCACGCGCGGCCCGCTCAATCTGTGCATCACCATCATGGGCGAAGTGCCACGCGGCAAAGCGCTGCGGCGCGATGGTGCAAAGGCGGGTGACGACATCTGGGTGTCAGGCAAGCTAGGGCAAGCTGCGCTCGGCTTGGCGAACCTGCAAGGCAAGTTCAAATTCTATGGCGAGGTACGTGATGAGTGCCTCAAGGCTTTGCACCAACCACAGCCGCGCGTGTCCTTGGGCTTGGCATTACGTGGCATCGCCAACAGCGCCATCGACATCTCCGATGGATTGCTCGCCGACCTTGGACACATATTGGAACGCTCGAATGTCGGCGCGGAGATCGAGGTCGAAGCGCTCCCCATCGTGGATGACGGTGTCGAAAGAGACGTCGCACAACAATGTGCGCTCGCGGGCGGTGACGATTACGAACTGTGTTTCACTGCGCCAGAAAGTCAGCGCGATGTATTGATGGCGCTCGCCGAACAACTCAAATTCCCACTCACCCGCGTCGGTCATATCAAAGCAGAGTTGGGATGCGTGGTGCGTGATGGTGAGGGCAAAGCGATGAAGATAGAGAAAGGCGGCTATGACCACTTTGCATGATGAATTGAAGATAACGCCGAGTTGGAAGTTCTTGTTCAGCCACCCCGCGCATCTGCTCTCATTTGGGTTTGGTGCAGGGCTGGCGAAAAAAGCCCCCGGCACATGGGGTACGCTGGTCGCCTTCCCTATGTATTGGTTCTTGGCGCCACGTTTGAGTGATGCCATGTTCCTTTTTGTGCTCATCTGGGCGTTCGCCATCGGCGTGTGGGTGTGCGACAAGACAGGTAAAGAATTAGGCGTAGGTGATTACGGCGGCATCGTGTGGGATGAGATCGTCGCTTTCATGCTGGTGCTGTTCTTCACGCCCGAAGGTTTCATCTGGCAAGTGCTCGCCTTCTCTCTGTTCCGCTTCTTCGATATCGTCAAGCCGCAGCCCATCCGCCATTTCGATTCGCACTGGCATGGTGGTTTGGGTGTGATGTTCGATGACCTGCTCGCAGCGGGCTACGCCTTGCTGTGTCTCGCGGTCATCAAGATCGCGCTCACTTGAGGCGCCCTTGAGATTCCTCGCCGCACTGTTCGCGCTCGTTGTGCTGAACGCACAGGCCGAAGCGTTCGATGCAAAAGTATTGGCGGTGATGGATGGCGACACCGTGTTCGTCAAAAGCGGCCCGTTCAAAGCAAAGCTCAGGCTGGTGAATATCGATGCGCCTGAGAAAGACCAACCCTACGGCAAGCAAGCACAAGAATCATTGCAGTCACTCATCGGTGGCAAGGTCATCCATGTGGAAAGCAAAGCGGTAGATAAATTCGGGCGCACCATCGCGCTCGTCAGCATCGGCGACATCAATGTGAACGAAGAGCAAGTGCGACGCGGTATGGCATGGGCGTACTCGCGTTCACGTGAAGGCAGAGCCTACGACATATTGCAGAGCGAAGCACAGCAAGCACGTCGTGGCTTATGGTCACAAACGAATCCGCAGCAGCCTTCGCAGTGGCGCAAGCAGCATCCCTCCGAACCCACCAAGCACACACCTCAGCAGCAACACAAGACTCAGCCACAAACGCAAAAGCCAGAGAAGTTCGGCAACTTGGCCTGCGGCAAGAAGAACTACTGCTCACAGATGGTGACCTGCGACGAAGCACATTTCTATCTGACCGTGTGCGGGGTGAAAAAATTGGACACCAACAAGGATGGCATCCCGTGTGAAAGTCTGTGCGGGGTGTTGGAGTGATGAGCCGAACTCAAAAACGGTGGCGGTAACCCAGCGCAAGAAAATCCTCACCATTCGCGCCATAGTCATTCAGCAGATTGTAGATGCTGCAGCGATGGTGAAGCCGCACGAACACTTCTTCTGAACTCATCGTGGGCAGCGAGAATCCCAATTCGATCAATAGCAGGTTGAGCGTGCGGCTCCCTTTGCCAGTTGCCCCGCGCTCTAATGGGCTGATGGAAGTGGTGTACGAAACACCGAGTGGCGCTAGGCGCAGGCCAGTTCGCAAAGTCTCGCTCCAAGGGAAACCATCCCAGCGAACGACCGGCGCGATGCCGATCTCTTGCAAAGTCGCCACGCCAGATTGATGGCCGATCATCCCGTCAATTTCTAGGGATAGGGGCTGCGTCTCGGCTCGCCAGAGAGTCTTGCTGGCGGTGACTGCGACCATATAGTGTTTAGCGAATCTGGCATCACCCTCCAATATCCAAGCGGGTGCCGTGTCGTAATGCTGGCCTGCGTAGCCGCCGATACTCCAGTCGAAGGATTCTCCATAGGCGTGCAGCGGAACTATAAGGAACGTGCAAAGAAATAAGCGGATGAATGTGTTGGATTTGGCTTGCATGATTTCCTCCCATGCGGTTTGCCAATTGTAGTGCTAGTTCGAGATGGATAGGAGGGGGGCTTTTAACCCGAAGCGGTCGTTGCTGAAAACAATTGCTATGCTGCCCCCTTTAGCATTCCAAGTATTGATTTCTCCAACTCTTTGGCAATCGGCCGAAGCGGGTGTTTGGCATCTAGAAGATCTAAATGCGAGCCTATTGGTAACCGTTTGTAATTAATAGGGTTGATACGCTCTCCGTACTCGTTAACAATCGCCCAGGCAAGTCTATCAATTCGGCTTGCTCGTTCCTTATTATTGTACTTCCCAAGCGAAAAAAGCACCTTGGGTGCTTGCCATGCATACAGTTGAGCATAGGCAGAATCTGTTTCTTCACCATCACGTGGAGCACCAATTGTTTTGACAAATAGGTCAATGAGCGATTGTGAGTTAAGGATTCCAACCAGCTGTGCGACTCGCTCCCAAGGGACTTCGTTGACGGTGTTGTAGTCGGTTATTTTGGTTGTTAGAAGCACAATGACCAAACGCTCACCCAAAACATCGTAGCCGCTAGTTTCATTGCTCTTGATGGAATCAATGACAGTACTAAGGCATTTATATACTTCATTGATAAATGGTTGAGGTGGAGGCTGATAAGACGGTTGGCATACGGCTCCTTCGGCTACGCCGCACAAAAATGTTGCCGATATGCCTAGCGTTAATACTGTAATTGTTCTTTTCAGATAACTCATAACGATGTCGTTGGATAAGATTCCGAATTATTT
>PNNY01000114.1 GCA_013824485.1 Sideroxydans sp.
CTATCACCATCTGCCGCACATATCACCCTTACGGGTTATGCACCCAGTGTGACGCGTACCGAGGGCTACACCGTCACCCCGTCCGTGGCCCATGTCTTGCTGACGGGTAAAGTGCCGACGGTCACCCATACCGATCACCGTACCCTCACTACAAGTGCCGCGCACATCGCCC
This sequence comes from Sideroxydans sp., assembly GCA_013824485.1. Classification (GTDB taxonomy): domain Bacteria; phylum Pseudomonadota; class Gammaproteobacteria; order Burkholderiales; family Gallionellaceae; genus Sideroxyarcus. The sequence goes on from PNNY01000114.1 coordinate 173, forward strand.
TTACTGGTTATGCGCCAAGCATCACACGCACCGATCACCGCACCCTTTCGCCAACCGCAGGGCGCTTGGCATTCGGCGGGAAGATACCGTCAGTCTCGCAGTCGCACAGCGGCGCGATCACTGCTGAGACCGGACATATCGTCCTGTCCGGCAAAGTGCCGACGGTCTTGCGTAGCGACCACCGCACACTTACCGCAACTACCGGACACATCGCCCTGAGCGGGTATGCATCCGCCGTTACCCAGTCCAGCCATCGTGTCATCGCGGCTGTAGCCGGGCATCTGACGATCAATGGCTATGTGCCAACCGTAGCGGTGAGCGGTATCCAGCCGCCCGCCCCACAACCCAGTGGTGGCTTGGGGTACATCGATTACCCTCGCCAGACACCGCGCTCCATCAAAGATGAAGCGGCGCTCCTAGCGAAAGATCGCGTGCGCCGTAACAACGAACAGTTCTTGGCTCATTTATGAAAATCGACCTCTCCGCTGTCTTCGGCCTTCCCCCTGAAAAGGCCATCGAGTACTTCCAGTCCAAAGGCTACGTGCTGACATGGGACTGGCGTGATCTGTGGCAAGAAGCGCAGGCCAAAGCGTTCACCGTGGCTAAGGTAATGAACACGGACATCCTCAACGATATCCGTGGTGCGGTGGACGATGCACTGAACAATGGCACTACCTTCCATGAGTTTCAAAAGAACCTGACACCTATCCTGCAAGCAAAGGGTTGGTGGGGGAAGACTGAACACATCGACACCGTCAGCGGTGAAGTTAGCCAGGTGCAACTCGGTAGCCCGCGCCGTCTCAAGACGATCTACCAAACCAACCTGCAAACTGCCTACATGGCTGGGCGCTACCGCTCAATGATGGAAAGCGCGGACAGCCACCCGTACTGGATGTATGTATCTGTGCTGGATGGCCGTACCCGCCCCGCGCACCGCGCGATGAATGGGCGTGTGTTCCGCTACGACGATGCGCTATGGGCTACGCACTACCCGCCCAACGGATTCAACTGCCGCTGCCGCGTGCGCCCAATGACAGCCGACGCAGTAGCAGGCTCCACCGTTCAATCGTCTGAAGGCAACCTGATCGATCACGAGATACCGATGAGGGATGGCAGCACCGTGCAGGTGAAGGCGCTGCGTATCAAAGTGGATGGTCAAGACAAGTTATTCGCACCCGATGCTGGGTGGAGCTATAACCCATCGCAACACGCGCAACAGTTGGAAAAGCTGCTGGATGCTGCGCAGAAGAAGCTAGACAGTGATGTTTAAAACCGAGATCAATGACCGCCAAGTTATGAGATTGCTGGATCACCTCCAGCAGTCAGGCCGCGATATGTCGCCAGTGATGCGCGCGATCAGCACCGAGCTTGCCAGTCAGACCGAGGACAACTTTGCTGATGAAGGCAGGCCGAAATGGCAGCCGCTGAGCGAATCCACTATCGAAGCGCGCAAGAAGCGTGGCGCATTGCCCATTATGATCATGCAGGACAGTGGCCAGCTTGCCGCATCCTACTCAACTGGCTCAGATGCAGTGAGCGCTTGGATTGGCAGCAACAAGAAGCAAGCTGCTATCCAGAACTTGGGCGGCAAAGCCGGACGCGGACACAAATCCATCATCCCAGCTCGTCCGCAAGTCCCGATCACTACGGCAGGTAATTTACAGCCGCAGGCAGTGGACGCGGTTGTAAGATTGCTTGTAGGGCATTTCGGTGCGCAGCCCTAAAAATCCGCAAATCAAATAAAGCGGCCTACGGCGTTTTGGATTCTATTTAAGCGCCCGATGTAGCCAAATTTCCTGTGCGACGTTTTTAACGGGGGTCTAACGGGGTCTGTGGGCGTTTTTTTACCCACCTCTGGATGCCAAATACACGAACCTCCCCGCTTTGCATTTTTCCGGCGAGGGTGTTAGTTTAAAAAAGCTCCCTCGTTATCTCTAGCGGAAGCCCTTCCGCCTTAACTCTCTATGTCGCCTTCACCAGAATGGCGGCATGAAATCAAAAACCACCAAACCACGCACTCAATCGGTCGCCTTCGCGGCCTGTTCGTTTGTGCTGGATGCGAACGGATATATCCAGTTGCTACCTGCGGGAGAGTTCCGTGCACGTGATGGTCGCCCGACCGAGTGTGCCGCATGGATGACCAGCGCCGATATCGCCGCCAAGATCATCGCCGACATCGCGGCACTCGCTAATCCAATCTGTATCGACTACGAACACCAAAGCATCCTCACTGCCGAGAATGGGCAGAAGGCACCTGCCGCTGGCTGGTTCACTGCCGAGGGGATGGAGTGGCGCGAAGGTGAAGGTCTGTTCGCCAAGGTCGAATGGACTGAGACCGCCAAGCTCCACATCGATGCCAAAGAATATCGCTTCATCTCTCCCGTCATCTTCTACGACAAGAAGACAGGCGCAGTTAAAAAAATCCTCAATGCCGCACTGACTAACAACGCTGCCATCGACGGCATGGAGGAAGTCAGCGCTCGTTTAACCGCTTCAATCACACAACAGGAGACACTGAGTATGGATCTCGAAGAACTGCTAGAAAACCTGCGCTGGATGCTGAACCTTCCAACGCTGGCCACACAAGAAGACATCGTCGCCGAGTTGCAAAAGGCGGTCGCACTCATCAAGGCGGACAACTCGACCGAGGTGGCTGCGGCTGGTTTCAGCATCACCAGTCTGATCGCTGCCAAGAATACGCAGATCGCTACTTTGTCTGCTGCCGTCCCTGATCCTGCCAAGTATGTCCCCGTCGATGCGATGGCTGCACTGCAATTCGAAGTGGCTACCTTGCGCACCGAGAAGACTACCCGCGAAGTGGATGGCGTCGTCACTGCCGCACTGACTGCTGGCAAGTTGCTACCCCCGCAAGAGAAGTGGGCACGTGACCTCGGCATGAAAGACATGGCTGCGCTGACGGCCTACATCGAAACCGCACAAGGTGTCGCTGCGCTGACCAGCACGCAGACCCAAGGCAAGCAACCAGTAGGTACGCCCCAAGGTGAATTGTCTGATGCGCAGCTGGCGATGTGCCGTAGCACTGGCGTGAATCCAGAAGACTTCAAAAAGACCTTGGCCGCGCAGGCAGCGGCTTAACCACCCATCCACTAACAGGAGAGAAACATGACTGCACTTGCTGCTGATCGTAATACCAACATGAAGGACGGCAAGCTGATCGCCGTTCCCGTCGCTGCTACCAAGAAGATCTTCGCTGGCTCTCTGGTTGCGGCAAATGCAACCGGCTACGGCACGCCCGGCGCGGTTGCTGCCACGCTGACCTATCTTGGCCGCGCAGAAGAGACCATCGACAACACAGCAGGTGCAGATGGCGCAGTGTCTGTATTGGTTCGTCGCGGCGAAGCGTTCAAGTTTGCCAACCACGGTGCGGATGCCGTCACCCAAGCCTCGCTGGGTAAGGTCTGCTACATCGTGGACGACCAGACCGTAGCTCTCACCAACGGCGCAGGCGCTCGTTCCGCAGCAGGCATCGTCATCGGCGTTGAAGCTGATGGCGTGTGGGTGCTGTAAGCCAAACCCCCTTCGTTAACTAATCAGGAGATACAGATGAAACTCGTTAAATCTTACGCATGGCTGTTCGGCGTGGCGATGTTCGCCTTAGCCGCAATCGTGTTCGGCGCACCCGCGCAACAGGCTGACTTTTTAGGCGATGGCGGTATTGGCATCGCACTCGGCGGTATGTTGGTCAACAAAGACAGCCTGTCCAATCTGTTCATCAGCTTGAAGACCAGCTTCAACAACGCGTTCTCTGCCGCACCCTCGGTGTGGAAGAAGATCGCTATGTTGGTACCAAGTACCTCTGGCCAGAACGATTATGTGTGGCTGTCCAAGTTCCCCAAGATGCGTCTGTGGGTTGGCGATAAGAACGTCAAGTCTTTGGAAGGTGCGAAATACACTATCGCCAATAAAGACTGGGAAGCGACTGTCGAGGTCGACCGCAACGACATCGAGGATGACAACTTGGGCATCTATGGCCCACAAGCACAGATGGCCGGTGACTCTGCCGCCCAGTTGCCTGATGAGATCGTGATGGACTTGGTAAACGGCGCATTCACCAACCTGTGCTTCGATGGTCAGTTCTTCTGCGATGTTGATCACCCGGTGAAGAATCCAACGACTGGTTTGTATGAATCCGTCTCCAACAAGAGCGCAGTGGCATTGTCTGTAGCGACGCAAGCTGCTGCGATTGCCAGCTACGGTGCAGCACGCACTGCGATGCGTAAGTTCAAGGATGACGAAGGCCGTCCATTGAACGTCACTCCAAATGTATTGCTGGTCGGCCCTGCGTTGGAACACATCGCCCTGGCACTGATCACCAACGACCGTCTGGATGATGGCAAGGCCAACCCATACAAGGGCACAGCCGAGGTGGTAGTGGATGCGCGTATCACCAGCGACACCGCATGGTTCTTGTTGGATACGAGCAAGCCAATCAAGCCGTTCATCTACCAAGAGCGCAAAGCACCTGTGTTCGTCGAACAGACCGACATGAATGCCGACGACGTGTTCAACCGCAAGAAGTTCAAGTACGGCGCAGAAGCACGTGCCGCAGGTGGATACGGTTTCTGGCAGTTGGCGTACGGTTCGACAGGCGTTTAAGGAATATCCCCCCCGCGAGCAGTAACGTAGCCCCGACCACCTTGAGCGTGGTCGGGCACGAACAAAACAGATGAGGTGAATCATGGCAAAAGCAGAAGTTAAAAAAGTGAAGGCGTTGAAAGTGGTATCGCTGGCAGACGGTTTCCGTCGCGGTGGCCGCGCATGGGTCAAAGGCGAAACGATTGTCGCCCTGACCGAGTTCAGCAAAGAGCAGATCGCAGCGATCAAGGCTGAGAGCAATCTGACCGTTGCCGAAGTCGAGATCGAAGTAGAAGCCGCAGCAGAGTAACCATGACCTTTGCATCCAAAGCCAACATGATCGCGCGCTTCGGTGAACCCGAAGTGATCGCGCTCACCGACCGCCAGAACCTTGGTGTGGTCGATGATGCAGTGTTGGATGGTGCGCTGGCCGAGGCAGATGCTGAGATCGAGCCGTATCTGGCCCCACGTCATAAGTTGCCGCTGGCCAATGTTCCGAAGATCCTAACTGGGTTCGCTTGCGACATCGCCCGCTACCGTCTTTGCGGTGCGGGTGTGACCGAGACGGATGAAGTGCGCAATCGTTACAAGGACGCGATCAAGTTTATGGATAGCGTCGCCAGCGGCAAGCTTGGGTTGGGATTGGATGCCGCAAACAATGTAGCAGCACCCACCAACACGGTGCAATTCAGCGCGCCCGGTGGACGGGTGTTTGACCGGGGTGCGCGCGGATGACTACCGCTTCCAGTCTTGTTCTGGCGCGCATCACCTCTCAAGTCGTCGGTCTGCAATCTACTGGCATCGCAGCCAACCTTGCGGCGATCAAAAAAGGCACTGTGAAGTTTCCTGCTGTATTTGTGGTTCCAAAGAATAGGCGAGGATCTGCTAATCGCTACATGACTGGATTGGTGGCGCAGAAACGCGAGGTGCGGTTTCAAGTCGTATCGGCGGTGCGCAATATCAGCGGCGCTCAGGGCGGTAAAGGAATCACCGACATCGAGCAGCTCACTGATCTGGTAGATGGTGCGCTGTTCGGTCACAGCCTGTCTACTGAGCATGATCCGCTGATCTTTGAATCAGGTGCGATGGCTGAGATGCAGAACGGTGAAGTC
>PNNY01000115.1 GCA_013824485.1 Sideroxydans sp.
TGGATACCATGAAGACGCAATTGCATCTCGGCCTAGCAGTGAGCGACATCCGCGACATGCCTATTTACGGTCGCCTCGCTGGCAAGGGAAGTGAGATGGTCGCGATTGGTTTCGCTATCGGCGGCCTCTACCTGATATTCACACGCATCATCACTTGGCACTTGCCTGTGGCTTATCTGGCTGCGTTGTTCGCCACCGCAGGGATATTCCACCTAGTTGACCCGCAGCATTACGTCACTCCGATGTTCCACTGGTTCTCTGGCGCGGCAATGATCGGCGCGTTCTTCATCATCACCGACCCAGTCACTTCACCCACAACTGCCAAAGGCAAATTCATCTTTGCAGTCGGCGCGGGCATCCTCACTTATCTCATTCGAGTGTTCGGCGGCTTCCCTGATGGCATGGCCTTTGCCACTTTGCTGATGAACCTCTGCGTGCCACTCATCGATGCTTACACGCAACCCAAGGTGTTCGGCAAGAAAGGGAGTGGCAAATGAAACGCATCGCGCGCTCCACCCTGCAAACCGCAGCCAATCTGATCTTTTTCGCGGTCATCGCCACCGCCATCCTCGCATCGGTGTTCTTCATGACGCATGACGCCATCGTGAAGAGTGAGGAAGCGGAAAAGATGAAACTCATCACCCAGATCGTGCCCACAAGCCTGTTCGACAACGACATCATCCAAGACAAACTGAACGTTGCGCCTAGTCCTTTGTTGGGCACAGAAGATGTCACCATCGCCTATCGTGCACGCCTCAAAGGCGAACCTTCCGCCGTGGTGGTGGAGTCGATCGCGCCAGATGGTTACAGCGGCAAGATCGCGCTCATCCTAGCCGTGCGCGCCAATGGCGAATTGGCAGGTGTTCGTGTAGTGACCCACAAAGAGACCCCGGGTCTGGGTGATTACATCGAGCTGCCCAAAGACCCTTGGATCAAAGGGTTCGACGGAAAATCGCGCGAGGTGTACAAAGACGATGATTGGAAAGTGAAGAAGGACGGTGGCCAGTTCGCATACATGGCAGGTGCGACCATCACGCCGCGCGCAATCGTCAAAGCAGTGAACAAGGCACTCATCTACTTCGCCGAGAATCGCGAGCAGTTGTTTGCCGCGAATGAACCCGTCAAAAAGGAGACGCGCAAATGAATCTCCAAGAATTCCGCGACATCTTCCACAACGGCATGTGGAAACAGAACCCAGGCATCGTGCAATTGCTCGGCCTGTGTCCATTGCTGGCCGTGAGCAGTACTGTGGTGAATGGCGTGAGCCTTGGGCTCGCCACTGCCATCGTAATGGCATTGAGTGGTGCCTCCATCGCCCCCATCCGCAACTACGTTCCTAACGAGATCCGCATCCCCGTGTTCATCCTCATCATCGCGGTACTAGTCACGGTCGTTCAATATCTGATGAACGCCTACATGTACGGCTTGTATGTGGTGCTCGGCATCTTCATCCCGCTCATCGTCACCAACTGCATCGTGCTAGCACGTGTCGAAGCCTTCGCCTCCAAGAACGGCGCGATGGCCTCGGCATGGGATGGCTTTGCGATGGGGCTTGGTCTTACCGCCGTGCTGGGTGTGTTGGGCGCGTTCCGCGAGGTCATCGGTAAAGGCACTTTATTTTCCGGCATCGACTTGGCGCTCGGCGATATGGCTCAAGGTTGGGTGCTGCATGTCATCCCTGATTACAAAGGTTTCCTCCTCGCCATCCTGCCACCCGGCGCATTCATCGGCCTCGGCCTACTCATCGCAGGTAAGAATTGGCTGAACCTGCGCGCGGAAGCGAAGGCACGTAACAAACCCTCGTCCGCACCGATGACGGGCGAGGCTGTGCAAGGATGAATGCGGCAAAACGGCGCGAGATCTTCTTGCGCCTGCAAGCAGCGAACCCTCACCCCACTACCGAGTTAGAACACGCGTCCCCGTTCGAGTTGCTGGTCGCTGTCATCCTTTCCGCACAGGCCACCGACAAGAGCGTCAACCTCGCCACGCGCGAACTGTTTCCCGTTGCACGCACCCCGCAAGCCATCTTTGATCTAGGCGAAGCCGAACTGCGTAGCTACGTGCAACGCATCGGGCTGTATCAAACCAAGAGCAAACACATCATCCAGATGTGTCGCATCCTGCTGGAACAAGATGATGGACAAGTTCCGCAGACCCGCGAAGCGCTGGAAGCCCTGCCCGGTGTGGGACGCAAGACCGCCAACGTCATCCTCAACACCGCCTTCGGCCAGCCGACCATCGCCGTCGACACACACATCTTCCGCATCAGCAACCGCATCGGCTTAGCGCCCGGTAAAGATGTGGTGGAAGTCGAAAAGAAACTCATGAAATTCGTCCCCGACGAATTCAAACAAGACGCGCACCATTGGCTCATCCTGCATGGGCGCTACACTTGCATCGCACGCAAACCGAAATGCGGCGACTGCATCATTCAAGATCTGTGTGAATACAAAAAGAAGGAATTGTGATGTTCAATCCCACCCGCGATGAAGCGCGACTGTTCCTGTTCGAATCTTGGCGCAAGCGCTGTGCCAAAGAATTGCTATCGCCGCTGGAAGACCTGACGGCACAGCTCATCGACAAGCATCCCGAGTATCACGCCATCTTCAACGATGCTGAAAAGAACCGAGACAAGGATTTCGCCGCCGATGGTTCCGTGGTGAATCCCTTCCTGCATCTGATGATGCACCTGACCATCGAAGAACAGATCTCCATCGGACAGCCGCATGGCATCCGCGAACAGTTCGTTCGCCTCACACAGAAATACGAATCCGAGCATGAGGCGCAACACGCGATGATGGATTGTCTGGGCGAGATGATCTGGCAGGCGCAACGCAACAAGACTGCACCCGATGCTGCTATCTATATCGGTTGCTTGGAGAAACAGTGATGGCGAACCGCTTGAGTAGCATCGTGACACGCACGGGAGACGATGGCACCACTGGCCTAGCCGATGGCACTCGTCTAAGCAAAGACAGCGCACGCATCAATGTGCTGGGTAGCGTAGATGAACTTAACAGCCATCTCGGCGTATTACTCGCCGAACCGATGCAGCAAGATATTCGCGATGAATTGCTGCGCATCCAGAACGACTTGTTCGATCTGGGCTCGACCTTAGCTCTGCCCGGCACAACCTTCTCACAGGAGAAGTTATTACGTTTGGATGACGCCATCGCGCACTACAACGCCGACCTGCCCCCGCTCAAGGAATTCATCCTACCCGGCGGTGGACGTGCGGCAGCCTTATGCCATGTCGCCCGTAGCGTGGCGCGACGCGCGGAGCGAGATCACTGCCATCTCGCACACAGCGAGATCGTGAGTGAAGACGGAGGGCGTTATCTGAATCGACTATCGGATCTGTTATTCGTCTTGTCCCGCGTGCTGAACCGCACTGCGGGAGAAAATGAAACGCTTTGGGTGCGTACTTAAGGTTGCGGTGGCGGAACTGAGCTCGGCTTACGCAGCCCCAGTAGCGCCATCACGTAGCCGGACAAGCAGTACCCTAGGAACAGCAAGAACAGGTGCAATGGAGGATCCACTGACACCAAGATGAAGAACAACGCGAACAAAAAGATGACGATGAACGGCACACTCTTTCGCATATTGATGGACTTGAAGCTGTAGTACTTGAGGCTACTCACCATACTCAGGCCAGCAAACACAGTCACCGCAGCGGCATACCAACGCAGCTCATACCCCGTGAATTTGTTATCCAACATCACCCACACGAAGCCTGCCACCAAAGCTGCTGCAGCCGGGCTGGGCAACCCTTGGAAGTAACGCTTATCGACCACGTCGATGTTGGTATTGAAGCGCGCTAAACGCAGTGCAGCACTCGCGCAGTAGATGAAAGCGGCGAACCACCCCCACTTACCCAGATCACGGAAAGCCCATTCGTACATCAGGATCGATGGTGCGACACCGAATGAGACCATGTCGGACAAGCTGTCGTACTCTGCCCCGAACTCGCTTTGCGTGTGCGTCATGCGCGCCACGCGACCATCCAATCCATCCAACACCATCGCGATGAAGATAGCCACTGCAGCGATCTCATAACGACCATTCATCGATTGCACGATGGCATAGAAGCCAGCGAACAAGGCAGCCGTGGTGAACAGGTTAGGCAACAAGTAGATGCTGCGCCTGCGCAGGTTCATTCGTTCACGCTGTTTAGTTTCGATCATAGGGTCAGATGCTTGCCAAGGAAGAAGTCGTTACGGACACTTTATCACCGATGGTGACTTTGACGTAGTGCGAAAAAAGGGGAATCAGCTCGGAAGTGTGGGACTTACCCCTCTTCCTTACCTCTTCCCCCTTCAAATTGCTTAGTTCTTTGATTGATCGACCAGTTTGTTCTTCGCGATCCAAGGCATCATGGAGCGCAACTGTCCGCCCACGACTTCGATCGGATGCTCGGCATTCAAACGACGACGCGCAGTCATCTCTGGATAGTTGGTACGCCCTTCCAAGATGAACTGTTTAGCGTAGGAACCGTTCTGGATGTTCTTCAGGCATTCCTTCATTGCGGCGCGCGCTTCATCAGCGATGACGCGATGACCCGTAACGTACTCACCGTACTCCGCATTGTTGGAGATGGAGTAGTTCATGTTAGCGATACCGCCTTCGTACATCAGGTCGACGATCAGCTTCAGTTCGTGTAAGCACTCGAAGTAAGCCATCTCTGGCGCGTAACCCGCTTCGGTCAATGTCTCGAAACCAGCCTTCACCAACTCAACCGCACCACCGCACAACACAGCTTGCTCACCGAACAAGTCTGTTTCTGTCTCTTCACGGAAGTTGGTCTCGATCACGCCACCTTTGGTGCCACCGTTAGCTGCTGCGTAAGACAATGCGATGTCTTTCGCTTTGCCGGTCTTGTCTTGGTACACCGCGATCAATGTTGGTACGCCGCCGCCTTTGAGGTATTCGGAACGCACAGTGTGGCCAGGGCCTTTTGGCGCGATCATGATCACGTCCACGTCAGCGCGTGGCACGACTTGGTTGTAGTGCACGTTGAAACCGTGTGCGAAAGCCAGAGCAGCACCCGCCTTCATGTTTGGCGCAACATCTTTGTTGTACACATCAGGGATGTTCTCATCAGGCAACAGCATCATCACGACATCTGCGTTCTTCACTGCATCAGCCACTTCAGCGACCTTGATGCCAGCGGCTTCAACTTTCTTCCAAGAAGCACCATTCTTGCGCAGACCCACAGTCACGTTGACGCCGGACTCTTTAAGGTTCTGTGCGTGGGCGTGGCCTTGGGAGCCGTAGCCGATGATGGTCACTTGTTTGCCCTTGATCAGGGAAAGGTCTGCGTCTTTGTCGTAATAAACTTTCATGTTGGCCTCGTCGAAAAAATCAGTGATTAAAAGATAGTTGTTAAAGTTTCAAAACGCGTTCGCCACGCCCGATACCCGAAGAACCGGTACGGACTGTCTCGATGATGAGACCGTGATCGATGGCTTGCAGGAAGCTGTCCAGCTTGGAACCCGTGCCGGTCAACTCGATGGTGTAGCTGGTACTGGATACGTCGATGATGCGACCACGGAATATATCGGTGATGCGTTTCAGCTCTTCACGCGCCTCACCCACTGCACTCACCTTCAG